>CAJTOV010000208.1 GCA_910577765.1 uncultured Lachnospiraceae bacterium
GCCATGGAATACGACGTGCTGTGCGAGAAGGAAGAAAAGGTGGATGTGATTGCCGAGCTTCTGAAGGAAGACGCGGAGGATGAGAGCGATATGATTCCCAGACCGCCGGTGGTCTGTGTCATGGGTCATGTTGACCACGGCAAGACCTCCCTTCTGGATGCTATCCGTTCCACCAACGTGACCTCCCGGGAGGCCGGCGGTATCACCCAGCACATCGGCGCCTACACGGTGGAGATCAATGACCACCAGATCACCTTCCTGGATACTCCGGGACACGAGGCATTTACGGCCATGCGTCTCAGAGGTGCCCAGTCTACGGATATTGCCATTCTGGTGGTAGCGGCCGACGACGGCGTCATGCCCCAGACCGTGGAGGCCATCAACCATGCAAAAGCAGCAGGTGTGGAGATCATTGTGGCCATCAACAAGATCGATAAGCCCAGTGCCAATGTAGACCGGGTGAAGCAGGAACTGTCCGAGTATGAACTGATTCCTGAGGACTGGGGCGGAAGCACCATCTTTGTGCCGGTATCTGCCCATACCAAGGACGGTATTCCGGAGCTGCTGGAGATGATCCTTCTGGCAGCAGAGGTACGGGAGCTGAAGGCCAATCCGGACCGTAAGGCCAGGGGCCTGGTTATCGAGGCAGAGCTTGACAAGGGCAAAGGTCCGGTGGCTACCATTCTGGTTCAGAAGGGCACCCTGCGGGTAGGGGACAACGTGACAGCCGGTCCCTGCTACGGCAAGGTCCGTGCCATGATGGACGACAAGGGCCGCCGGGTGAAGGAGGCAGGTCCCTCCATGCCTGTGGAGGTTCTGGGTCTTAACGATGTGCCGGGAGCCGGGGATGTGCTTATGGCCGTGGACAATGAGAAGGAGGCCAGAAGCTATGCGGAGACCTTCATTGCAGAAGGCAAGAACAAGCTGCTGGAGGACACCCGGTCCAGACTGTCCCTGGATGATCTGTTCAGCCAGATCAAGGCTGGCAATGTGAAGGAGCTGCCCATTATCGTCAAGGCAGACGTCCAGGGTTCCGTGGAGGCAGTGAAGCAGAGTCTTGTGAAGCTGTCCAACGAGGAGGTAGTGGTCAAAGTGATCCACGGCGGCGTAGGTGCCATCAATGAGTCCGACGTGACCCTGGCATCCGCCTCCAACGCCATTATCATCGGCTTCAATGTAAGGCCGGATGTGACTGCCAAATCCATAGCAGAGCGGGAGAAGGTGGATGTACGCCTGTACCGGGTGATCTACCAGGCTATCGAGGATGTGGAAGCTGCCATGAAGGGTATGCTGGACCCGGTATTCGAGGAGCAGGTCATCGGCCACGCAGTGGTGCGCCAGACATTCAAGGCTTCCGGCGTAGGTACCATTGCAGGTGCTTATGTTATGGACGGAAAGTTCCAGAGAGGCTGTACCTGCCGGCTGACCCGGGACGGGGAGCAGCTTTTCGAAGGGCCGCTGGCATCCTTAAAGCGGTTTAAAGATGATGTGAAGGAAGTTGCTACCGGCTACGAATGCGGCCTGGTATTTGAGAAATTCAACGATATCCAGGAAGACGATATGGTTGAGGCATATATTATGGTTGAAGTACCGCGGTAGAATGTGCCGGAAAGGGGGCATTATGCGGAAAAACAGTATCAAAAACACAAGAATCAACATGGAGGTCCAGCGGGAACTGAGCGATATCATCCGCACGGAGATCAAGGACCCACGGGTCACCCGGGCCATGACCAGCATCGTGTCGGTGGAGGTGACCCCGGATTTAAAATACTGCAAGGTCTATGTCAGTGTCCTGGGAAATGCCGAGGCGGCCCAGGCAGCCATAGCCGGGCTGAAAAGCGCGGTGGGTTATATCCGCAGGGAGCTGGCCCACAGAATCAATCTGAGAAATACACCGGAGCTTCTGTTTGTCCTGGACCAGTCCATTGAGTACGGGGTCCACATGTCAAGGCTCATTGACCAGGTAACAAAGGATTTGAACGATGAGCCCGAGGAGGAGACGGACGCGGAGTAAGAGTTGAAGTAATGGAAGGCGGCGCAGAGGTTTTCGGCTGCGCCGCGGCAAAAAGGGAGAGGATTGGATGAACAAATTGCTGGAATTAGCCCATGGGGCACAGCGGATTGCGATTCTGGGCCATGTACGGCCTGACGGAGACTGTGTAGGAGCCTGCCTGGCTGTGTGGAATTATCTGGCCGGACAGTATCCGGACAGGGAGATACAGGTGTATCTGGAGACGCCCCCGGTAAAGTTCCGTTATCTGAAACGGTTTGACAGTATCAGCCAGGACGCGGATTCCGGGAAGCAGTATGACCTGTGTATCTGTCTGGACAGCAGCGATGCAGCGCGGCTGGGAGCATTTGCCGTGTACCTGGAAGGGGCGGCGCGAAGTATCTGCATTGACCACCATATTACCAACCGGGGCTATGCCCAGGAGAATCTTGTGGACCCCCAGGCCAGTGCCACCTGCGAACTGCTCTGCGACTATCTGGAGCAGGACCGGATTGACCGGGATGTGGCTGCCTGCATCTACACCGGGATTCTCCATGACACCAATGTGTTCAAGAACAGCAACACCACGGCAAAGACCATGGAGGCCGCCGGCAGGATGATGGCCAAAGGCATTGATTTCAGCCGGATCATTGATGAAAGCTTTTACCGGAAGACTTATGTGCAGAACCAGATTCTGGGCAGGGCCCTGATGGAAAGCATTCTGTTCCTTCACGGCAAATGTATCTTCAGCGCCATCCGTATGAAGGACATGGATTTTTACAATGTGACCGCCGCGGACCTGGAGGGAATCGTGGACCAGCTGCGGGTAACCGAAGGGGTAGAGTGCGCCATTTTCCTTCACGAGGTGGAGAACCATGTATACAAAGTGAGCATGCGTTCCAACCAGTATGTGGATGTCAGCAAAGTGGCGGCCTTTTTCGGCGGGGGCGGACATATCCGGGCAGCCGGGTGCACCATGAGCGGCAGCATGTACGATGTGGTCAACAACCTGTCATCCCACATTGAAAAGCAGATTGAGGAGCACGAAGGATAATGGACGGCATTATCAATGTATATAAAGAAAAAGGCTATACCTCTCATGACGTGGTTGCGAAAATGAGAGGTATTTTACGGATGAAGAAGATCGGCCATACCGGCACCCTGGACCCTGAGGCGGAAGGGGTTCTGCCGGTATGCTTAGGAAGCGGCACCCGGCTCTGCGACATGCTGGCGGACCGGACCAAGACCTACCGGGCAGTGCTGCTTCTGGGTCTGGAAACAGACACCCAGGACACCACAGGACGGATTCTGGCCCAGGCGCCGGTCCAGGTGACCGGGGGCCAGGTCCGCCAGACAGCCGCCTCCTTTCTGGGTACCTACATGCAGGTACCGCCTATGTACTCGGCTTTAAAGGTAGGGGGAAAGAAGCTCTATGAGCTGGCCCGTGCCGGAAAGGAAGTGGAGCGTGCGGCAAGGCCCGTGGAGATTCTGGAGCTTAAGGTGGAGGATATCTGCCTTCCCCGGGTGACCCTGGAGGTTACCTGCTCCAAGGGGACCTACATCCGTACCCTGTGCCATGATATAGGAAGAAAGCTGGGCTGCGGCGGCTGCATGGAAGGTCTGGTCAGAACCCGTGTAGGCGAATTTTGCCTGGAGGACAGTCTGACCCTGGACAGGATCGAGGCCCTGCGGGACGCAGGCCAGGCAGAGACCGTGGTCTGTCCCGTGGACCGGGTGTTTGCGGGTCTGCCGGGACTGCGGATGTGCCCCGGGGAGGGAGATAAGCTGGCCCGCAACGGAAATCCCTTCCGTCCCGGGCTGGCCCGGGTGTGGATGCAGCCGGGGAAAACCGCCCAGGAAAGCGGGAACCGGGAGCCGGGCCAGGTGCCGGTGCCCCTGGAGTATCCCAGGGTCCGGGTCTATGACAGCGGGCTCCGGTTCATCGGAGTCTATGAGTACCAGGAGGCAAAGGGACAGTATAAACCCCAGAAACTATTTCCAGGAGGCAGTTGAGGGATGCGCACGATTACCGGAACAAGGGAGTTTCAGATTCAGGAGCCTACGGTGGTGACCATCGGCAAGTTTGACGGGCGTCACAAAGGCCACCAGAAACTGCTGCGCAGGATGCAGGAAATCCAGCAGGAGTATGGCTACCGCACGGCAGTATTTACCTTTGACAGGGCCCCGGGCGGGGTGGTGGCCGGGACGGCCCAGGGGCTGATTACCACCAGCCAGGAACGCCGGGACAATATGGAGAAAATGGGTATTGACTATCTGGTGGAATATCCCTTCAGCCAGCAGGTGGCCCGCATGTCCCCGGAGGATTTTGTCCGGGTCATTCTGGTGGGACAGATGCATGCCAGGGCCGTGGTGGCGGGACCGGACTGCGGCTTTGGCTATCAGCGGGCCGGCAATGCGGACCTTTTAAGACGCCTTGCCCCGGAGCTTGGGTATCAGGTCAATATCATCCACAAGGAGCAGGATGACCACCGGGATATCAGCAGCACCTATGTGCGGGAGGAGCTGAAAGCCGGCAATATGGCCAAGGTCTGCCAGCTTCTGGGGGAACCTTATGCCATCCACGGCACCGTGGTTCACGGCAGACACATGGGAGGCAGCCTTCTGGGCTTTCCCACGGCCAACATCCTGCCGCCGCCGGAGAAATACCTGCCTCCTTTCGGGGTCTATGTGTCCCGGGTGGTGGTGGACGGGGTCTGTTACGGCGGGGTCAGCAATATCGGCTGCAAGCCTACCATTGAGGGAGAGAATCCGGTGGGCGTGGAGACCTTTATTCTGGGCCTGGAGGAGGATCTGTACGGGAAACCCATGGAAGTCCAGCTTCTGGACTTTGAACGCCCGGAGCAGAAGTTTGCGGATTTAGAGACACTGAAACAGCGGATTGAGGCGGATAAGCAGTATGCGGTAGCCTATTTTGCAAAGCATCCCCAGTGGCTGGAACCAAGTCCAGGGGAAGAAGCGGACAGGCCGTAACAGACCGGAAGCTGCGGAAAGAAGCCGGGGAAGACGAACCCCCGGGCCCGGCAGGTAGTGCCGGACCCAGGGGGCTAGTACTGCCTTGCGGAAATTCCAGTGAATAAAGAACCCGCTGCCTACGCCCTCTGCACGCCTGC
>CAJTOV010000209.1 GCA_910577765.1 uncultured Lachnospiraceae bacterium
TGGCAGAGGCGAATCTGATCGCTGACAATTCGGCAAGCGCCATTTCCCTGGTGAAGGCCGCTATGACAGCTGGAGAGGATGTAAGCATTGATGTGGGCAAGGATATCGAGCTGGGCTATATGACCGCCTGCTTCGGGACACCAGATCAGATCGAGGGCTTTAATTCCTTTAAGGAGAAACGGAAAGCTGTATTCCGCAACAGTTGTGTTTGAGAAGGAATGTATGACAGCCGCGGGCAGGAAGGAGAGGGACGGCATGGCTGGATGGTATTTGGAAGATTTTGAGATAGGAACCACTTATAAGAGTATTGCAAGAACCATAACCGAGTGTGACGTGGTGAATTTCGCCGGACTGTCCGGGGATTTCAATCCTCTTCACATGGATGAGGAATACGGAAAGAACGTAAGCATTTTTAAGAAACGGGTGGCCCACGGGATGCTGGGGCCGGTTCTGATGACCGGCATGAGCAACCAGACCGGTATGTTCGAGGGAACCACCATTGCATTCCTGGATTTGACGATCCGGTATCCGGCGCCTCTGGAGATCGGGGATACGGTCCATCTGGAGATGACGCCTACGGAGGCCCGCCATACCAGCAAGCCGGGCAGAGGAATACTGAAGCTGGACGCCAACCTGGTGAACCAGGAGGGCAAGGTGATAACCGAATGCAAGTGGACCCTGATGCAGATGGCAAGAGAATAGGGCCCATCCGGAGCAGCCGTTTGAGGGTATCTGAAGGGCGGCGGACCGGGAACTGGATTCACACAGGTAAGAGAGGAGAGGGAGTCTTATGAGTATGTTTATCAATTTCCCTGAGATGCATGCAAAGGTCCAGGGGATGGAGGATGTACCGCTTCCGGAGATGGTAACCATCCACCAGAGCTATGATCCCCAGAAGATTGCCCATGTGCGGGAGCATCTGACGGCCCAGCTGGACCGGCTGCCGGATCACGACAGCTACAGGGGAAAGAGCATCTGCATCACCGTAGGCAGCCGGGGGATTCCGGAGCTGGATACCATGGTGCGGACCATGTGCGACGTGCTGAAGGAATGGGGGGCAGAGCCGTTTATCATTCCTGCCATGGGCAGTCATGGAGGCGCCACCGCAGAGGGCCAGCTGGAAATGATCGCAGGGTACAACATTACCCAGGAAACCATGGGCGTGCCGGTGCGTGCCACCATGGAGGTGGTCCAGTACGGGGAGTTCCAGGGGATTCCGCTGTACTGCGACAAGTATGCCTACGAGTCCGACGGCATTGTCATCTTCAACAAAGTCAAGCCCCACACGGATTTCCGGGGGCCTCATGAAAGCGGTCTTCTGAAAATGATTGCCATCGGCATTGCCAAGCACAAGGGGGCAGCCATGTTCCACAGCTTTGGCTTTGAGCGTTTTGCGGAGCTGATTCCGCCGGTGGGAAAGATTTTCCTGGAGAAATGCCCGGTGGCCTTTGGCGTGGGAGTGGTCCAGAATGCTTACGATGACATCTGCAACATTGATGTGTGTACAAAGGAGAACATGGTGGACCTGGATGCCCGCCTGCTGGAGACTGCCAAGGAGAAGATTGCCAAATTCCTGTTCAATGACATTGATGTGCTGATTATTGACGAGATCGGCAAGAATATCAGCGGCAACGGCCATGACCCCAATGTGACCGGAAGGAACCTGGGGGGAACCTTTAAGGAGCTTCTGAATCTGGATAAGCTGTTTGTCCGGGGAATCACGCCGGAAGCCCATCACAACGGCTGCGGCCTTTCCGCCTGCGACGTGACTACCCGTGCCGTGCTTAATGACGTGGACTGGGATGTGACCTGGACCAACGGACTGACCACTGGGATCATGACAGCCGGACAGATTCCGGTCTATGCCAATACGGACGAGGACGCGGTCCGCATGTGTATCCGCTGCCTTCACAATGTAGATTACAGCAAGGCGCGGGTGGTACATATTAAGAACACCCTGGCCATGAGTACCATTGAGGTGTCAAAGGCGCTGTATGATTCCATCCGGGATCTGCCGGGAATCAGTTATGTCAGCGGCCCGGTGCCTATGGCGTTCCATGAGGACGGAAGCCTGGTGGAGACAGAGTGGCCGTAGTATGCCGGTTACCGTAAGAGAAAAGAGGCAGCTTATATGGAATTGATCAATAAAACCATAGGGATGTGTCTGGCAGACCGGGTGGAGAAAACACCGGAAGGGATTGCCATTGAGACGGAGCGCCGGAATTATTCCTGGCGGGAGCTGGACCAGGTTTCCGACTGTCTGGCTGTGCGGATGCACAACCTGGGCATCCGGAAAGGCACCCATGTGGGAATCTGGGGAACCAATACCACCAACTGGGTGATCACCTTCCTGGCGCTTGAGAAGCTGGGGGCGGTTCCGGCTCTTCTGAATACCTGCTACTGTGAGAAGGAGCTGGAGGACATCATTGAATATGCGGATATCCGGTATGTCTATTACGGAAAGGGATACAAGAAGGTGTCCTACCGGGAGATCGTGGACGTTCTGGAGCCCAGACTGAAAGGCAAAGTCCATGAGTGGATTGCCATGAAGCTGGAAGGGGAGGAAGGGGGCTGGATGACCCTGGAGACCTTTACCCGGGAGGAACAATCCCAGGCGGCCATGGAGGCCCTGGCTGGCTGGAAGGCCCAGGTGGCGCCTGGGGATCTGGCGGCCATGCTGTTTACCTCCGGGACCACCTCCCGGCCCAAGGGGGTCATGCTGAGTCATTACAACCTGGTCAACAGCTCCCTGGAGACCTGTGAACATATGCAGTGGGGGGAAGGGGACAAGATGCTGATCGCAGTGCCCATGTTCCACTGCTTCGGCATCACCTCCAGCCTGCTGTCCAGCATCCACAGAGGCTTTGTCATGCACCTGATCGAGTATTACAAGTCCCTGACCGTGCTGGATACGGTCCAGCGGTACCGCTGTACCCTGCTGAACGGGGTGCCTTCCATGTTCCTGGCCCTGATCCGCAACCGGGATTTCGCCCGGTATGATTTAAGCTCCCTGCGGCGGGGAATCATCGCAGGTTCCTCCATCAGCGTAGGGGAATACATGCAGATCCGCCAGGCCATTCCCAGCCTAAAGCTTCATTCCTCCTACGGACAGACCGAGACCTCCCCCTGCGTCAGCATCGGGGATGTGGAGGATACGGACCAGGAGAATGCCCGGGCAGCAGGCCGGGTGGTGGAGAACTGCCAGGTGCGGATCGTGGATATCCGGGACGGGTCCGTGGTTCCCACTGGAAGCAGCGGTGAGATCCAGGTCAAAGGCTACAATGTGATGCAGGGCTACTACAACATGCCACAGGCTACGGCCGCGGCCATCGGTCCCGACGGCTGGCTCCACACCGGAGACTTAGGGTATCTGGACCAGAGGAATTTCCTTTATATTACGGGACGGCTTAAGGAGATCATCATCCGGGGCGGGGAGAACATCTCCCCGGGAGAGATTGAGAATGCGGTCAAGGAATATCCGGCTGTTGAGAATGTGAAGGTGATCGGGGTGCCGGCAGAGGTGCTTCAGGAGCAGATTGCCGCCTGCATTACCCTAAAGGCCGGGGCCCGGTTCTCACGGGAAGGGCTGCTGGACTTTCTTAAGGATAAGGTGGCCTACTACAAGCTGCCGGAATATGTGCTGGTGTTTCAGGAGCTTCCCATGAATGCCAGCGGGAAGATTCTCCTTAGCGAGCTGAAGGCCCAGGCGGTGCCGCGGGTGGAGGAACTGCGGCGGAAAAGGGCGCAGGGGTGAACCGGCGCGCTGCCGGCATACCAGGCAGCCATAAATGTGCCGTAAAAAGCAGGAGCATCTGACGGGAGGGTCAGAGGTTCCTGCTTTTGGCGTGTTGAAGTAACCGGTCAGGGGGCATCTGAACGGCTACTGTTCAGGAAATCATCTGCAATTTCCTGCTGTGTTCCGAGATGATTTGTTTGATAATTCCAAGGTCCGTCTGCACCGCTTCCATCTGGTCAATCCCATTGGCATATCTGCGGTATGTAGAGGTATAACAGGATTCGATGTTATTCAGCCTTGGAATCACATCATTTTCAAGGAGCAGTTCCATGTTTTTGCTGCGGTCTTCCAGAGGTTTTAGTTTTGTATCCATCAGTTGGGAGATTGCCAGTAAATCTTCGTTGGTTAAGGACATAATACCACCTCTTTTCCTGGATGTTTTTCCTATAAGATGCATTTATCATACCACAAAGACGATAAAATGTCCAGTACTAATTTTATATTTCGTTCAATCCTCCATCAGAGCCCTGGCGATCCCTGGAATCTCCCCAAGGCTTTCCATCCGGTAATCGGCCAGGGACTGGTCAAAGTCAAACCGGTTGTCGATCAGTGCGGCGATCTTCATGCCTGCCCGGGAGGCAGCGGTTACCCCGAAGGTGGAGTCCTCAATCACCAGGCACTGGGATTCGGGGATTCCAAGGCGTCCGGCAGTGTAGTGGTAGATCTCCGGGTCCGGCTTGCTGCGGCGGAACTGGGCGCCGCTGACCACCAGTTCAAAGTAATGGGCTATACCGTTCTCCCTCAGAACCCGTTCCACCAGGTCCAGCTGGGTGGAGGAGGCCACAGCCAGCCGGAGGCCCATGGCTGCCAGGGCTTCCAGGATGCCGGGGACTTCCCTGCGGAAGATGGCCCGGTAATCGATTTCTTTGAAAATATCTTTGTTGGCCCGGTACTCGTCCCGGAGCTCCTGCCAGGTCTGGCCGTTGTTGACGGCCCGGGCCATGCAGGACCAGGCGTCTTCCCTGGAGGAACCTACCATACCGAACAGGTCCTCCAGGCGGACCGCCGGATTCTTGGTGCGGGCAAAGGCCAGGTCACCTTCCAGGTATACGGCCTCGCTGTCAATCAGGACTCCGTCCATGTCGAAAATCACTGCTTTTATCATAGAATTCTCCATTCGTTTCTAAATTACAAGGGCGTCTGTTTTTGTCCGGTTTTCCACATCGGGCGGACGCCCGATGCTTCTTGTCCGGCA
>CAJTOV010000210.1 GCA_910577765.1 uncultured Lachnospiraceae bacterium
ATGCCGCAGACATCTGGCACTTTTTTCACCGTTATTTCCGCAAGGCAGTACTAGTCAAAAATCCGGCTGACAAGCGACGCAATAAATGCCAGGTAAAGAAACTCCCACGTACACAAATACCCTCAGCGGACCGGCACATCCCTGCGCCAGTCCACTGAGGGTACTCATTACAGAATCACATATTTCACCACAAACAGCAGTGCCAGCACATACATCAGCGTACTGATCTTCTTATCCTTTATTCTTCCGGTAGCCACATTGATCACCACATAGGAGATGACGCCCATGGCAATGCCTTCGGAAATGCTGTACATAAAGGGCATGGCGATGATGGCGATGTAAGCCGGAATGGCCTCCGTGTAATCGGAGAAGTCAATCTTCGTGATGGAGGTCAGCATCATAAAGCCCACCACCACCAGGGCCGGCGCCGTGGCAAAGGACGGGATGGCCAGGAAGATGGGGGACAGGAACAGGGACAGTCCAAAGAGAACCGCGGCTACCACGGCAGTCAGGCCGGTCCGTCCGCCTTCTGCCACACCGGAGGCGCTTTCCACAAAGGTGGTTGTGGTAGAGGTTCCCAGCATGGCGCCTATGGAGGTGCCCACTGCATCGGAAAGCAGGGCTCCCCGGATATTAGGCAGTTTTCCGTCCTGGTCCAGCATGTCTGCCTTGGAAGCCACACCGATCAGGGTTCCCAGGGTATCAAAGAGATCCACAAAGAGAAATGCAAACATGATCACAAAGAAATCCAAAGTCATGATTCCCTTGAAATCCATCTTCATAAAGGTGGGGGCCAGGCTTGGCACATGGATTCCGCCGGAGAAATCCGGGATCAGGCTGAAAAGGCCGGCCTCCGGATTCACCTGATACAGTCCGCACAACTGACAGATGATCCCCAGGCCCCAGGTGATCAGAATCCCCAGCAGAATATTGCCCCGGACATTTTTCACTACCAGAATGGCGGTGATCAGGATTCCGGCCAGGGCCAGTACCACCGTGATGCCCTCGCCCCAGAACATACCGCCGGCCACGGAATTCTTAAAGGAATATAAGCCCACCAGTGTGGCGCTTCCCACCACAATCTTGGCATTCTGCAAGCCAATGAAGGCGATGAAAAGGCCGATACCCACGGACACTGCATATTTCAAATTCATGGGAATCGCATTGAAGATCGCCTCCCGGACATTGGTCAGGGACAGCACGATGAAGATCAGACCTTCCACAAATACAGCCGCCAGGGCCATCTGCCAGGTGTAGCCCATCTGGAGCACCACCGTATAAGCGAAATACGCGTTAAGGCCCATTCCAGGCGCCAGAACAAAGGGATAGTTGGCAAATGCCGCCATCATCAGGGTGGCAATCATGGACGCCAGGGCCGTGGCCACAAAGACCGCTCCCGTATCCATACCCGACACTCCCAGGATATTGGGATTCACTGCCAGGATATACGCCATGGTCATGAACGTGGTGATCCCGGCCAGCACTTCTTTCTTTACATCCGTACCATTCTCACTTAAGTGAAACATTTTTTCCAGACTCATAAGTTCCTCCTTTACTTTGTCTGAGGAATCACTACGGCAGTTCCGACAGGTCCTGGCTGTAAGCCGCCTGTCCCCGGCTTCACCGGATATTGTGATAAACCAGAAGCGCGATAATCACTCCGATGATGCTTGCCATAGTAATTCGGATGGAGAGTCCGAATGTGATTACAAGAACCCCCAGATTCAGGACCAGAGGCGTGTCCAGCCCAAAGGACTGGCCGAAATTCAGCCACGACAGAAAGGATATCCCCTCTGCCAGACTGCCCAGAAAACCTCCCAGGACAATCCCCGACAGCATCATGATCAATAAAATCCAGAAATTCCTGCTTCCCATTCTTATTCCCCTTAACCATATATGATTTCCTACCTACCGGGACATTATAGCACCCGTGGGTGAAAAAGTAAATTATGCAATCCCATATTTCCCGAAAATCAGGTTCAGTTGTTACTATTCACGGGGGGGGGCATCTTCTTGTCCGGCTATGCCGGACAAGAAGCATCGGGCATACGGCCCTCTACACTCCGTTTCGGTCGGTCCCTGACAGGCGTCACTGGCGCCTGGGACCGCGCAGCGATTCTAAATGGCCGTATGCTGTAACAGTTCAAGGGGTATCTGAACTGTTACGCTTCAGTATATCATAGGAAAAAGGGCTTTTCATCCTGTTATTGACAAAAACAGGTTATCTGTTTATCATTGGTTACAGTTATGATTCACAAAGGAGAGACTAAAATGAACATTCACGGAGAAAAAGCACGTGCTTATTTTTTAGAAGGATACAACTGCTGCCAGTCTGTCTTCCTGGCGTTTCACGAAGATCTGGGGCTGGACCGGGAGACGGCGGCGCGGCTGGCCTCCTCCTTTGGCGGCGGTATGGGCCGTCTCAGGGAGGTGTGCGGCGCGGTCAGCGGCATGTTTCTTGCCGCCGGGCTTTTAAAGGGCTACAGTGACCCTGGAGACGATGCAGGCAAGAAGGCCCAGTATGAGCTGGTTCAGGAGCTGGCCGGGGCCTTCCGGGAACAGAATGGCAGTATCATCTGCCGGGAGCTTCTGGGGCTGGACCACCAGTCGGATGTTCCCACCCCCTCCGCCCGCACAGACCAGTACTATGCCCAGCGGCCCTGCGGGGACCTGGTGGCCAGTGCAGGGGCAATTCTGGCGGACAGGCTGGGGCTGTAAACGGCTCCGCCCCATTCCCTGTAACCCCTGCCCTTAAACACCTATAGCCCCTGGAAATCTGAAGCAATCCATACAGATTTCCAGAGGCTGGCTAAAGGCAGTACTGAACTACATCTGTTTTCTCACCACCGCATATTCATCCCCCAGACGGTAATAAGGGCAGGCAAAATGGCTGTCCTGCAAAAAACGGGCCATCTCGTCCTCGTCTAAGCTGGCGCTGCATACATAGTAATCGTACTCTTCATCATATTCATAGAATGCACAAGTTTCACAGCTCCCCTTCATATACACTGCTCCTTCCTATGTCTGGTGGTGTTCCCTGCCATATGCCGGAACTGCCGGACAAATGGTGACGCAGACAAATGCAGGTCTGCAATACCTCTATTCGAAATCCATATATGCCCCCTTCATGGGACTGGCGGCGTGTTCACTGAACATACGCAGCACCCCGTTTCTGTACTTGCGCTCCCTGGGCTTCCAGGCTTTCCGGCGCTGGGCCAGAACGGCTTCGATCTCCTCCGGTGTCCGCCGCTCTCCTTTGATGCCCACAATATTCAGCTTCCGGCCCATGACGTCGATCTCAATCAGATCCCCTTCTTCCACCAGGGCGATGGGGCCTCCGTCTGCGGCCTCCGGGCTGCAGTGTCCAATTACCGGGCCCGTGGAGGCGCCGGAGAAACGGCCGTCCGTAATCAGGGCAATGCTGCGGCCCAGCTCTGCATCGCTGCTGATGGCCTCGGAGGTGTAGAACATCTCCGGCATGCCGCTGGCTCTGGGGCCTTCGTAGCGGATAAATACCGCATCCCCTTTCTGGACCTGGTGATGGAGCACCGCATCCAGGCAGGCCTCCTCACTGTCAAAAGGACGGGCATACAGCACTGCCTGGAACATTTCTTTGGGGCAGGCCGTGTGCTTAATGACAGCACCCTCCGGGGCCAGGTTGCCTTTCAGGACCGCGATGCTTCCGTCGGTTCCGATGGCCTTGTCATAGGGGCGGATAATGTCTTCCCGGGTCACCTGGACCCCATACTTCCGGTTGGCCTCGTCCAGCCACTTCTGGCAGCGTTCATAGAAGCCGTTTTCCCTCAGTTCCTTCAGGTTCTCTCCCAGGGTCTTTCCGGTAACGGTCATGGCATCCAGGTGCAGTACCTCCCGGATCTCCTCCATAATAGCAGGCACCCCTCCGGCATAGTAGAAGAATTCTGCTGGCCAGCGTCCTGCCGGGCGGATGTCAAGAAGATAATGGGCTCCCCGGTGGAGGCGGTCAAAGGTCTCCCCGGTGATCTCCAGCCCATACTCATGGGCAATGGCCGGCAGGTGCAGAAGACAGTTGGTGCTGCCGGAAATGGCTGCATGGACCATAATGGCATTCTCCAGGCTGTCCATGGTCACCAGATCCGACGGACGCAGGCCCTCCCTGGCCAGCTCCACAGAACGTTTTCCTGCCCGGTAGGCATACTCCTCCAGATCCGGGCTGGTGGCCGGCAGTAAGGCGCTGCCTGGAAGTGCAAGTCCCATGGCCTCGGACATGATCTGCATGGTGGAGGCCGTGCCGATGAAGCTGCATGCACCGCAGCTGGGGCAGGCATTCTGTTTGGCCCAGGTCAGCTCCTCCTCCTTGATCTCTCCCCGCTCAAACCGGGCACTGTACATGCCAAGCTGCTCCAGGGTCAAAAGCTTCGGTCCGGCGCTCATGGTTCCGCCGGTGACCATGATGGAAGGAATATTCAGACGGGCCATGCCCATCAGGTTCCCCGGCATCCCCTTGTCACAGCTTGCCATAAATACCCCGCCGTCAAAGGGGGTTGCATTGCCGTGAATCTCGATCATGTTGGCAATCATCTCCCGGCTGGCCAGGCTGAAGTTGATTCCGTCTGTGCCCTGGCTCTCCCCATCGCAGATATCCGTGCAGAAATACCTGGCCCCGTAGCCGCCTGCTTCTGCGATTCCCTTCCTGGCTGCCTCCACCAGTCTGTCTAAGTGGCCGCTGCCTGGATGGCTGTCTCCAAAGGTACTCTCAATGAGGATCTGGGGCTTTGACAGATCCTCCGGCTTCCACCCCGTCCCCAGCCGTAAGGGGTCCAGTTCCGGCGCCAGCCGGCGCATTTTCTGGCTGATCAGTTCCATGTTGTTCTTCTCCTTTACATTTATATAACGTATGACGTCTCATGTTTTAATTGTAATCCATAAAAGACCAAACGTCAATAGAGAATTAAACGTTACAGTTCACGGGGCGGGGAAAACTGGACGAAAACAGACGTCAAGCTGGCT
>CAJTOV010000211.1 GCA_910577765.1 uncultured Lachnospiraceae bacterium
TACAATTATGACCGTCCTTCCTATACAGGATGCGTCTATGAGATCGAGTGCTACTTCCCCACCTGGGCCATTCCCAAGGACCACAAGGTGACCCGGGCGCTGGAGGCTGCTTACACCAGTCTGTACGGCGACCAGCGGATCGGAGCCGCCGAGACTCTGGAAATGCGCCAGGCCCGTCCCCTGACAGACAAGTGGACCTTCTCCACCAACGGCGTGTCCATTATGGGACGCAACGGCATCCCCTGCATCGGCTTCGGCCCCGGCGCAGAGGCCCAGGCCCACGCACCCAACGAGAAGACCTGGAAGCAGGATCTGGTGACCTGCGCAGCCGTGTACGCAGCGCTGCCGGGTGAGTATTTTAAGGCATAAGTAAGGCATAAGGAAGCTGGCAGCAGGCGGTCTGCCCCGGAAAAGGGGAGCGAAGGTCTGGCCTTGGCCGCCTGCCATTACGTGAAGATCATACAATTCAATTCAGGAGGGCTGTTATGAAGACATTGCAGGATTATATTGACAAGTTAAACAAGCTGAATTTTAAGGATATGTACAACGGGGATTTCTTCCTGACCTGGGAGAAAACCGACGAGGAGCTGGAGGCTGTGTTTACCGTAGCCGACGCTCTGCGCTACATGCGTGAGAACAACATTTCCACCAAGGTATTTGAAAGCGGCCTGGGCATTTCCCTGTTCCGTGACAACTCTACCAGAACCCGTTTCTCCTTTGCTTCCGCCTGCAACCTGCTGGGCCTGGAGGTTCAGGACCTGGATGAGGGCAAGTCCCAGGTAGCCCACGGCGAGACGGTCCGCGAGACTGCCAACATGATCTCCTTCATGGCAGATGTTATCGGTATCCGGGACGACATGTACATCGGCAAAGGCAACAAGTACATGCACGAGGTAGTGGACGCCGTGACCCAGGGCAACAAGGACGGCATTCTGGAGCAGAAGCCTACCCTGGTGAACTTACAGTGTGACATTGACCATCCCACCCAGGCCATGGCTGACATGCTGCACATCATCCATGAGTTCGGCGGTGTGGAGAACTTAAAGGGCAAGAAGCTGGCCATGACCTGGGCCTACTCTCCTTCCTACGGCAAGCCTCTGTCCGTACCCCAGGGCGTCATCGGCCTGATGACCCGCTTCGGCATGGACGTGGTTCTGGCCCATCCGGAAGGTTACGAGGTATTCCCGGAGGTAGAGGAAGTAGCAGCCGAGAACGCCAAAAAGTCCGGCGGTTCCTTTACAAAGACCAACAGCATGGCAGAGGCATTTAAGGATGCGGACATTGTATATCCCAAGAGCTGGGCGCCCTTTGCAGCCATGGAGAAGCGTACCGAGCTGTACGGCAACGGCGACACCGACGGCATCAAGGCCCTGGAGAAGGAGCTGCTGGCACAGAACGCACAGCACAAGGACTGGGCCTGCACCGAGGAGCTGATGTCTACCACTAAGGACGGCAAGGCTCTGTACCTTCACTGCCTGCCGGCTGACATTTCCGGCGTAAGCTGCAAGGAAGGCGAAGTGGATGCATCTGTCTTTGACCGCTACCGCGACCCGCTGTACAAGGAAGCCAGCTACAAGCCCTACATCATTGCAGCCATGATCTTCCTGGCCAAGTTCGCAGATCCGGCGGATATTCTGAAGAAACTGGAAGAGAAGGCAACTCCAAGAGTATTCAAGTAAGCCAGCCCCCAATAAGTCCCGGTATTTTGGAAAAGCTGCCTATGGCAGCTTTTCTGAATCCATAGTACTAACAGGAATCCCCTGAGAAAGGAATCTGATTATGTCCAAGAAGAAGAGAGTCGTCATCGCCCTGGGCGGCAATGCCCTGGGCAACACCCTTCCAGAGCAGATGAAGGCAGTGAAGATCACGGCCAAAGCCATTGTGGATCTGATTGAGGAAGGCTGTGAGGTGGTGGTGGCCCATGGAAACGGTCCCCAGGTAGGCATGGTCAACAATGCCATGATCGCCCTGACCCACGAGGACCCCCAGCAGCCCAACACCCCCCTGTCCGTGTGCGTGGCCATGAGCCAGGCATACATCGGGTATGATTTACAGAATGCCTTGCGGGAAGAAATGCTGAACCGGGGCATTGACAATATCCCTGTTGCCACCATGATCACCCAGGTGCGGGTGGACCCGGAGGACCCGGCATTTAAGAATCCCTCCAAGCCCATCGGAAAGTTTGTTTCCCAGGAGCAGGCCAAAAGGATGGAAGAGAATTTCCATTATATCATGAAGGAGGATTCAGGCCGCGGCTACCGCCGTGTGGTGGCATCTCCCAAACCGGTGGAGATCATCGAGATCGGCACCATCCGCAATATGGTAGAGTCCGGCGACCTGGTCATTGCCTGCGGCGGCGGCGGAATCCCTGTGGTCCGCCAGGGCAACCATTTAAAAGGCGCCAGCGCAGTCATTGACAAGGACTTTGCAAGCTGTCTCATGGCAAAGGAACTGGATGCGGACTTTCTGATTATCCTGACAGCCGTAGAGCAGGTGGCCTTAAACTTCGGCAAGCCCGACGAGACCTGGCTCTCCGACGTGTCTGTGGAAGAAGCGGAAAAATACATAGACCAGGGACATTTTGCCCCCGGCTCCATGCTTCCCAAGGTCCAGGCTGCCGTAGACTTTGCCAGCTCCAAGCCGGGCCGCACCGCCCTGATCACCCTCCTGGAGAAGTCCCGGGATGCGGTCCAGGGAAAGACCGGGACCATGTTCCATCTGTAAGCATTTGTTGTAACCGTTTGGCTCCTCACCCGGACGGTTATGCACTCTCTACGTGAAACCGCAGAGGGGCTGTGGCATAATGACAGATTTCTGCATTTTGCCAAAGCCCCTTTTGGCGTGCCGGGAGATTCATTTCCGCAGGGCGGTTTTTTCTGGCTAATCTGGATTCTGATTCCGGATTAGCCATACCAGACCAACGCCCGGTGTCTCCTGTCCGGCATAGCCGGATAAGAAGATGCCCTTATGAACCGTAACTATCAGACTGAATGGGAAGGGGAAAGTCAAGTATCCGTTCTTGCGTCCGGAAGGGTAACCATATATAATGATTACAGATCACCAGTGCCTGTAACCCGGGCTGCCATTTGAGATTATTTACAGGAGGATACATGGATGTTTTCTTACCAGCAGATCCAGCGGTACAATGAGACTGACACCTGCATTTACCGGTATATTACTGCCAATATGGACAAGGTTCCCTATATGACCATCCGGGAGCTGGCCAGGGAGATTCACGTATCAGCCGCCACCATTCTGCGGTTCTGCAACAAGCATGATTTCCAGGGCTATGGACAGTTCAAGGATGCCTTGAAAATGGAACTGGAGGCCAGGGCAGCCAGCCGGCCCAGGGAGGACCTGCGGGAGCTGGCCGCCTTTTTCCAGGGGGCCAATTCCCTGGCCTTTGAGGAAAAGCTGGAGTTTGCGGTGGAAGCGGTCCGCAGGGCAGACCTGACCATCTTCGTAGGTGCCGGGGCTTCGGGGACTCTGGCAAAGTATGGAGCACGGTATTTCTCGAATCTGGGGCATTTTGCCGTGGGGCTGGAAGATACCTGTTACCCCATCGACACCTTCCACTGGGACTATGCGGCCATTATGGCTCTTTCCGAAAGCGGCGAGACACCGGAGCTTCTAAAAGCCGTAAACCAGTTCCGCCAGAAGGACTGCTGTATTCTAAGTATCACCAATTCCCCGTGCTGCACACTGGCCAGGCTGTCTGACTGGAATTTTTCCTACAATTTCAGTTCAAGCCGCATCAACGGCGGTTTCAACGGAACCACCCAGGTGCCGGTGCTGTTCGTCCTGGAGGCGCTGGCAAGGAGGATATGAGAAGGAAAGGGAATGGAACATGCTGTCCCTTGCAGTGGAACAAGTTTTCGTATATGATTGTGGTATATTCCACAGAATAGGAGGTCTCCCATGACAGAATTAGAAAAATGTATGGCAGGAGAATATTACGACTGTCACGATCCGGTTTTTCTGGAATTCAAGGCCCGTGCCAGGGCCCTGCTGAAGGAATACCATCAGCTGGCCTATGAGCAGAAAGCAGAGAAAACAGAGATCCTGAGACAGCTGTTTGGCAAAATCGGCACCAATGTATCCGTAGGCCAGCCCTTTATCTGCGATTACGGGCGAAATATCTACATCGGAAACAATGTTTCCATTAACATGAACTGCACCTTTGTGGACTGCAACCGGATCGTCATCGGGGACAATGTACTGATCGCGTCCAATGTCCAGCTTTACACAGCCGCACATCCTGTGGAACTGTCCCAGCGGCTGACCCCGGACTGGAACCCGGAATCCGGGGAGTATTTCTGCCGCACCTACGCCGAGCCCATTACCATTGGAAGCGGCTGCTGGCTGGGAGGCGGCGTCATCGTCCTTCCGGGCGTGGTCATTGGTGCCGGTTCCGTCATTGGAGCAGGAAGCGTGGTCACCAGGCACATACCGGAGAATTCCCTGGCCGTAGGCAATCCCTGCCGGGTGGTGCGGAGACTGGGGGAGCCTTGAACGGAGAAACAGGGGGTTGTCATGGCAGTATTTTTTTACGGTTGTATCACATTGGACGGATATTTGGCAACAAAAGAGCATGGGCTGAACTGGCTGTATGATACCGGAAGCCCGGAGGAAACCAGCTGCGACGAATTTTACAGTCACATGGATGTTGTGCTGATGGGACGCCGAACCTTCGAGGAAATTGAAAAAACAGAAAATCCGGCGGCAGCTTATCCTGCTACGGAGAATTATGTGTTCACCCACAGGGAGCTTGCCTGTCCCGGCTTTACGGCAGTTCATGGCAGTCCTGTGGAATTTGTAAAAGAGCTGGGAAATAACCGCAGCATCTGGGTGGTGGGCGGAAATACCATTCTTGCCCCGCTGCTTGATCAGAATATGGTGGACTACCTTATTGTTCAGGTAGCGCCTGTGCTGTTGGGTGCAGGAATCCCTTTGTTTACACAG
>CAJTOV010000212.1 GCA_910577765.1 uncultured Lachnospiraceae bacterium
GCGATTCTGAATGGCCGTATGCCGTAACAGTTCAAGGGGTATCTGAACTGTTACACTGTTCCGGCTGCCCCATCACCTTCCGGATCTGCTCGTAGGAGAATCCCTTTCTGGCCAGTGCCCCGGCTATTCTGCACAGATACCGGGAGTCCCGGTCCTCCTGGCTGTAATATCCCTTTTTCTCAAGGAACCGGCGGATCTGTGCTTCCTCGTCCACCGGCTCTTCTTCCAGGGCTGCCTCAATCAGATCTCCGGCTATCCCTTTCTGCTCCAGCTCTGCCCGAAGCTGGCGGCAGCTCTTTCTCTGTCCCCTGGACCGCACATACCGCTGGGCGTAGGCCCGGTCATCCAGATAACGGTACTCCAGAAGGAACTGGATGGTATTCTGAATCTCTTCCCGGCTGTATCCCCGGTCTGCCAGCTTCCGGCCAAGCTCCTGCTCCGTGCGGTCCGCGTATTCCAGAAGGGTCAGGGCCTGGTCCCTGGCTGACTTCTGACGCTTCTCTGTGCCGGGGTCCCTGTCCGTGGTCTGGTTCCGGCTGTCTGTTTTCCTGCTGCGGGGCCATTCTCTCATTTATTTCTTCTCGGCTTTCTCGGTTTTGTCGGCTTTTTCCGTCTTCTCGGCTTTTTCGGGCTTGTCGGCTTTCGCTGCCTTATCTGCCCCATCCCCTGCCAAACCCTCACCCTGGGGTACGCTTACCACGTCTCCCGGAAGTCCATAGGCTTCCCGTACCTTGATCTCCACCTGGGCGCTGGTCTCGGGATGCTCTTTCAGATAGATCTTGGCATTCTCACGGCCCTGGCCGATCTTGCTGCCGTTGTAGGCATACCAGGCGCCGCTTTTCTCGATAATATTCTCCTTCACCGCCAGGTCCAGAATATCTCCCTCTCTGGAGATTCCCTTGCCGAACATAATGTCAAACTCCGCCTCCTTAAAGGGAGGCGCGATCTTGTTCTTGACCACCTTGACGCGGACATGGTTGCCGATCACTTCCCCGCCCTGCTTTAAGGACTCTGTGCGGCGCACATCCATGCGCACGGAAGCGTAGAACTTTAAGGCCCGGCCTCCTGTGGTGGTCTCCGGGCTGCCGAACATGACTCCCACCTTCTCACGAAGCTGGTTGATGAAGATCACCGTACAGTTGGACTTGCTGATGACGCCGGTCAGCTTCCGCAGGGCCTGGGACATGAGACGGGCCTGGAGACCCACATGGGAATCCCCCATCTCCCCCTCAATCTCTGCCTTGGGTACCAGGGCTGCCACCGAGTCCACAATCACAATATCCACGGCTCCCGAGCGCACCATGGTCTCGGTGATCTCCAGGGCCTGCTCGCCGTTGTCCGGCTGGGAGATGTAGAGATTGTCAATATCCACCCCGATGTTCCGGGCATAGACCGGGTCCAAGGCGTGCTCCGCATCGATAAACCCGGCAATGCCGCCCCGCTTCTGCACCTCGGAAACCATATGTAACGCTACCGTAGTCTTACCGCTGGACTCAGGCCCGTAGATCTCGATCACACGGCCCTTGGGCACACCGCCTAAGCCCAGGGCTATATCCAGGCTGATGGAGCCGGTGGGAACCGTCTCCACATTCATGTTCTTCCCGGAATCCCCCAGCTTCATAATGGACCCCTTGCCGTAAGACTTCTCTATCTGTGTAATCGCAGCATCCAGTGCTTTTAACTTATCATCCTTATTCATCCTTAACCCTCCAAGCGAACGTCTGTTCTGTTTTCTGTTCTTATCATAGTATAATCCTTGTGAAATGTCAACTGGTTTCTAAAACGTGTTTTACTGGTTCAGTGGGATTGTTAGTAACAGTTCAAGGGGTATCTGAACTGTTACGATTGTTACGATTCACGGGGGGAGCATCTTCTTGTTCGGTAATGGGCCTGACTGGCAGATACAAAGGAATCTCCATGAAGTGTTTTTATCTTATCACATTTTTCCCAAAAAGAAAAGGAAAATTTTTATAAACAGAAAAAGTCCCGTGCTGTGATGGGCAACACGGGATACAATTTCCAAAGGATTCTTTTTAAAAAGGATTTTCTGTGCATTTCTTATTGTGATTTCAGTATAGCACAGCCCATTTGAAAATGAATGTAGAATCTTTAAATAGATTATGAAGAATATCTTAAGATGCACAAAATACTCTGTCACTCCGGTTCGTGGGGCACATGATGTAGTGGTTTATTGTCCACGGTTCCTACTCATCCTCTTCATTCTCGGCTGTCTGGTATTCATTTACATACACCAGATGGGTCCTGGCCTCCTCCACGATCCCATGTACCAGCTCACGGGTAAGCGGCAGATCCTCCGGCTGCAGAACCAGACTCAGGGCGCAGGGCAGGTTGACCCCGCTGATCAGATGGCACCGCTCTCCCATATAGGAGCAGAAATACTGGTTGACACTTCCGCCCAGCATATCGGTCAGGACCACAATCTCATCCTCCGGTCCAAAGGATGCCATTACCCGCCCCACCTGTTCCTCCAGACGCTCATCATCCACATAAGCACTGATATCCGTGATATTTTCCCTGGATGTCAGAAATTGCAGGGTATCCTTCAGCCCAAATGCCATTTGATGGTGGGACGCGATTACAAATCTACGCATACCAATCCCTCCTTATAAACTGTTAATCAGATGCTGTACATAGCGCTCCGCTTCCCCCTGGGGAAATAAGGTCGACATACTTTCATAACCTTTTCCGTATTCCCCGGCCTCCACAATATAGCCTGCGGAATAATGCTCGTACCCCCATATCATTTTCACCGGCGCCTTCATATGCTCCTTGATCTGAAGTCCAAAGGCAGAGAACAGCTCTCCCGGAACTGACAGAATGTCCAGATCTCCCAGATGGAAGATGCCGGATGTAAGAGTCTGGTCCACGCCGCCGGCTGCCAGCTTCTCTCCCATATGCCGGATTCCGGACCAGAGCAGCTTCCTCTGGTCTTCTGTGACGGCAGCATCCAGTTTTTTCTGCTCCTCTGCCATCTGCTGCTTAAGAAGTTCTGTATCGTAAGAATACCGGATCTTATAATCCGTGGTCTTTACCTGGACCACCTTCAGGTCCAGAGGCTGTTCCGCCCCTGTTTCCCCGGTGATCCGGTTAATCTGTTCCATCAGGCTGTTTTTCACCCGCCACAGTTCCCTCTGGTCATTTCCCTGGCGGTACTGGCGGTTCCCCATATCGCCGCAGGCGCCCTGGACCGTCAGAAAGGTGGTGTCAAACCGTTCATCCAGTGCCTTTCCCACATTTCCCATCAGGTCAGAGCTAAGCTCCATGTTGTGAATTCCCAGCACCGTAGGGTGGCAGGCCATCTGAAAAATTCCCGCTTCCACATGATTCCCGCTGCGGAACAGAATCAGCTGAATCTCTTTGTCGCCCGGCCTGTCCCTGTAATTTCTGTTTCCATATATCCCCTCAATCTGTCCGGTGATCCGGCTGGCCTTTACCGCCACAAAGCCCTTTTCAAGGCAGTGGTCTGCCGCTTCCAGAATCTGCTGCTCCAGCCAGCTTCTGTATTCTGCTTTCCGGCGGTTCCGCTCCTCTCCCTCATCTGTAAAACTGATATCCGGTCCCGAATGCGTGTGAATCGACGAGATCAGAATATGCTCCCGGGGTATGGTATACTTTGCCGCGATTACCGTCTTTATGTAATCGGACAAAGCCTTCTCCGGCATACAGATATCCAGTGTGGCCCACAGGAATACCTCCCCGCCAATCCGCAGAGCCAGCATCCTGCAGTACAGCTCATCCAGAACACCGGTAGATTTCCCTGTCCGCATGGCATAACCGCGCATGAACATGGGAAAACGTGGTGTGATGCTTCTTTTCACACAGCTTGCCTCAATCATTTTCTTTGCCTGCCTTTCTGTCTTAATCCCTGCATCATGCCAGCAGTCCGAAAGCCGCGAAAATCCAGGATGCAAAGATGATGATCCAGATAATCCAGGTCAGGCGGATCTTCTTCCTCAGCATGCCGCAGATCACCAGCAGCAGGATCACCGGGATCATGGAAGGCAGAATCGTGTCCAGAATCTCCTGGATTCCCTTGGTGACCTCGCCGGATGAGAACGTAAGAGGCGTCACGATCTTGCTGGTACTGGCAATCAGGCAGCCGATGACCATAAGACCCATGGGATTCCCTTCCAGTGCCATGTAGCCGCCAATGGAGCCGAAGATGGTGGGGATCAGCACGAAAAAGATCGAATCCCCCACACCGGCCAGAGGCCCCATCAGGGAGACCTTTAAGTTCTGTACGGCCTCCTTGCCTTCCAGCCCCCGGTTGTCCTCAATGGCCAGGGCTGCTCCCAGCACCAGATTTCCCATCCATGGCATGGTATGATTAGGTAGTCAAAAGGGTATTTGTATTTTATCTTTGTCACGATAGGGACTTTGAAAATTGAATATATTGCTGTAAATTTTCGGAAATGATGATTTTGAATGACTTTTGTTGCGTATGGCAGGGGGATATTCCACCATTTTTTAGGCAGTTGCCATTTTGAGGGCGCACTTATTCTGGTCCTGCATATATCTGCAGAACTTTTTGATATTTAACGCACCTATTTTGCATCCGAAGAAGAAACGACTCCGTATCAGTCCGCGTACCGGGATTTTATCAATTCCGTATTTTCGGCGAAGGATGGATGGTATTGTTTCCACCCCATTTCGAAATCGGCTTTGCTTTTTAAAATCTTCGGTACTGCGTTCCCTCTGCTGTTTCGCCCTCT
>CAJTOV010000213.1 GCA_910577765.1 uncultured Lachnospiraceae bacterium
GGAACTGGGCAACATGACCCCCATCGACGCCCTGAACACCCTGTACCGGCTCCAGACCCGGCTTAACAACCGGTGGAGCGGCTGATAAAGGAGCGGATTATGCCAAACATACAGATACTGGACCAGAGCACCATCAACAAGATTGCCGCAGGGGAAGTGATCGAACGGCCTGCGTCCGTGGTCAAGGAGCTTCTGGAAAATGCCATTGATGCCAAAGCATCGGCGGTTACGGTGGAAATCCGGGACGGAGGCATTTCCTTCATCCGGGTCACGGACAACGGATGCGGAATACCGGCCCAGGAGATCGCCACGGCCTTTCTGCGCCATTCCACCAGCAAGATCCGGTCTGTGGAGGACCTGTTTATGGTGTCCTCCCTGGGCTTCCGGGGAGAGGCACTTTCCAGCATTGCTGCCGTGGCCCAGGTGGAGGTGATCACCCGGGTAAGCGACAGCCTTACCGGCACCCGCTACCAGATTGAGGGGGGCCAGGAGAAGGGGCTGGAGGAGATCGGCGCACCGGAGGGTACCACCTTTATTGCCCGGAACCTGTTCTACAACACTCCGGTACGGCGGAAATTTCTTAAGACAGCCATGACCGAGGGGGCCCATGTGGCGGATCTGGTGGAGAAGATTGCCTTGTCCCATCCGGGTATCTCCATCCGGTTTATCCAGAACAGCCAGAATAAGCTGTACACATCCGGCAATCATAATCTGAAAGACATTA
Organism: uncultured Lachnospiraceae bacterium; assembly: GCA_910577765.1. GTDB lineage: Bacteria > Bacillota > Clostridia > Lachnospirales > Lachnospiraceae > Brotaphodocola. The sequence continues at coordinate 725 of CAJTOV010000213.1, forward strand.
TTTATACGGTTTACGGACGGGAGATCACCGCCAATCTGATTCCGGTGGAGCTGGGCCATGAGGCCGTGTCCATTACCGGATTTGCCGGCAAACCGGTGATTGCCAGGAACAACCGGACCTTTGAAAATTATTTTATCAACGGGCGCTATATTAAAAGCAGCATCATATGCAAAGCCATTGAGGAGGCTTACAGGCCGTTTATGATGCAGCACAAGTATCCCTTTACCATGCTGCATATTTCCATAGAGCCTGAGTATCTGGATGTTAATGTCCATCCTACCAAGATGGAGCTGCGGTTCCAGAACGGGGAGATGATCTTCGGCCTGGTGCGGGATGCCATTGCCGGAGCCCTGGGAAAGCGGGAACTGATTCCCCAGGTGTCCCTGGAAGGAAAACAGGAGAAAAGGACAGAGGCAGAAGGGGAGACCAAAAAGCCCGGACGGGAGAAGCGGCTGCCTTTGCCGGAGCCTTTTGAGAAGCGGAAGCCGTTCGTGTTCCGGGAGGCGGAGACGGCTTATGGGGCCGGAGCGGCCTTGGGGGCGGAGACAGCTTACGGGGCCGGAGCGGTCCCGGAGGCGGAGACGGGAAGCAGGGTAGCCGGACCCTCCGGTTCTGGCCCCAAAGTTCCGGCCGTCCCGGCTGCCGGAACCGGACTGGATGTCTCTGGCGGCTTGGTTGCGTCCGGTGGTTCGGTCTTGTCCGGCGACCCGGTTTCATCCGGTAGTCCGGTCATGTCCGGCAGCCCGGTTTCGTCCGGCAGTCCGGTCATGTCCGGCAGCCCGGTTTCGTCCGGCAGTCCGGCCATGTCCGGCAGTCCGGTTTCATCCGGTACCCCGGCCATGTCCGGCAGTCCGGATACACCTGCCAGCCCGGTTCCGGTCCCCGGTCCGGCCAGGGAGTCAGCCGCTCCGGCCCGCCAGCTTGACCTGTTTGAGGAAAAGCTTTTAGAACCCAAATCCAGGAGCCGTCACAAGCTGATCGGCCAGCTTTTTGATACCTACTGGCTGGTGGAATTCCAGAACCAGCTTTACATCATCGACCAGCACGCAGCCCATGAAAAGGTCCTTTATGAACGGACCATGGAGTCCTTAAAGACCCGGGAATTCACCAGCCAGATGGTGAATCCTCCTGTGATCCTGACTCTGGGAAGCCGGGAAGAGGACCTGTTAAAGCGGAATCTCAAATATTTTCATGATGTAGGCTTTGAGATCGAGCCCTTCGGAGGCCGGGAGTACGCGGTTCGCGGGGTTCCGGACAATCTGTTCTCCATTGCCAGAAAGGAGCTTCTCATGGACATGCTGGACAGTCTGGCAGAGGATACCCTGACGGGAAGCCCGGAGCTGGTCTACGAAAAGGTGGCTTCCATGTCCTGCAAGGCAGCAGTCAAGGGAAGCCATGCCATGAGCGCGGCGGAGGCAGACAGGCTGGTGGACCAGCTTCTGGACCTGGAGAATCCCTACGCCTGCCCCCACGGAAGGCCTACCATCATTTCCATGAGCAAATACGAGCTGGAGAAGAAATTCAAGCGGATTGTCTGAGAAAAGGAGCATGTATGATGCAGATACCACAACCATTGGCCCACAGCCGGCCGGACAGGGCTTCGGACCAGAAGCCGCCCCTGGTGATTCTCACCGGTCCTACGGCAGTTGGCAAGACGGCCCTTTCCACGGAACTGGCCAGGGCCCTGGACGGGGAGATCATCAGCGCCGATTCCATGCAGGTGTACCGGCATATGGACATCGGCTCTGCCAAGGTAACCAGCCAGGAGATGGAAGGGATACCCCACCATCTCATTGATGTGCTGGACCCCAGGGAGGAATTTAACGTGACCCTGTTCCAGGAGCTGGCCAAAGAGGCTATGGAAGGGATCTACAGCCGGGGCCGTGTGCCCATTGTGGTGGGAGGAACCGGCTTTTACATCCAGGCCCTGGTCTATGGCATTGATTTTAAGGAAAATGACGGCGGCCGCCAGGTCCGCCGGGAGCTGGAGGAGCTGGCCCGGGAGCAGGGAAGCCAAGCCCTCCATGCCATGCTCCGGCAGGTTGACCCGGTATCGGCCCAGGCCATTCATGCCAACAACCGCAAGCGGGTCATCCGGGCCCTGGAGTATTACCGGCTCACCGGAGAGCCCATTTCCCGCCACAACCAGGAAGAGCGGCAGAAGGAATCCCCCTACCGGTTTCTCTACTATGTCCTTACCTGCAGCCGGGACCTTCTCTATGAACGGATTGACCGGCGGGTAGACCGGATGCTGGAACAGGGGCTTCTGGAAGAGGTTCGGAAGCTTAAAAACATGGGCTGTAAAAAGGGAATGGTGTCCATGCAGGGCCTGGGTTATAAGGAACTGCTGGACTATCTGGACGGACAGTGGAGCCTGGAGGAGGCAGTGCGGGTTTTAAAACGGGACACCCGCCACTTTGCCAAGAGACAGATTACCTGGTTTAAGCGGGAACGGGATGTGCGCTGGCTGGATCTGGACCGGTTTGGACATGACCGGAACCAGGTTCTGGCACGGATTCTGGAAGAATGTAAAGAGATAGGGATCGGGCCGGCAGGGAGCCTGCCCCACAAGGGATAATATGCTTCCGGATCACCGGTAATGGAAACAGCCAGCCAGCAGAATGCCGGAAAAGGAGAATAACAACATGAACTTAGACAGTATCTACCAGGACCTTGGCATCAGCAGCCAGGTCCTGGAGTTTGGAAAAAAGATAGAGAAGGAACTGAAAGAGAGGTTTGACCGGATCGACGAGACGGCGGAGTACAACCAGATGAAGGTGCTGAAAGCCATGCAGGATGCCCGGGTCAGCGACATTCATTTTGCCGCCACCACAGGATACGGTTACAATGACCTGGGCCGGGACGTGCTGGAGGATGTGTACGCCAGAGCCTTTCACGCGGAAAGCGCCCTGGTGCGGCCCCAGCTGGTCAGCGGTACCCACGCCCTTCACATTGCCCTGTCCGGCAATCTGCGGCCCGGGGATGAACTGCTGTCCCCGGTGGGAAAGCCCTACGATACGTTGGAGGAGGTTATCGGAATCCGGGATTCGGCAGGTTCCCTGAAAGAATATGGGGTGACCTACCGGCAGGTGGACCTGCTGCCGGACGGTTCCTTTGACTATGAGGGAATCGCCAGGGCATTGGGGGAGCGGACCCGTCTGGTGACCATCCAGCGGTCCAAGGGCTATGATACCCGCCCTACCTTGTCCGTGGACCAGATCGGACAACTGATTTCCTTTATTAAGAAGCTTCGCCCGGATGTGATCTGCATGGTGGACAACTGTTATGGGGAGTTTGTGGAGCGGACAGAGCCTACGGATGTAGGGGCCGACATGATGGTAGGCTCCCTAATCAAGAATCCGGGAGGAGGCCTGGCTCCGGTAGGAGGCTACATCGTAGGCCGTAAAGACTGTATTGACCGGGCTTCCTTCCGCCTGACTGCGCCGGGGCTGGGAAAGGAAGTGGGGGCAAGTCTGGGGCTGAACCAGCAGATGTTCCAGGGATTTTTCCTGGCGCCCTCCGTGGTGGCCGGCGCCTTAAAGAGCGCTATTTTTGCCGCCAATATCTATGAGAACCTGGGCTTTTCCGTGGTTCCTGACAAAAACCAGTCCCGCCACGATATTATCCAGGCAGTGACCTTCGGGTCCCCGGAAGGGGTCATCGCATTCTGCCGGGGAATCCAGGCAGCGGCCCCGGTGGACAGCTTTGTGGTCCCGGAGCCATGGGATATGCCCGGCTACGATGCTCCGGTAATCATGGCGGCAGGGGCCTTTGTCCAGGGTTCCTCCATTGAGCTCAGTGCAGACGGCCCGATTAAGGAGCCTTATGCCGTGTACTTCCAGGGAGGACTGACCTGGTGGCACGGGAAGGCGGGAGTGCTGAAATCCTTGCAGAGTCTTGTGGAGGCGGGGATTGTAAGGCTGTAAGGTGCGGGGGATTCTTACTACGGGCTGTCTTCTTGTCCGGCTATGCCGGACAAGAAGCATCGGGCGTCCGCCCGATGTGG
>CAJTOV010000214.1 GCA_910577765.1 uncultured Lachnospiraceae bacterium
TGACGTCTGTTTTCGTCCAGTTTTCCCCGCCCCGTGAACTGTAACCAGATTTTATGGTTCGATTCTATCTCCTGCCGTCCGCCTGGTCAAGAAACCCAGGTGGAAATGTTCTTTTTCTCCATGAATTCTGTAGAAAGAGGGGGAAATCCTGCAATGTAATTTACATGGACTGCCTTTTAGGAGAACGGGTATTTCTTTTTTGTTACCGGCAAAACATCCCTGACTCCTCTGTAACCCTAAAATCCCCCGCATCCCTGTGGGGAATCTAAACCGCTGATTTCATCGCTGTGATTAATTCATTCCGCTTCAATCCTCATAATGTCCCTTGCAGGAAACAATCTCCATCACACCATCACGAATCCGATACACCAGCCGGTTCACATCATCAATCCTGCGACTCCAAAACCCATTCATATCCCCCTTTAATGGCTCTGGTTTTCCAATACCATCAAAATATTCTCTTTCAATATCTTTTAACAATATATTAATACGTTTTAATGTCTTTTTATCTTGTGTCTGCCAGTAGATGTAATCCTCCCATGCCTCATCAAACCATATCTTTTTCATTCATCTACCTCAATTATTTCATGTTCCACACCCTTTCCCCCATTTAGCGCTTCCACACCTCTGCGCAAATGTGCCATATTACTTTCAGAGTAAAACGGATCTACAGAAACTTCAAAAGGAATTCTTTTTTCCCGTGTCATCTTCTTCACAAATATAGTAATTGCCGTAGTCATATTCATCCCAAGTTCCTGACAAATCTGTTCCATGTTCTTTTTTAATTCCTCATCCATACGGATATTTACCAAAGTCTGCGCCATAATAATACCCCCTTCTTAATATGTCTATATACTATCATATCATAAAGACAAAATCAATACAATGTCTTTACTCTTTAGACTGCATTTTAAGTTACATTACTGTTCACTGATACCCAGCGAACAGTAACCCGGACCGCCATTTGAAATCACCTGCGGTGATGGGCGGCCCGGATTCCGGCCATTACGTCCATCCTAAGAGACGGGAAAACTGGACGGAACAGACCTCAAGCTGGCTTGTAAGACTGTTTCCGTCCAGTTTTCCACATTGGGCGGACATCCGATGCTTCTTGTCCGGCTATGCCGGATAAGAAAATCCCACCCGTAAATATAACCATTTTAAAACCTCATACTCACCCGTTTCCTCCCCCGGCCTCCTGCCATCCCTGCCATCTGCTCTTTCAGACCAACCCTTCCGGTCTGCTGCACTTGAGCCGCCTGCTCCTTACACAGCCGCCGGATAATCCCCAGATAGGAAGGCACCAGGAACAGGTCTGCCGCGATCCAGGCGCAGGGGCTGGCAAAGCACACGGCTGTGTATCCGAAATACGGCACCAGCAGAAAGCCCACACCGGCCCGGGCCACCATTTCGCATACTCCGGCCAGTACCGCCCGTTTGGAATAGCCCATTCCCTGAATCAGGAACCGGACCACGTTCACCAGCACCAGGGGAATGTAGAAGGCGGCATTGACCAGAAGATACTGGTTCACCTGGCCCAGAATCTGCCCCTGGTCCGAATCCAGGAACAGAAGGGCAATCTCATCCCCAAAGGCACAGAGCACTGCCAGGGCTGCCAGGGAGTAAACGGTTCCCATGATCACAGCCGCTTTCAGCCCCTCCCCGATCCGGGCCAGCCTGCCTGCACCCATATTCTGCCCCCCGTAGGTAGCCATGGTAGACCCCAGGGCATCAAAGGGACAGCAGAAGAACATGCTGATCTTGGTGGCAGCGGTCATGGCTGCCACGGACATGGAACCCAGACCGTTGACTGCCATCTGAAGCACCATGCTGCCGATGGCGGTAATGGAATACTGGAGTCCCATGGGTATTCCGATGCCGCACAAGGTCTTCATAATGTTGGCGTTGGGAGCCGCCTCCTCCCTGGTCATCCGCAGAATCCCGAACCGCTTCACCATGTACACCAGGCAGGCGATCCCGGATACAGCCTGGGAAATCACCGTGGCCCAGGCAGCCCCGGCCACACCCATGTCCAGCACCAGAATGGTAAACAGGTCCAGGGCCACATTCAGCACCGAAGACATTACCAGAAAGTAAAGAGGCGTCCGGCTGTCCCCCAGGGAACGGATGATCCCTGACACCATATTGTAGAGAAAAGTAGCCGGAATCCCCAGAAAGATCACAAAGATATAGCTGTAGGCCCCTTCCAGAATATCCCCGGGTGTGTTCATCCACACCAGGATTTTCCGGCACAGCACGCACACCGTCACGGTCATCGCCAGGGAGAATCCAATGGACAGCCATGCCCCATTGGCAGCAAACTTCCGCAGCTGCCCGAAATTCTTCTCCCCGAACTTCTGGGCCACCGGAATGGCAAACCCGTTGCACACCCCGATACAGAACCCGATGATCATGAAGTTCACCGAGCCTGTGGACCCTACTGCCGCCAGGGCCCCTACTCCCAGATACTTGCCCACAATCATGGTATCCACCATATTATAAAGCTGCTGAAACAACAGTCCAAACACCATGGGCACAAAAAAGCCCAGAATCAGCCTGGCCGGAGAGCCTGCTGTCATGTCCTTTGTCACCTGATTTGTCATAATCTTCCTCCCGGACTGCCGGTGGTTCTGTTGCATTCCAAGGCTTCTGCCCACATCCGGGCCAGCTTTTGCTGCCCTGCAACCCAGGCTGGACTGCCTCTTCCCCCACCGGCCAAATCAATCCCAAAATTTCTGTTTCAGCTCTCCAATTTACCCTGTTCCTCCCTAAAATGCAATCCTACATTTCACCAAATCGCAGCCGGATTTTTGCAAAACACTGGTTATTTTTTAACAGCTAAGCCCTAGTACATCGTTGCATTAATCTCGAAGTAAATAGTGCTTGATATTCGTGTCAGCTGTGCGTCTGCGAAGCGACGGCGTAGTGGGGCCTACGGCTAGCTTCGCAGGCGTGCAGATGGCGCGGATAGCGAGTGCTATTTACTCGGGAATTAGTGCAACGATGTACTAGCATCTTCCTGCCTCCCAAACGCATCAGGGGCAGGAAATACCGGACACAGGTTCCGTCTGTTCCCGCAGCCATGTGCATTCCTCCTCCGAAAGATACGGCGACAGCCGTCTGTAGGTCTCCTGATGGTAATGGTTCAGCCATTCCAGCTCCTCACCGGTCAGAAGCTCTGCCACAATGGCCTCACGCTCAAAGGGAATATAGGTCAGGGTCCTAAATCCCAGAAATCTCCCATACTCTGTCCGGAACGCATCCACTGCCGCCACCGTATTCTCCAGCCGGATGGCATGGCTGCCCTTCCGGTAGATACCCGGCTCATTGGAAAAGATCATGCCAGGCTCCACCGGCGCGTCAAATGTATAATGGAAAAACGGACTTTTATCCACCGCAATCTTGCAGGGCCCTTCCTGAATGTAGGTACAGTACCCCATCCCATGGCCAGTCCCCGCATCATAGTTCATGCCCCGGTTCCAGTGGCTGCTCTTGACAATGCTGTCCAGAAGGGGCCCCGTACATCCGTATGGAAACTTCTGCATAGCCAGCTGAATATGGGATTTCAGCACCAGGGTATAATCCTCCCGCATCTGCCTGGTCAGCTTTCCCAGGGAAATGGTCCTGGTAATATCGGTACTTCCCTGGAGATAATGGGCGCACAGGTCAAACAGCAGAAATCCTTCCCGGGGCAGTACATCACTGTGCTCCGGCGTAGGCCTGTAGTGCATCCGGGTGGCATTCCCCCTGCATCCCACAATGGGTACATTCCCCGGATGAAGATATTCCGGGAATTGCTTCCGTTCCCGGTTGATCCACTGCCCCACTCCATATTCATCCAGAGGGACTTTCCCGTTCTGGCTCTTGACATACCGGATCAGCCGGACCACAGACACGGCCTCCTTTTCATTGGCCTTCTCCAGGTTTTCCAGTTCGGTTGGGTTCTTACAGCATTTCAGACCAGTGATCAGATCCATTCCTTCCGACACATCCGTACCTGCCAGATGTGTGCTCAGGGAAATACTGGTTTTCCATGGGTCCAGATAACAGATGGCATGCGCATCCACGCCTTCCAGAACCATACCCAGCTCCTGCGGGGATTTCCACCGGATTCCGTCTTCCAGAAGGAGGTTGCGGATTTCCTCTGTAAGCTTATCCGGCTCTGTAAAGAGCCATGCCTCTGACATGGACAGAAAAAAATATCCATGGAAAACCGGATACAACGGACTGTCTCCGCCCCGCAGATTGGTGACCCAGGCAATGTCATCCAGTCCGCAGCAGAGATAATAATCTGCCCCCTGCTGCTCCATCTTTCCGCGCACCAGGGCCAGCTTTTCCCTCCGGCTCATTCCTGCATATTCCAGGGCAAAATCAAAAACCGGTGTCCGGGGCACCGGCGGCCGGTCTGTCCACAATTCCTTCACCAGACTGCTGTCGCCTGTGAGCCGGGGATGCTTTTTCAGAAGGCCCTGCTTTAGCCGCCGGTACTCCCCTGTCATCAGTACGTCTCCGTCAAAGCCCACTCCGGCTCCCTGGCCCAGTTCCCCGGCCAGCCAGGTCTCCAGGGACGGTGCCTCCGGATCAAGGATACAGAACTGGAGAATCCCTTTTCCCTCCAGTTCCCTGGCCGCCTGCTCCACATACCGTCCATCGGTCCAGAAGGCCACCTTGTCCCTGGTGACTACAAGGGTTCCCACCCATCC
>CAJTOV010000215.1 GCA_910577765.1 uncultured Lachnospiraceae bacterium
CCAGCTTGACGTCTGTTTTCGTCCAGTTTTCCCCGCCCCGTGAACTGTAACCCCTTAAGTGCTACGTATATATTTTTCCCAATCCCCCCTTGAACATTTCCCTCCTTTCGGGTTATAATTACCATAAACTCATAAACATACTCCAAAGTACACCAAAACAAACCAGTCCAGGGGGAACAGCACCGTGAAAAGCGCACGCTTAAACAAAATGGAAGAATACATCCGGGACAGACAGACCGTCTCGCTGAAAGAACTGCAGAACACCTTTGACCTTTCCATCAATACCGTCCGCCGCTATATCACGGTTCTCTTAGACAGGAATCCGGAATTTCAGAAAGTATACGGAGGAATCTGTGTCAATGCCCCCAAAGAATCCTCCCCCTCCGCCCCAGAGGACGGCCGCACCATATCCTGCGTGGCCGAAAAACAGCGTTCCTGCCAGTACGCTGCCACCCTGATCCAGCCCCATGACATTGTGTATATAGACAACGGCACCTCCACCTCCTACATTCCCATGTATCTGCCGGATGCCATGCCTCTCACCATCATCACCAACAGTGTCCGCATTATCAACGGGGTCATAGACAAGCCCGGCATCACCCTGGTGGTGCTTCCCGGCATTCTCAACCGCACCACCCTGTCCTTCACCGGTGAAAACTGCTCCCGGCAACTGGAAACCTACAATATCCAGAAGGCTTTTCTGTCCTGTGTAGGCTTTTCCCTCAATGCCGGGGCTACCAACTTTTCCATTGAAGAATACAAGATCAAGAGCACGGCTGCCCAGCGTGCGGACCAGATCATCCTTCTGGCTGACCACACCAAAATCGGCCATAATACGCTGATGACCTACTGCCCCACCTCCAGGATTGATCTTCTGGTCACAGACAAAGATCCGGGGCCTGAGTATACGGAAGCATTTCTCCAGTACAACCACGCCATAGCAGTGGTATAAACGTCGCAGTTTACGGGGCAGTACCAGTACATGACTGTACCAGGCAGACGTCTGCCAAATAAAATCATTTCCAGGAGGATAACGTGAAGGAGCAGAAACTCAAACAGATCGAAGACTACATAGAAGAGCATGAGAATGTTGCCCTGACCACCCTGTGCACGGAATTTGACATATCCATGAGCACCCTGCGCCGGGCACTGAAGGTGCTCTGTGACCGGGGTGTGGTCCATAAGCAGTATGGTTTCGTATATGCTTCCGGGAAGCGGAAGTTCGTCCCCTTTCATGTGCGCAACAGCTTAAATACCGACGCCAAAAAGGAGGCCTGCCGCTGTGCAGCAGAACTGATCCAGGAGAATGATATCATCTATCTGGACAGCGGCTCCACCACCTGCCATATTCTGGATTATATCGGCCATATCCGGAATCTGACGGTCATAACCGGGAACATTGATATCATCATCAAGGCCCTGGCCCTGGACAATGTTACGGTCTTCGTGCTTCCGGGTATGCTGAACAAAAAGAATAATTCCTTTTCCCCGGCAGATGCCAGACAGACCTTTTCCGCCTACAATATCAACCGGGCATTTATCGCGGCTTCGGGGCTTTCCGTTGCAGGCGGCTTCTCCCACAGCGACCCCATGGAGCGGGATACCAAGCTGGCTGCCATGGAAAAATCAGAGCAGATCTGTTTTGTGCTGGATGATTCCAAGTTTGACCGCACTTCCCTGATTTCCCTGGGACCTCTGACCATGGCAGATATGATCTGTACCAACAGGGAGCCCTCCCCGGCCATACAGCAGTATTGCAGTGACAGTCACATTCTGCTGCGGTATCCCGGGAAATAGCTGCATGGATATCAGAACTGCTGTCTCATTTTCCTGATAAAGGGACCTGCCTGGGCCTTTACTGCCTCCGGGGACGGCAGGTTGAAGCATTCAAAGGAGCAGTACTCCTGGTATCCCACAGCTTTCAGCTTCCGGAATACCGCCTCAAAATCCAGATGCCCATATCCCGGAAAGTGGCGGTTGGAATCTGCCAGATGGACATGCTGCAGCTTACTTCCCATCCGGTCTATGGCCTCATCCAGCCGGGAATCCTCGATATTGGCGTGGAACAGGTCCCAGTGGACAGCCACACAGTCCGGGTTTCCCAGATCCTTTTCAATAAAATTCATGCAGGATTCTGCGGAAGTAAACAGGGTTGTCTCATACCGGTTGATGGCCTCCAGGATAATCATCACCTGTTTCTCCTGGGCATAGCATATAATCTCCTCCAGATTCCTTGCGATTGCGGCCTTCTCTTCTTGCTCATGGCCCGGAGTTCCCAGACCCCGGATCAGCCCCAGAGTCACTTTGCAGCCAAGTATCTTAGCCGCGTCAATGTGCTCCTTCAGACGTGTCTTTGCCTGCCTCAGAGCCACCCCCTCATGGAGCAGGGTAATATGCTCCAGGGTTCTTGCCTGGCCCGTGGAGATGTTGGAGCAGGACAGTCCCCGCAGGTCCAGTTCTTTCTTAAAATCCTTCACATCCAGTCCCCGGTAATGGGAGATACAGACCTCGGCTCCGTCAAAGCCGCTGTCCCTCAGCCAGTCCAGGGCCTGATGGCAGTCCCTGGCAGGGAAGGGGGAGAATGGGGTATCATACTGGATTGTTATAGTGGAACTGAATTTCATATCTTCCTCCTTTTCGAAAAGTGTACTGCCGGAAACTCATTGTGCATGAAAGAGCGGCAGTACTAGTACTGCCATGCGGAAATTCCGGTGAATAAAGCACCCGCTGCCTACGCCATCTGCACGCCTGCAAAACTAGCTTCGCAGGCGTGCAGATGGCGCGGATAGCGAGTGCTAGTTACTCGGGAATTAGTGCAACGATGTACTAGACATAGTCTAAAACCCATGCGTCAGCGCACCGCCGTCCACGGCAAAGTCCTGTCCGGTCAGATAGGTGGAACACTGGCTCAGCAGAAAGAGAATCATATAGCCGATTTCCACCGGGTCTCCGAACCGGCCCAGGGTAGGTTTAGCCAGAGCCGCCTTATGGCGTTCCGGGTTCTGCCGGTACAGTTCCTGATTCAGTTTTGTAGAGAACCAGCCAGGTGCCACGCTGTTGACCAGAATATTATCATTCTTCCACTCTTCGGCCAGTCCGATGGTCAGTCCTTTGACCCCGGATTTGGTCATACAATAAGGTACGGTCCCGGAATGTCCCAGATAAGCGGCCATGGACGTAATGCTGACTATCCTGCCGATGTATCTGGAGTCCTTCAGATAGGGATAACACATTCTGCACATCTCAAACACGGTTTCCAGATTGATATCCTGGATTTTCCGGTATTTTTCCAGGGGAAATTCCTCTGCACGGCATTTAAAGGTGATGCCCGCATTATTCACCAGAAAGTCCAGGTGCCCCTCCTTCCTTACGATTCCTTCCACGGCTTCCTTTACCGCCGCCCGGTCGGTCAGGTCCACCAGAATATCCGTCATATTCCCCTCAACAGGTTTCTCCTGGCTCCGCTCCGCCATATCCAGATTATACACCGTTGCCCCGGCACGGGTCAGAACCTGGGCCGTTCCCAGTCCCAGCCCTCTGGACGCCCCGGTGACAATCCCCACATGGCCTTCCAGACTGAATAACTGGTTTATGTACTCCTGACTGTTCATACTTGCTGCCTCCTCCTGGTTTGCAGATATATTGACAAGGTAGATTCAATATAACATACTTTTTATCATTATACAATCTTTTTGATCAATTTATTTTCATTTATTGATTATTTTTACTTCATTTTGTTTTTAAATATCCCAAAATATAGCCAATATATTTGATTTTTGGTTAGTTAACAGAAGGGATTGCTGCAAACCAGGCTCTGGCCCATTGCCATCATATAAATAAAAATGGAGCCGGCGCAACATGTCCGATTTCTGCAATAGACAGCTGTGATATCCGGCAGATATCATCTATATATTGCAGAAACATGGACTTATGCGACAGCCCCATTGACTGGGTACCTTTTGAAAATTTCTCTTTCCCTATCCGTTTACACACCCAGAATCTGGAACTTCTGGCTGTGTTCGTGAATTACTTTTTTCATAATATTGATATCCGCCTCCATTGCTTCCATCCTTGGAACCGCTTTCTCATACCGTTTGGCGGCAGGTACATAATTCTCAGCCAGAAGCCGGAGCTTTGGCTTGATATCATTCTCAATATCAAGTTTTATATCCCTTATGTCATCCCGGATCGGCTGTAATTCCGACTGGAATTTTGCATCCAGTTTTGCATCCAGCAGTTGTGATATTGCCAATAAATCCTCATTTGTCAATGCCATAGACATGATCCTCCCTTCTGATTTAACTTTTCAAGACATTCTCCTGAACCGTTACTATGTCATTTACCATCCCACCTTCTTTCATTATACTGCCTTATCCTGCAATTCCGCAATAAAATTTTTGACTGTTTCATGGCTGGTGTTCCTGTCCGGTCGGCAGGGTGATAAAGGGCGCAGGCTTCTGCACCGTCTACCAGACTATTGGAAGCTGTCTTTGCGTCCTATAGTAGAATTACCGGAACTTTGCCAGGAGGAATACCCGGCGAAGATTAGAATTGTAACAGTTCAGATAGGTCTGCGCGTTTACCGCGCTGACCGTAAGAAAACGCAGCGGTCGCGGGCATAC
>CAJTOV010000216.1:0-228 GCA_910577765.1 uncultured Lachnospiraceae bacterium
TGATGAGAAAAAAGCTCCCATTGTCATGCGGTTTTTCCAGGAGATTCTGGAAAAGGAGAAGGCTGTCCAGGGAAAAGAAGAAACTGTATGACCAGAAAAAGGAGGTACATTATGAACATGAGAAAACGCAACCGCTGGCTGGGCATTCTGCTGTCCGTATCCCTGGTCCTTGGAGGATGCAGCGGAACCGGGAAAACCGGCAGTGGAGAAAGCACCGCTGAAAAGGAA
>CAJTOV010000216.1:238-4369 GCA_910577765.1 uncultured Lachnospiraceae bacterium
CTCTGCGGAAGCAGGGACCAGGGAGGATCTGGTATTCAGCATTTCATCGGAGCCTACTTCCCTGGACCCGGCCCAGACCAAGGATACCATCAGTTATCTGGTGATCTTCCAGATGTTTGATACCCTGGTACGGGAAGAGCCGGACGGAAGTCTGTCCCCGGCTCTGGCAGAATCCTGGGAGTTCGACGAAAGCGGACTGGAGATTACCATGAAAATCCGGGAAGGAGTCAAATTTCACAACGGCAGGGAGATGACCGTGGAGGATGTGGCCTATTCCATCAACCGGGCCATTGCCTCCAGCTATACATCCGCCTTCACCAGCACCATGGACCGGATGGAGGTGGTGGACGATACCCATGTGAAGCTGGTTCTCAAGGAGCCCTATGTGGCAATCTTAAGCTGTCTGTGCAGCGCCAGCCTGGCGGTAGTAGGAAAAGAGGAGGCAGAAGCAGCGGGCGATCATTTTGCCAAGAATCCCGTGGGAACCGGTCCTTACAAGTACACTGGCTGGAGCACCGGGGAACGGATCGACATGGTCCGCTTTGATGATTACTGGAGAGGAACCCCGGCCATCGGAAATCTGACCTTTAAAATACACACAGACAAAAGCACGGCTGCCATTGCCCTGGAGAAGGGGGAAGTGGATGTGCTCTATTACCCCAATACCAGCGACAAACGGCATCTGGAAGAGCTTGCCGGTGTTACCTGGGCAGAAGGGCAGGCATCTACTTTCTGGTATCTGGCATTTAACTGCCGGGACGGTGTGTTTGCCAGCCAGAAGCTGAGAGAGGCTGTCTGCTATGCCCTGGACCGGGATTCCATTATACTGGGAGGCGCCAACGGGCTGGGAATCCCCACAGAAAGCTGTATTCCCATGTCCACGGCCTTCTATAATCCGGATTTTGCAGGATACCAGTATAATCTGGAAAAGGCAAAGGAGCTGATGAAGGAGGCAGGCTATCCGGATGGCCTCAGTGTGACAATGAAGACCAACCAGAGCAGCCAGTACAGCAAGCCTACGGAGATCATTCAGGCCCAGCTGGCGGAGATCGGAATTACGGCCAATATTGAACTGATGGAACGTGCGGCCTATCTGGAGGAGACCCAGACCGAATGCAATTATGAACTGACCTTCTATGTGATTACCAACAATATCTCTGATCCGGATTATATCTGTACCCGGAGATTCCACACCAGCATGGAAGGCGGCGGAAATAACTTTACCCTTCATAAGGTGGAAGGACTGGATGCACTGATTGATGAAGCCAGGGGGGAAGAGGACACAGCCAGAAGGCAGCAGCTCTACGATGATATCAACCAGAAGATTTACGAACATGCAGTGATCCTTCCGCTGTACCAGGGGATGACCTACATTGCTTACAATTCCGGACTCAGCGGAGTGTACACCAGTCCCTCGGAGCGGCATTATGTGTATGAATATTCCTGGAATTGACAGGAATACGGGGACTCTGGATCTGGTAATCCAAGAAGGGAGGAAGGTATTTGATACGGTATATCATAAGACGTCTTCTGATGATGATCCCGGTGATTCTGGGAATATCCTTCATCATCTTTGCAATCATGGACCTGACCCCCGGAGATCCGGCGCGGATGGTTCTGGGGGAAGGAGCCACCCAGGAGGCAGTTGCAAGAAAGCGGGAGGAAATGGGGCTGGACGATCCGTTCCTGATGCGGTACGGGCGGTTCGTAACCGACGCGCTCCGGGGAGAATTCCCGGATTCCTATGTGACCAATGAGCCGGTGAACCAGGAAGTGCTTACAAGGTTTCCGACTACCTTAAAGCTGGCATTTCTGGGAATTTCCCTGTCGGTTATTGTGGGAGTGTCTGTGGGAATCATCTCGGCAGTAAGGCAGTATTCCATTCTGGATTCGGTCAGTATGATTGCGGCCCTGCTTCTCACATCCATTCCGGCTTTCTGGATGGGACTGATGCTGATTCTGGTGTTTTCCCTAAAGTGGGACCTGCTGCCAGCCACCGGAATCGATACATGGAAGCATTTCATTCTTCCGGCAGTGGCAGTGGCTATCAACACCATGGCATCCCTGATCCGTCTGACCCGTTCCAGTATGCTGGAGGTAATCCGGGCCGATTATATCCGCACGGCCAGGGCCAAGGGTGCCACGGAATTCCAGGTGGTGTTCCGTCATGCCCTGCGCAATGCCCTGCTGCCGGTGGTGACACAGATTGGAATCAACTTTGGTTTGCAGCTGGGAGGCGCCATTGTGATTGAGCAGGTATTTGCGATCCCGGGTCTGGGAACCCTGATGATCAATTCCGTCCGCTCCAAGGATACTCCCATGGTCATGATGTCCATTACCTTTGTGGCAGTGGCAGCAGGCCTGGTGAACCTGGCAGTGGATATTCTCTATACCTTTATTGACCCGAGAGTGAAATCTTCCTATGTGAAGTCATAAGGGGGTGATTGGATGAAACGCAGTGAACAGTCCGGCGGCGCCCATAAAAGCAGAAGCCAGTGGAAGATGATCGGACGCCGCTTTATGCGAAACCGCCTGGCCATGTCCGGACTATTTGTATTTGCCGTGCTGGTGCTGGTTGCCTTGTGTGCGGACCTGATTGCGGATTATGATACCCAGGTAGTCCGCCAGTCCATGACCGAGCGGTTCCTGGCTCCTGGCAGTGCCCACTGGTTCGGCACGGATGAATATGGCAGGGACATGTTTGCCAGAATTATTCACGGCACCAGGATTTCCCTGTTTGTGGGTATCGTGTCCATTCTGGTATCCCTGGCCATAGGATCTGTGATCGGTGCGGCAGCCGGTTACTATGGGGGAAAGGTGGATAACCTTCTGATGCGGATCATGGATGTGTTTCTGGCCATTCCGTCCACTTTGCTGGCCATCTCCATTGTGGCGGCCCTGGGCCAGGGAATGACCAACCTGATGATTGCCATGTGTGTCTCCCAGATCCCCCGGTTCTCCCGGATTGTCCGGTCCTCCATCCTGACGGTGAAGGACCAGGAGTTTATTGAGGCAGCCAGGTGCTTCGGTTCCAGTGACAGGTGGATTATTCTCCGGCATATCCTGCCCAATGCCATGGGCCCCATTATCGTCCAGTCCACGTTAAATGTGGCCAGAATGATCCTGACTATTTCCGGTTTAAGCTTTGTGGGGCTTGGGATTGCCCCGCCTACGCCGGAGTGGGGGTCTATGCTGGCGGCCGGACGTCCCAATATGCGGTACTATCCCTATCTGGTAGTGATTCCCGGCATTGCCATTGCGGTCACGGTTATGGCACTGAATCTGATCGGGGACGGTCTGAGGGATGCCCTTGACCCGAAAATGAAGAACTGAAAAGGCGGCTGTCATAAGGGATGCGGTAAAGGAGGGAGCCAGTGGGTAAGAACATATTGGAAATCAAAGATTTGTATGTATCCTATAAAACGGATGAAGGGGTATTCCGGGCAGTCAACGGGCTGGATTTTGCGGTGGAGGCCGGGGAGACTGTAGGGCTGGTAGGGGAGACCGGAGCCGGGAAGACTACTACGGCCCTCAGCATCATGAAGCTGCTGCCGGAGCGGATCGGTTGTGTGGACCGTGGGGAAATATGGCTGGATGGGGAGAATATCGGTAAAATACCGGAAAAAAAGATGCGTCTTTTACGGGGCAGCAAGGTATCCATGATCTTCCAGGACCCGATGACCAGTTTGAATCCCACGGTTCCTGTGGGGAGGCAGATCGGTGAGGTAATCCGGCTTCATGAGCTGGGACTGTCGGGAAAGCAGGAGGAGGAACGGGTATGCCAGATTCTGGAACTGGTGGGCATACCCGCATCCAGAAGGACAGACTATCCCCACCAGTTCTCCGGCGGTATGAAGCAGAGGGTGGTGATTGCCATAGCCCTGGCCTGCCAGCCCAAGCTGCTGATTGCCGATGAGCCTACCACGGCTCTGGATGTGACAATCCAGGCCCAGGTTCTGGAGATGATGCGGGGACTGAAGGAGAAACTGAATACGGCCATGGTGCTGATCACCCATGACCTGGGGATTGTCGCAAGAATCTGCGACAA
The DNA here is from genome assembly GCA_910577765.1 of uncultured Lachnospiraceae bacterium. Lineage (GTDB taxonomy): Bacteria > Bacillota > Clostridia > Lachnospirales > Lachnospiraceae > Brotaphodocola. Next base: position 4,287 of record CAJTOV010000216.1, read on the forward strand.
GGTGGGAATCATGTATGCCGGGGAGCTGGTGGAATCCGGTACCGTGGAGGATGTCTTTCTTCCAGGAAAGCATCATCCCTATA
>CAJTOV010000216.1:4379-4607 GCA_910577765.1 uncultured Lachnospiraceae bacterium
TGTTTGGGGCCATTCCTAATCTGTATAAAAAGGAAAGACGGCTTCATTCCATTGACGGACTGATGCCGGACCCGGCCGCTCTGCCGGAGGGATGCAGGTTCCATACCCGCTGCCCCAGGTGTATGGAACGGTGCCGGAAGGAAAAGCCGCCCTGCTTTGAAGAAGCGGGACATAAGGTTTCCTGTTTTTTGTATCAGGAATAACAAAAAGCGGAGTAAATGCGGAGGG
>CAJTOV010000217.1 GCA_910577765.1 uncultured Lachnospiraceae bacterium
CAGGCGTCTGTAGTTCTTGCGAAGCTTTCTCAACATAATCCCTCTCTCCTTTTTATATTTTTGCCGGGATATCCGGGCCTTCTGCAATGGCCGTTTCCACCTGCTATTACAGAATCTTCCACCTATCCCTCTGTTACTATTATACCAGACAGGGTATCTCGCAAAGTGTCTCGCGAAGGTTCAAAAAACGGCATTTTGAATTTTTTTCTTGTAACTTTTTAATTCCCAATGGTTTTGTAACTTTTCAGGTGACTTTTTTGAGAGGGAAAATTCCTTGGATTTTAGAAGTCTGGCAGAAAAAACGTGCAGAATCGGAATATTTTCACGATTTCTGCACGTTTTTCCTGCTTTTCGGAAACCAAAGACGGGCCCAAGCGGCTGTCCGGACCGGAAATATCAGGTGAAACCCGAAGCAGGACAGATCTTTTCGGGATAAAGTTACAACTTTTTGCTTTTAAATGCACTTATATTTTCACACATAATAGCATTTCTTAACACTCATCATAATTTCATGATTCGTCCATCACACTATGACCATCACGATCCGCACATCATAATCTGCTCATCACGATTCGCCCACCATAATCCGTTCACCGCGATCCGTCCATCACAATTCCCCCATCTGGATTCCCACATCCTGGGGGCGCAGGGTCTCATAGTGGATCTCACCGGCACTGTCCGGCATCTGTCTGAAAGCTTCGGTAATCCGTTTGCAGATGCGGCGGCAGAACTGTTTGTTGGTGTCCACCATGAGAAGGATGTAGTAGCGGCTGCCGTAGCGGGTGAAGGCGTCTCCGCAGCGGACGCTGGAGCTGATCACGTCCCGCAGGATCAGCATCTGGTCGTCCAGCTCCTGGGCGTCGGACCGGTTGCGCCTGCCGTAGGATTCCAGGCTGACAAACAGCAGCACCGCATCCAGGGCGCGGCGTTCCATGATCCGCAGGGTCACCCGGCAGTAATCCACAAAACTTGGATAGCTGCAATAGTAGGCGCCTCCTATGGTGCTGCCGAAAATATCCCTGGCAATCCTGCCTTCCTCGCCTAAGTTGGCCAGATGCTGGTTCTGGGCGCCGGGACTGCCTGTCTTTAGCTGGCGGACGTAGCCCCGTTCCTTGCGTTTCAGATATTCGAAGCACTGCTGCATTTCCCGGGTAGGCGGGATGCCCAGCTCATTCTCGTAAAGCTTCAGGGTCTCGTTGTAGACTTGGCGGGCTTCGTCGTAGCGGCTGCCGTCCACATAGGTGCGGATCAGCTCGGTCTGCCAGTTGTCAAAGGGATAAATGGCGGCGGCACGGCTGTAAAGGTCGATCAGCTCCTTGTAGACGGCATTTTTCCGGTAGGACCGCTCCAGAATGCGGATGGTGTTCACATAAAGTTCCTTATAATAAATGCTTTTCTCGTAGAACCACATGTCTGCCAGGTTGGTAGGCAGAAGCTCTCCCTGGTAAAGTTCGTTTGCCTGCTGGTACAGAAGAATCTGCTCCCGGCCCGAGGAGGTGCGGGCCTTCTGGTACAGGATTTCGAATTCCCGGATGTCCAGGTCCAAGGGGACCTGGTCGTTCCAGTAGCAGGTGGCATCCTGGATGACGATGAAGGGAATATCGGGCATGCCGGCAGAGGTCATCTGCTTGCGCAGGCGGTAGATCAGGTTGTTCATGTTGCGGTTCCGGTTGATGACTTCGCCCGGGTCGGTCCATTCGTAGAGAATATCGATCAGCTCCCGTTTGGGAATGCCTTCGCTTCCGGCAAGCAGCACCATCTGGAGCATACGGACGCTTTTGGCGCTGGTAATCTTTTTTAGGGAAATGGGGGTCTTCCCGTAGTACATGACGAATTTGCCGAACATCTGGACATGGAGAGTCTCATATTCCATGGGGGCCCACCTCCTTCTCCGGGTGGGTCGGCTCCGGGGATACCCCCTGTACCTCCGGCCCGGCCGGTTCTGCCGGAAGTTGTCCCCGGCTCCCCAGTATATCTATGCTGTCACATAATCCCATTATGCTCTCCCCCCTGGTACATTTTTGAAAAAGATTCTGGTGAACTGTCCTTATTATCCTATTTTCTTCTGCAAAAATCAATCAAATGACGAATATTTTTACAAAATTTTAGTTTTTGCTGGACTTCCTTTCCAATTTTATATATGATAGAAAAAGGAGATTGTCTACAGTTTTAAGAAACAGAGGTATTATATGGAAAACAAGACCATTCACATAAAAATGTTCGGAGGATGCCAGATCCGGGTCGGCAATGCAGTGATCAACGAACAGACCCACCAGTCCCGGAAGCCCTGGCTGCTTCTGGAGTACCTGATTTACAACCACGACCGTATGGTCTCCTCCAGTGAACTGATTCAGGTTCTCTGGAATGACGGGGAGCTGACCAATCCGGTCAATGCCTTAAAGACCCTGGTGCTGCGCTCCCGCAAGCTGCTGGAGCCCCTGGGGCTTCCGCCCCAGTCCCTTCTTAGCCAGAAGCGGGGTACCTATGGATGGTGCCCGGACACAGAATTTTCCCTGGACACGGATGAGTTCCGGAGACTGCATGCGGCCAGCGGGGCGCCGGGGATCAGCGACGACCAGAAACTGGAGCTTCTTATGGATGCCCTGGATCTGTATCTGGGTGATTTTCTGCCCAAGTCCTCCTGGGATGCCTGGGTCATCCCCATTTGCAGCGAGTACCATGCCCAGTATCTGGATGCGGCCCGGACCGCCATTATGCTGCTGACCCGCAAGGAGGACTGGAAGACCCTGACCGAGCTGTGTTCCCATGCCATCACCGTGGATGCCTACAACGAGGAGTTTCACGCCCAGCTTATTTATTCCCTGTTCCGCACCGGCAGACAGCAGGAGGCTTTAAAGCAGTACCATGCCACAGAGACCTTGTTCTACAACCAGTTCGGCATTACGCCTTCCGCCAAACTGATGAACCTTTACAAGCTGATCCACGACGACCAGCGCAAGATCATCACGGATCTGTCCACCATCCAGGCTGCCCTCCAGGAGGAGACCTTCAACTCAGGGGCCTATTTCTGCGAGACCGCCGTGTTCCGGGATATCTACCAGCTTGAGCGGCGGGCCATTGAGCGGACCGGGGATTCTATCTTTCTGTGTCTTCTGACCCTGTACGAGGAAGAGGGCAGCGAGGCCAAGTCCTATTTCCTCAAGCGGGCCATGGAGCACCTGGATGATGCCATCGCCGCTTCCCTGCGGCGGGGAGACGTGTATACCCGCTACAGCGTCAGCCAGTACCTGATCCTGCTGCCCTCCGCCTCCTATGAGGACGGGGACATGGTCATGAACCGGATCGTGCGCAATTACAAGAAATCCTACAACCGCAAGGAACTGTCCCTGATCTACTCCCTCCAGCCCCTTCTGCCGGACGGGGATTAGGGATGCCTGAGGGAAGGGCAGAGGGCAGCCAGTCCCATGATTCCCCATAGCTGGCAAACCAAAAAGCCAGAATCAGAACGTTCTCCTGATTCTGGCTTTCTTTCTTGTTCCTGGCAACTGCCTGGCAGGCTGCTTTTCCTTTCCCTTAAACCAGGGATGTCGCTTTCTGCCCGGACAGTTACGGTATCATCCTGTATCTCTTACTTTGCTGCTTCCAGTTCTTCCATGTCCCAGACAGTATCATTGTAAACTGCATCGCTCAACAGACCTACCAGCTCCAGCAGGCTGCGGAAGCTGCGCTGCTGTCTCCGCTCCTTCCAGAACACCAGCCCCTGGCAGGTATCATGTGCATAAAATACCGGCCGGATCAGAAATGTCATCCGCTGGGTGCCTCTGGCGAACCGGTACACCAGCGTATCCGGCAGAATCTTAAGCTGCTCAGGACATTCCATGACAATGGACAGGCATTCTTCAAAACGCTGCTGCCTAACCGTCCCGTCCTGCATCTCTTCCTGGTCCGCCTTCCTTTGTGCAGACCGTCCGCCCAGGTAACCGTCCATCAGAAGAACCAGCTCCTGGAAACTGGAAAATGATTCCTGCCCGCCTTTCTCCAGGCAGGACAGCGTCCCCTGCCAGCTGGCATTCTCCCGGTGGCTCACCCGAAGCCGGAAGGTCAGCAGTCTGCCGCGCCGGTTCTGGATATCTTCCGCCTGCGCCCCGCTGTCAGCCGTCCCCTCCTGGTCCACCACAGCCAGCCAGCGGTTCTCCACCCCATCGCCGAACACACGCCGCCGCATGTTGGCCCTGGGATACTTTAGCTGCTCAAACCGCTGCTCCAGTCCTCCGACCAGCCCAGGGTAATCCGAAAACGGAATGCCCATAGGCTTGTCTGTGCGATACAAGACACCGCCACGCATTGTCGTGTCATACCGGTCAACCGCAATCACATATACACGGTCTTTGTCTTTCAGACCACTTTTCACTGAAATCGACATACGCAGTGCCTCCTATTCTGAATTTGCCCCGCAAATTCCTGCCTTTTACCAGAATCAGGTATCAGATTCTGATGTATTTCATTATAACATACCCCCGGTGATATGAAAAGGGGTCACTTAGCAATTTCTTGGCATTCGTAACTCCTGTTTACAGTACGCAGGGCGTGGAAACCCGGCTAAGAACTGACGTCAAGCTTGCTTGTAAGGCAGTTCTTAGCCGGG
>CAJTOV010000218.1 GCA_910577765.1 uncultured Lachnospiraceae bacterium
TGTCCTATGAAGTGTGTACTGGGCGGGCGCCCAAAAGGAGCAGCGCCTGACCCTGGAACAACCGGATATAAGAGATAAAATCTGGGGGTAAGGGGGGAGTATGCCCTAAGCTGGGAAAATTCTTCAAAAATAAGACCTGAAAATATCCGGAACAGCAGTCAGCCGATGGAAGCAGGGGACATTGAATCCCCATACCGGACGCGACTTTGTTCAATTCGGAAAAACCGAAAGTGTGCTGAATAAGGGGGCAAAAAAGATTGCCCTCTTATTCAACCCACCTCCGGTTCTTTCCTTAGTAATTATGCAGGATATAGCAGACGACATAAGAAATAATTTATTGGATTCTGGTGTGGATGGTAATAAAATTCTCTGGTTTGATCAGGCATTTCTGGATAAATAAATTATTAGAATTGGGTGGGTGCAGAAAAATGAAATTCAATATAGGAGCGGTCAGAAAAAAGACAACTATGAACCTGGTAATCTACGGCGCCCAGGCTACAGCTCTGGGTGCATATGAAGCAATCCAAAAATTGCACCCCGTCAGAAAGATTTTATGCTTTTTGGTTACAGAACGTGGGAATAATGGCGAGTTCTTAGCAGGACTGCCGATTTTGGAACTGGAAGATTTCTCCAGTAGTCTTTCGAGGAAGGACAAAGAGAATACGCAGATTCTAATTGCCACACCAGAAAATGTTATGGAGGCTATTGAGGAAAGACTGGAAGCTTATGGTCTTAGCTGTCATGTCCGTCTTACATCTCGTCGCTGGGCAGAACTGATGAGCTACCATTATATATGTGACACGGAATTCATGCCTCTTTCTGCGTTTCCTATTGGCTTTCACAGAGCCAGTATACATCTGTTTATGGCAAAGTTTTACAAGGATAAGCCTTTAAACGGAGAGTACCATATACCAGAGTGGGTGACATCAATTCAGGTTGGTGCTGCCTTGTGTAAGGAGCGAGTTGCAAATATTCTGGACTGTGATGGGGAACATATTTCACAAAAAAATGGAAATTATTCAGAATTGACAGCACTTTACTGGATCTGGAAAAATCAGTTGCTTTCAGAATCCAATAATGAGGAATCTGAGTATTATGGCCTGGTTCATTACCGCAGAATTTTAGAACTTTCCGAGGATGATGTATTGAGACTGATGGACAATGGTGTGGATGCAGTACTTCCGTTTCCCATGCCTTACGAACCCAATATTGAGGTTCACCACAAACGGTATCTGAAGAAGGAAGACTGGAATGCGGTTCTCAAGGCGATATCAGAGGTACACCCGGATTACATAGACTTATTTACATCTGTATTGCAGCAGAAGTATCTGTACAACTACAATATTATGCTGGCCAGGAAAAGTGTTCTGGCAGATTACTGTGAATGGTTGTTTCCGATTCTGGAACGGGTTGAAGATCAGAGTATACCGAAAGGGATAGATAGAAATGATCGGTATATAGGTTATGTAGGGGAGACACTGGCAACCTTGTATTTTATGGCAAACTGGAACCGGCTGAATATTGTACATGCAGGATGCAGATTTTTAACGTGAGGGGATTGAAGACAACGGCTTTCTGCAATATTCCGTTGTCTCCCCATAAGAGGCGGTGACTTTTTCACAGTCCCTGGTTACATTTCTTGCCTCATCCCTCAATCATCCCTTGAATCAGGTTTATCCCCCCGAATCCTTTCATCAAGAAGCCCCCTGCTCCAGCACCACCACCTCAAAGGGCCGCAATACAAGATATCCCCCGCCAGCAGTGTAGCGGCCAGAGTCTCTTTCTGCCTTGTCCCCAGTAAATTTGGGGGCGCCTTCATAGTTCCCCAGCAGTTTCCCGTATCCGGCCCAGGCCGGGGCGGCGGGGATGGTGATATCCCTGGCAGTAAGATTGCACAGAACCACCAGGTGCTGGTCTTCTTTCAGACCTGACCTGCCTTCCGGAATCTGTTTTTTACTGTCCACACCGGCTCCGGTCCCATCACCCAAAGTCCGCTCATAAGCCAGCACATCCGGGTTCTCCTCCTCCAGAAAGGCGATCCGCCCATGGGAGATAACCGTTTTCTCTTTCCGCAGTGCAACCAGCTTCTTATAGAACCCATAGACCGACTGGGGGTCTGCCTTCTGGTTTTCTACATTAATGGCCGGATAATTGTCAATGACCATGATCCAGGGAGTGCCGGCAGTGAAGCCGGCGTTCTGCCCGGCGGACCACTGCATGGGAGTGCGGCTGTTGTCCCGGGAGCGTGCAGCCAGAATTCCAAGGGCTTCTTCCCAGGTCTTTCCCTGGTCCAGAAGAATCCGGTAGTAGTTTAGGCTTTCCACATCCCGGTACTGGGAGATATCCTGGTAGTGGGCATTGGTCATGCCCAGTTCTTCCCCCTGATAGATATAGGGGGTTCCCCGCATCAGGTGGATGGAGGCAGCCAGCATCTTGGCAGACTCTGTCCGGAACCGGCCTTCATCCCCCAGGCGGGAGACGATCCGGGGCTGGTCGTGGTTGCACCAGAAGAGGGCATTCCAGCCGCCGCCATCCTGCATGCCAAGCTGCCATGCACGGAAAAGCTCTTTCAGGGCCATTCGGTCCGGCTCCATGAGACTCCATTTGTCCCCATGGGCATAGTCCACCTTCAGGTGGTGGAAATTGAAACACATGGACAGCTCCTGTTCCTGGGGGCTGGAATAGCGGATACAGTTGTCTAAGGAGGTGGAGGACATTTCCCCTACGGTCACCATGTCCCCGATTCCCGTGTCACGGACCAGCTCCTTTAAATACTCATGAATGTGGGGGCCGTCGGAGTAGAAGCGGCGGCCGTCTCCGGTGAAGTCGTCTTCCAGTACTTCCGGCTTGGACACCAGATTGATCACGTCGAACCGGAAGCCCTGAACCCCTTTGTCCTTCCAGAAGCGGATCACGTTTTTCAGTTCTTCCCGGACCCTGGGATTGTCCCAGTTTAAGTCTGCCTGGGTCACGTCGAACAGGTGGAGATACCATTTCTTTAAGGCAGGCAGGTATTCCCAGGCAGGGCCGCCGAACTTGGACTGCCAGTTGGTGGGGCAGCGGTCCGGCGGGCCTTCCCGGAAGATATAGTAGTCCTGGTATTCCTTCTCCCCGGCCAGGGCTTTTTGGAACCAGGGGTGGCTGGTGGAGGTGTGGTTGAACACCATATCCAGCATGATGCCCATGCCCCGGCTGCCGCTCTGGCGGATCAGTTCCTCCATGTCAGCCATGGTGCCGAACCGGGGGTCAATGGCACAGTAGTCGGCCACGTCGTACCCGTTGTCCCGCTGGGGGGAGGGAAAGACCGGGGTGAGCCACAAAAGGTCCGCCCCCAGGCCCTCCAGATAGTCTAGCTTCCGGATGATTCCTCCCAGGTCTCCCAGGCCGTCGCCGTCAGAATCCATAAAGGATTTGGGGTAAATCTGGTAAATGACTTTGCTGCTGAATGCTCTATGCTCCATATCTTTCCTTCCTCCTGAACATGTCTGTGCAGGCAGCCCCTGAACCATGGTTCCGGGGGCTGCAATGATGTATTTTCCGGTTAAATTTCTTATTTATCGCCCAGCTTTTTCCGTCCGATCACCACCGTCAGCACCAGGGGCACTGCCACCGCAATGACCATACAGAGGGCAAAGCTGGCCATGTACTTAGGCTGGATGGAAAGGATGCCCGGAAGACCGCCTACGCCGATGGCACTGGCCGTGGTGGAGGTGGCTACACAGACAATGGCTGCCAGGGCAGAGCCGATCCTATTGACCTGGGCGAAGCCGAAGTTCCATTTGGGAATGTCCGCGGTCGGGGTGCCTGCCACGGCGTAGGCATTTAACAGCTGGCCGGACACCAGGGTCAGGCCCAGGACAATGCCAGGCATCTGGGTGGTGCCCATCTTTTTGGTTACGGACCAGCAGATGCCTACAGGCAGCATGTGGAAGATGGCTTCCCCGATCAGCCAGAGAAAGCTGTCAATGCCGGACCAGAACTGGCTGATGTCACACAGGGTCTTAGTGCCGTTTTCAAACAGGTACATGCTGTCAATACAGTTGCGGAAGCCCAGGATCAGGCCGCCGGTAATAATGGCCGGAATCAGGGGAGCGAAAATCTCCGCCAGGGCCGTGACGATCCGCTGGAGCAGGTTCTGGTTCTTCTTGGCCGCCTGCTTGACTGCATCCCGGGACACGCCCTCAATGCCAGCCTCCTTGATGAAATCATTGTAAAAGTCGGATACGGTGTTGCCGATGATTACCTGGAACTGGCCGGACTGGGTGAAGCTGCCCTTCACCACCTTCATGGCCTCAATGGCCGGGACATCCGCTTTGGCCGGGTCTGCCAGGGCAAACCGCATCCGGGTCATACAGTGTGATACTGCCGCTATGTTCTCTTTCCCACCTACCAGGTTCAGGAGCTCTCTGGCATCCTCTGAATACTTACCCATGCTGGTTCCTCCGTTTTTTTGATTTTGAATTTGTTTAAACAAGTTGTGTATTATATATAACATACTTGTTTAAACAAGTAAACAGTTTTTCTGAAAGAAATTGTAACAGTTCAGATAGGTCTGCGCGTTCACCGCGCTGACCGTAAGAAAACGCA
>CAJTOV010000219.1 GCA_910577765.1 uncultured Lachnospiraceae bacterium
TTTAAAATTTACGTAAGTTTAAGGGTGGAAGAGTATGAATATTTTTAATGTGATTACACTGTTTGGCGGGCTGGCCATGTTTCTGTATGGGATGCGTCTCATGGGGGACGGGCTCAAGGCCAGTTCATCGGGGACCCTTAAGAAGGCCATGGAGCGGATCACCGGTACGCCGGTGAAAGCATTTCTTCTGGGGCTGGTGGTGACGGCGGTGGTCCAGTCGTCCACGGCTACCATCGTTCTCACATCGGGTCTGGTGGGGGCCGGGATCATATCCCTGCGCCAGTCCCTGGGGATCATCATCGGTGCCAATGTGGGAACCACCGTTACCGGACAGATCATCCGGCTGCTGGATATTGATTCTTCGGGAACGTCCTTTTTACAGTTTTTAAAACCTTCAACCCTGGCGCCTCTGGCCCTGATTGTGGGCATTGTTATCATCATGGGCATGAAGTCCAGGGACTGGGGAAAGATCGGGCAGATTGTCATCGGGTTCGGGATTCTCTTTTCCGGGCTTTTGAATATGTCGGATGCGGTTGAGGTGCTGGCGGACAGCGGGATCGTGGAGCGGCTGTTTTCCCGGCTGGGAGACAATCCGGTGCTGGGATATCTGTGCGGTGCGTCGGTGGCCTTTGTGCTTCAGAGCTCCTCGGCTACGGTGGGAATTCTCCAGGCTTTTTCCACTTCCGGCCAGCTTACCTTCGGGGAGATCTATGCGGTTTTAGTGGGGATCTATCTGGGAGACTGTGTGACCACGGCCATTGTCTGCAATATCGGCGCCAAGCCGGAGGCCAGACGGGTGGGGGTGGTGAACATCCTGTTTAACTTAAGCAAATCCGCGCTGACCCTGATGGTGGTGTCCCTGGTTCACAATGCGGGGCTGCTGGACGGAATCTGGAATAAGGCCATTTATTCCGGAGGTATCGCCAATGCAAACACCATCTTCAATCTGGTCTGTGCCGTGGTGCTGCTTCCCTTTATCGGGATCTATGAGAAGCTGAGCCACAAGCTGGTGAAAGACGTGCCTGCGGCTGCCGGCAGGTATGACGAGATGCTGGACGCCTTAAACCCGGTATTCCTCAGTACGCCGGCAGTGGCCTTTGGCCGCTGTTATGACGTGCTTCTGGTCATGAGCCGGCTGGCCTGGACCAATATCCGCCGCGCCTTTGCCATGGTGACCCAGTATGACCCGGAGGTGGTCCGGCAGATCGAGGAGGATGAGAACTACATAGACAGCATGGCAGACCGGGTCAGCAATTACCTGGTCCAGATTTCGGCCATTATCACCTCCCACAACCATGTGGAGATCATGAACTACTATTATTCGGCCATTACGGAGTTTGAGCGTCTGGGAGACCATGCCATGAATATTGCGGAGATTACCACAGAGCTGCATCAGCGGGACAGTGCTTTTTCCAAAGATGCTTTAGGGGAGCTGAATGTGCTGTGGGAGCTTTTGGACACCATCTTAAACCATACCAGTGAGGCCTTCCGGAAGCAGGACCTGGAAGCGGCCCGCCGGATCGAGCCTTTGGAGCAGGTGGTGGATGACATGGTCAATGTGCTGAAGAACAACCATCTGGAGCGGCTCAGGGGCGGAGAGTGCGGAGTCTTCAACGGCACGGAATTTTTCAATCTTTTGTCCGAGGCGGAGCGGATCTCGGATGTGTGTTCCAATATGGGGGTAGCTACCGTGGCCAGGGCCACGCCGGGAATCCGCCACCAGGTCCACGATTATATCTCCATGCTCCATTCCGGCAGGGACGAGGAGTTCAACCAGGTGTACCGGAAAGCCCATGATGTGTATTTTGCCAAGCTGTAGTGTCCGGGAGGATGCACGTAATGGCCGGAACCCGGGCCGCCTGAAAGAGACCCAGGTGATGGAATAAGGACTTTACACGTTCTTTATATTATTTTATAATAAGAAGAAAAGAGCGAAGGGAAGGTGATAAGATGCCAACCAGTCTGGAAATTGCAAAGAATGCCATTGATGATTTTGTGGAAATTCAGGGGTTTATGGTCACGGCCAGAGAGGAACACGCCACAGAGACATACAGGCAGCTAAAAGGGAAATATATTAAATTAAAAGCCATTTTGAATATCGCAGGTGTTAATCTGGCGGAGCTTGACCAGATCAAGGAATAACCGTAGCGGGTAACCGTTCAGGAATATCTGAACAGCTACATAGATTATCATCCAAGGAGGATTTGATTATGATCAACTGGAGCAATATGGATACGCTGGCTTCCTTCCGGGAGCTGTCAAAGGCAGACAAGGTGGATCTGGCCGCGGTGATGGCCGGGGAAAGCGGCGCAGAGCGTGTAAAGAAGTACAGCGTTCCCATGGCAAAAGGGCTGGTCTACCATTACGGGGCCAAGCAGGTGGATGACAAGATTCTGGACGGACTGGTGAAGCTGGCAGAGGAAGCCCAGCTTGCGGATAAGTTCCAGGCTCTTTACAACGGTGAGGTCATCAACACCGGCGAGAAGCGTCTGGTACTTCATCATATGACCCGGGGACAGCTGGGAGACCCGGTGGTGGCAGACGGCGTGGATAAGCGGGCCTTCTACACCGGGGTACAGCAGAAGGTGGCCGAGTTTGCAGAAAAGGTACACGCAGGGGAGATCACCAACGGGGCAGGAGAGAAGTTTACCACTGTGGTCCAGATCGGCATCGGCGGCAGTGACTTAGGCCCCAGGGCCATCTATATAGCCCTGGAGAACTGGGCCAGAAAGCATAATACCCTTAAGATGGAGGCAAAGTTTATCAGCAATGTGGACCCGGACGATGCGGCGGCAGTGCTGAATTCCATTGATGTGGCCCATTCCCTGTTTATTCTGGTATCCAAGTCCGGAACCACCCTGGAGACCCTGACCAATGAATCCTTTGTGAAGGATGCCTTAAAGAACGCAGGTCTGGATGCTTCCAGACATATGGTGGCCGTTACCAGCGAGACCTCTCCCCTGGCCGGAAGCGATGATTATCTGGCAGCTTTCTTTATGGATGATTATATCGGTGGGCGGTATTCCTCCAGCTCGGCCGTAGGCGGCGCGGTACTGTCCCTGGCCTTTGGCCCGGAGGTATTTGCCCGGTTCCTGGAGGGTGCGGCAGAGGAGGACCGGCTGTCCGCAGGCAGGGATGTAAGGAAGAACCCGGCCATGCTGGATGCCCTGATCGGGGTCTACGAGCGCAATGTGCTGGATTATCCTTCCACGGCCGTGCTTCCCTACTCCCAGGCTTTAAGCCGTTTCCCGGCCCATTTGCAGCAGCTGGACATGGAGTCCAACGGCAAGTCCGTGAACCGGTTCGGCGATCCGGTGGACTACCAGACCGGTCCGGTGATCTTCGGGGAGCCGGGAACCAACGGACAGCATTCCTTCTACCAGCTTCTCCATCAGGGAACGGCCATTGTGCCGCTGCAGTTTATCGGCTTTAAGAACAGCCAGATCGGCACGGACGTGGTGATCGAAGGCAGCACCAGCCAGCAGAAGCTGTGCGCCAACGTGGCCGCCCAGATCGTGGCCTTTGCCTGCGGCAAGGAGGATGAGAACCGGAACAAGCATTTTGAGGGCGGACGTCCTTCCAGCATCATCATCGGCGACCAGTTGACGCCGGAAACCGTGGGAGCCCTGCTGTCCCACTTTGAGAACAAGGTTATGTTCCAGGGCTTTGTATGGAATGTCAACAGCTTTGACCAGGAGGGCGTGCAGCTTGGCAAGGTCCTGGCCAAACGGGTGCTGGCCCATGAGACAGACGGAGCTTTGAAGGAGTTCAGCGATCTGCTGAATATCTGATCCTCACAGCTCCAGGTCCCACAGAATTTTTAGGACCCTCCGCATTTTGGGAGTGATTTCTGCCCCCTTGCGGATGCACAGGGAGTGGACATAGTGGACCGGCGGGTCCGGAACATAGGTTTTGTAGGCAGAATTCCCGGAGGCAAAGGAATCATGAATCAGTGTGAGGCCTGTGCCCCGGGCCACTGCCAGCATGACGGCACTGAGTACGGTGATGGCGCAGACATAGTTCAGCGTCACCTGGTGCCTGGCCAGATAGCGTGCGCAGGTGATGCCAAGGCCGCTCTGGGGGCGGCACTGGACTGCCTTTGCGCCGTTTATGGCCTGAATGGGGATCGTATCCGTATAGTTCATATTGATATAGTCAAATTCCGGCGTAGACGGCACCGCAATCATCAGGGAGCCGGGAATCGTCAGCAACACCTGAAAATCATCAGGGATGCCGTCAGGAAGGCTTAGGCTGCACAGATCCAGCTGGCCTTTCCGCAGCATTTCCACACATTCTACAGAATCCACATCAAAGAACACAGGCATTTCGGTCTGCATCTGGTTGACCATCAGGGACATCATTCTTGCAATGGAGGCAGAATTATTGATTCCGATCCGCACCGGCGGATAGACTTTGTTGTGGGCGATCTGGGCAATGGTTTCTTCTGTCTCACTTTTCACAGCCAGCATTTTCTGGGCAGCATCCAGGTACACCCGGCCCTCCGGTGTCAGGACCATAGAGTCCCGTCTCCGTTCCATCAGGGCAGCTCCCAGCTTCCGCTCCATGGAGGCCAGA
>CAJTOV010000220.1 GCA_910577765.1 uncultured Lachnospiraceae bacterium
CGGGGTGGTGCGGGGCGCTACCGCAGTGGGAACCCCGGGCCTGATCCTGGAGCATTCCTTCCACACGAATCCGGCTGCCACAGCCTGGCTGCTGGATGACAGCAACCTGGACCGTCTGGCCAGGGCTGAGGCAGATACCATTGCCCGGTATTACGGCCTGCGGCAGACCGGGAAATCCGGCTGGGTCCATGAGGACGGCGGGGAACGGTTCTACCTGGGAGACACCGGCGACTATGTGAAGAATGCCTGGTATGAGCACGAAGGTCACTGGTACTGGTTTGACGGGGCCGGCCATATGGTCACGGACACCTGGTACAAGTATAATGATGCCTGGTATTATCTGGGGGAGGACGGGGCTATGGCCAGAGGCCTTCTGGAAGATGATGGAAGCTGGTACTACCTGGACCAGGAGGGCCGGATGGCCACGGAGCCAGTTGTGCTTACCCCGGATCAGAACGGGGCACTCCGGTGGCCTGGGATGGCTGGATAGTAGTAAAGTTAACCGGGTGTAAATTGAGGGAAATACCAGTGGGGCATCTTCCGGAGTGTGCGTTGTATGTGACGGATGCGCTGGGGCCCAGGGGCCGGGAGAGTTTCAATAAAAGGAAAAGACCAAAAAACCTGATATAGCAAGGAAAAACACGCCAGATTTCGTGTTGCATTTCGTGTTGCATGAGCGTATTTTATAGTGAATTTATGAGTAATATATGGAATATTTATTCTTGCTCAAGGATAGAAAAATCCGCATAGATACAAGCTTTCCCGTATCTATGCGGATTCTGGTTCGTGGAGATAGTGGGATTCGAACCCATGACCTCTTGAATGCCATTCAAGCGCTCTCCCAACTGAGCTATACCCCCATCTGCTGAATACTATAGCACACTTTTTCCGTTTTGTGAAGCCCTAATTTGAAATTTTTTAATACTTGTATATTTTTATCTAAAAAAGGAAACGTGTGGCAGAATACGTCGTGAATTATTCCCGATGCCAAAAACAGAAAAACCTCATATAATGTTAGACGGTCCAAGGCAGTCCTTGGGAAGATTGAGCAAATATAGAATTAGGAGGTCCTGGATTTGAGTGAAATGATGACAGCCGGAAGCGCACTGCCGCTTCTGTGTATTCCTTTTGGGGGGCTGCTGCTGTGTATTGCGGTGATGCCCCTGGTGGCGGCCCACTGGTGGGAGGAGCACCAGCCGCTGGTGGTGGCTCTGTGGTCCCTTCTGTTTGCGGTGCCCTTTGCCTGGGTCTTTGGCCTGTCCCATACCCTGGAGACCGTGCTGGAGTGTATGGTCAATGATTACCTTACCTTTATTGTGCTGCTGCTGGGGCTGTTCTGTGTGGCAGGCAATATTACTATGGAAGGGGACCTGGCCGGGTCTCCCAGGGTCAACGTGATCCTGCTGACCGTGGGAACCCTGCTGTCCAGCCTGATCGGCACCACAGGGGCCAGTATGCTGATGGTGCGGCCGGTGATCAAGATGAATGCCTGGCGCAGGAACCGGGCACATATTATGGTATTTTTTATTTTTCTGATTTCCAATATCGGAGGCTGCCTGACTCCCATCGGGGACCCGCCCCTTTTAATGGGATTTTCCAGGGGAGTTCCTTTCTTCTGGAGCCTGGGGCTGTTTCCGGTAATGGTCTTTAACATGGTGGTGCTGCTGTTTGTGTTCTACCACATTGACCGGAAACGGTACTGCCAGGATATTGCAAAGGGCCTGAAGCCGGATATCCGGAAACCGGGAACCGAGATCCGGCTGGAAGGACTTCACAACCTGGTGTTTCTGGCCATGATTGTGGGAGCCGTGATTTTAAGCGGCATTTTGCCCGGCATGGAAGCCTTCCAGGACAAGGCAGGCCATGTGCGGGGGATTCCGGTGTACGGGGAGGTGGTGCTGGGATTTCCGGCAGTGATTGAGATTTTCCTGATCCTGCTGGCAGCGTTTCTTTCTTTTAAGACCACGGACGTCCAGATCCGGCGGAAGAACCACTTTACCTGGGGAGCCATCCGGGAGGTGGCGGTGCTGTTTGTAGGGATCTTTATTACCATGCAGCCGGCCCTGATGCTTCTTAAGACCATGGGAGCCAGTCTGGGACTTACGGAGCCGTTCCAGATGTTCTGGGCCACAGGGCTTCTGTCCAGCTTCCTGGATAATACGCCTACCTACCTGGTGTTCCTTACCACGGCGGGAGCCATGGGCTTTGGGGAGGGAATCGCCACGGCCCTGGGGACGGTTCCGGTGCGTATGCTGATGGCCATTTCCTGCGGCGCGGTATTTATGGGCGCCAACACCTACATCGGCAATGCGCCTAACTTTATGGTCAAGTCCATTTCCGATGAGAACGGTATCCGGATGCCTTCGTTCTTCGGATATTTCGGGTGGTCCTTAAAGGTGCTGTTTCCGGTGTTTCTGCTGGACATGGCAGTGTTCTTTTTGTAAGGAGGGGAGACGGCAATGGAACATAATATGGAAAAAATCCGCGAACTGGCGGAGCGTATCTATGACCTGGATGCAGAGGTATATACCCAGCTGGGCTCTTCTCTGGGACGGGTGTTTAACCGGGACCGGGAGACCTGTGTCAAGGAGCTTTGCGGGCTTTTGACGGACCGCAGGCAGGGCCATCTGGTCCGCAGCGAGCTGGCCCTGATCAGCAACATGGCCCGGACCATTACGGACAGGGACATGCGGAAAATGATCATGTCCGAGTATGATAAGATCTTAAAGGACGTGTCCAGCCTGCCTACCAGCTTTGCGGAAGGGGATATTCTGGACCAGCAGAAGGCAGAACTCAATGGGCTGCATCTGTCCAACCGGTTCTCTGTAAAGGACCACAGGATCATCTGCATTGGCCGGACCTATGGCAGCGGCGGCACGGAGATCGGCTTTGCCCTGGCAGATTCCCTGAAGATGAATTTCTACGATGTGGAGATCTTCAATGCGGTGCTGAACCGTCTGGAGGCGGAGAAGGATCTGGTGGAGGACACTGCCGGCCATCCCTACAAAAGCCGCAGGGATGCGGAGGGAAATGTCCGGACCGTCTACACCCAGCCGGCCTTTGCCGGCGGGCCGGAGCGGACCATCCGCCAGCGGATGAAGGAGTTCAGCCGCTACCATGGACTGTCCAAAAGCGACGCCGTGTTCTTCAACCAGTCGGATCTGATCTGTGACATGGCAAAGAAGGAGGACTTTATCATCATGGGCCGGTGCGCCAATGTGATTCTGGCCAACAACCGTATTCCCCACATCAGTATCTTTATTACGGCACCATTTGAGCAGCGGGTCCACCGGATCATGGCGGTCAATGAGGGAAAGCTGACAGAGAAGCAGACTATCCACATGCTTAAGAAGATGGACCGGGACCATGTGAAATATTATAAGTATTATACCGGACAGCAGTGGGGCAATTCCGTCCACTATGATCTGTGTATCAACAGCGCCAGCTATGGCATCGACGGATCTGTGGAACTGATCCGGAAGATGGTAAAAGGGTAAATTCGGAGACGGAGGAGAAGCAGTCATGGAAAGTTTTCTTGTAGCAGTCAACGCGGTGGTCCCATTTCTCGTCTACATTTCCCTGGGGTTCTTTGTGAAGCGCGTGGGGCTGGTGGATGAGGGATTCATGGGGCGCTTAAACCAGGTGGTGTTCCGGGTCTTCTTCCCGTTTCTCATGTTCAACAATATGTACCAGATCAACCCGGATTTTGTGCTCAATATCCGGGTTCTGGTTCTGGGTACCGGGCTTCTCATGGGGCAGATTCTGGCCCTGTTTCTGGTGGTGCCCCGGATCATCCGGGGGAATCCCCAGCGGGGTGTGGTGATCCAGGCCATCTACCGCAGTAATTTTGTGCTCTTTGCCATTCCCCTGACAGAGAATGTATTTGGGGAGGGAAGTACCACCCTGGCTTCCATGATGGTGGCCCTTATCATTCCTGTCTACAATGTGGTGGCAGTGTTTGTGCTGGAGTATTTCCGTGGCGGGAAGATGCGTCTGCCGGTGGTGCTGAAAAACGTGTGTACCAACCCCCTGATTCTGGGGGCCCTGACCGGGCTGGCTTTCTTTCTGCTTCGGATTCATCTGCCGGTGTGTCTGGAAAAGCCCATTGCCCAGTTTGGCGGCATGACCACGCCCCTGGCGCTGTTTGTGCTGGGAGGCACCCTGCATTTTTCACGGATCCGGGGAAATGCAAAGTATCTGGTTCCGGCCCTTGGCCTGAAGATGGTGCTGTTTCCGGTGGCAGTGCTGGCCCTGGGGCTGTGGGCCGGATTTACCCCGGTGGAGCGGTTCGTGCTCTTTACCATGTTTGCCACGCCGGTGGCGGCTTCCTCCTACCCCATGGCCCAGAATATGGGCGGGGACGGGGAACTGGCCGGGGAGTTTGTGGTGGTCAGTACGGTGGCTTCCATTTTTACCATCTTTGGATGGGTGTTTGCGCTGCGGAATTTTGGATTAATCTAAGGGAGGGGCTGCCGGCCGTGGACCGGCAGCCCCTTTGGACGGTTCAGACGGGTCATACTAGTACATCGTTGCATTAATCCCGAAGTAAATAGTGCTTGATATTCGTGTC
>CAJTOV010000221.1 GCA_910577765.1 uncultured Lachnospiraceae bacterium
CGCGGTGCACCGAAGGCGTCCCTTGGGAAACGCGCAGACCTATCTGAACTGTTACGTTCACGGGTTCCATATCCGAAACCCCAGATCCTCCAGCAGCCGGACAGATGCCCCATTGTCCGGCTGTACTCTTGCGTAGACTGGGCAGTCGTATTCTTCCTTTATGTACCGGAGAATGAGCCGGCAGGCTTCTCTGGCATAGCCATGGCCACGGTAAGGGGCAGCCAGGTGGTAGCCCAGCTCCAGAGGGATGCTGCCGGATCTGGTATCTTCCTGGGGGCCACGGGACAGAATCCGGCTGCCAGCCTGCCATATGTCCAGCTTCTGTGGATGACTGCTTCCCCTGCCTTCCCGATCCTCCAGCTCTTTTGGCTGGCCGCTGCCGCAGATCCCGGCCTTTCCCAGAAGCTTCCCGTCCCTTTTACGCACAATGGCCCACATGCCGTATTGGAAAAATCCGTACTGGTTCTTAATGTAGGCTTCCAGCCGGTCCCGGTTCTGGAAGACACGGTCACCTTCCGTATCCTCCGGCTCCGGCAGCATCTGGTCCGCATCCTCTGCCGCAAACTCCCGCACCAGAAGCCTTTTGGATTCCCCGATGATCCAGGGAAGGCCCAGGCTGCGCCGGACCACCTGCTCCAGGAACCGCTCATCCGCATCCGCCGCATCCTCCACCACATACCGGGCCTGCCATAAGTCCCGGTCCCCCTGGTCTGTCAGCACACCCACAAAAGCCCTCCCTGCTGCCCTGGCAGCAAGAAGGGCTTCCCTCCGGTCGGAAAGGACCACCGGATACCAGGTTCCTTCTATCAAAATGCTCCGTTCTTCAAGCATACCGCACCCCTGATCCTCTCACGTTCCCGTTTCGTCTCTTAACACTTCTCCGGTTCGCCGTACTGCTCACCGAAGGTCTCCACGGTGATGGTTTTCATCTTCTGCTCCTTCATGGGCCGGTCGCCCCAGTCGGTACGGACCTCAGCGATCCGGTTCACCACATCCATGCCCTCTACCACCATGCCAAAGGAAGCATAAGCACCGTCTAAATGGGGGGAATCCTTGTGCATGATGAAGAACTGGGAGCCTGCGGAATCCGGCGCCATGGACCGGGCCATGGACAGCACTCCTGGGGTGTGCTTCAGCTCATTGGCAAATCCGTTCTGGGAAAATTCTCCCTTGATGGAATAGCCCGGACCGCCGGTGCCGGTGCCTTCCGGGCAGCCGCCCTGGATCATAAAGCCTTTGATGACTCTGTGGAAGATCAGTCCGTCATAGTAGCCCTTCCCTGCCAGACTGAGAAAATTTTTCACAGTGTTGGGAGCCACGGCCGGGTACAGCTCTGCACGGATTACGCCTCCGTCTTCCATGGTGATGGTGATCTCTGGATTCTTCATGGTATGTCCTCTTTTCCATATATTAAGATGGCTGTAACAGTCCCTGGCTGTTCCCACGGCAAATCCTTGGGTCTGCACTGTGACTGCCAGAGAATGACACAGTCCGTTTCTATCATAGCATAAACCGGGCGCCTTTGAAAGAGCTGATTTTCCCTTACAGTTCATATCTCGTTCATATTTTTCCCAAACGTTCATAAATATTTCATTTTAACAACATGATTTCTTCATGTTTCTTCTCTATACTAATAAACGTAGACAACAGTAGCAGTTGTTTATGAATGCTTATAAGATTTTTTTCATAATACTCGAGCTGATAAGCGATTATCAGCTCTCCTCCCTTTTTTAACCTCTTTATAGAATACAGAAAAGGCGCCAAAAGCGCCTTTTTTGTTTTACGGGTACCCTTTCTACCGGACACAGATATATACCGTATACGCCGCATACATGCCCAGCATGGTCAGGCCCTCGGCCCGGGATATCTTCTCATTGGTGCGGCACCAGACCATGACAAAGATGCTGAACACGATCAGACAGCCTGCATCAATCACGGACCAGACACTGACGGCAATGGGTTTCAGAGCGGCGGAAGCAGCCAGCACCATCAGGATGTTGAAAATATTGGAGCCGATCACATTGCCCAGGGCCAGACCGTTCTCCCCCTTCCGGGAAGCTACCACAGAGGTCACCAGCTCCGGCAGGGAGGTGCCGAAGGCCACCACCGTAAGGCCGATCAGGGTCTGGGAGAGGCCGAAGGAAGCTGCGATACTGCTGGCACTGTCCACCACCAGGTCCCCGCCCCAGATGATGGCAACAAGCCCGCAGACAATGTATACCAGACTCCGTACCGGCGACAGCATCTGATATTCTTCTCCCCCCACCACCCGGTTCACCAGGGCATCCCGGACGGTCAGTCCCACAAACAGCAGGAAAAATGCCAGCAGCATCAACGCATCCACACGGCTGATGTAATGGTCAAAGCAGATCATCACAAACAGGGCTGCCGCCACCCCCACGGAGATGGCATAGTCCCACCGGAGCCGGACCGCAAAAGGATGGATGGCAGCGCAGGCTCCCAGGACCACCATCAGGTTGAAGATATTGGAGCCGATCACATTGCCTACGGCAATCTCATTGTTGCCGGCCAGGGAAGCCGTGGTGCTGACGGCCAGCTCCGGCGCACTGGTGCCGAAGGCCACAATGGTCAGGCCGATGATAATGCTTGGCACCCGCAGCCTCTTTGCAACAGAGGAACTGGCCTCCACAAACAGATCTGCCCCTTTGATCAGCAGAAAGAATCCCGCAACCAGTAATACGTACTTCATCATAATCGTTCCCTCCTTGTCTTATACTGTTGTCCTTTTGGACGGTCCCTTTCCGGTAAACAAAAAAAGCGGACATTTACTGTACCAAAAGGATACAATAAAAGTCTCGCTTTTTACTATGCGTACCGGGCAGGGCTCCCCTTATGCCAGGACCGCCCTCCGTGATGACGACAGCGCATAGCATCTTCCGATGCAAGCTACTCCCTCTTAATAAGTCCAGTATATATAAAATACCGGTCTCTGTCAAGATGGTCCAGCGGACTTTTTTGAAGACATCTGCCCCAATGGTTCCGGGGTTACCGGTCCGGCTGCCCCGGCACCCGGACCTTCCCGGCCAGCCACAGAAGCGCCGCCAGATTGGGAAAGGCCATAAGCCCGTTCCAGATGTCCGACAGAATCCACACCACATCCAGCCGGCAGACACTGCCTGCAAATACAGCCCCCAGGTAAAGTATCCCGTACAGCTCCGGGATTCCTGACGATATCTTTAGCTTACCCAGAAAATAGGCAAAGTTCTGCATTCCCAGATAATACCAGGCCACAATGGTTCCGAAGGCGAACACCACCATGGAGCCGGACACCAGAACCCGCCCCAGACTGCCGAAACGCCAGGCAAATGCCTCCGCCGCCAGAGCCGACCCTTCTGCGCCTCCGGTCCCACGGTATTCTTCCATGCACAAAATCACCAGGGCCGTCAGGGTACAGATCACCATGGTGTCAAAGAACACCTCGAACATGGCCCACATACCCTGGTGCTCCGGTGTGGTGTCCTCCGCCGCTCCGTGAAGCACTGCCAGGCTTCCCAGGCCTGCCTCGTTGGAAAATACCCCCCGGGCCAGGCCGTAACGGACGCTGCTGCTCATCAGGTATCCTGCAATGCCGCCCATGGCAGGCTGGGGGTGAAGGGCTTCCCGGAAGATCCGGGCAAAAATGCCGGGAAGCTGGGGCAGGCAGGACAGCACCAGAATCACGGAAAACACCAGATAAATGCCTGCCGACACCGGCAGAAGCAGCTCCGAGAACCGGGCGATCCGCCGGATTCCCCCTACTGCCACCAGGGCTGTCAGCACCGTCACTGCCCCTGCACTTAAGACCACCGGCACATGGGCCTCGTAATGGAGTGTCTGGCTGATGGAATTGGCCTGGACCATGCTGCCCATGCCAAAGGAAGCCAGCACCGCAAGCCCTGCGTAAAGTCCCCCCAGAAAGGGACTGCCCAGGCCCCGTTCCATGTACACCATGGGGCCGCACATCCAGTGGCCGTCTGCCTTCCGGTAGCGGTATTTCTGCCCCAGGTAGGTCTCCCCGTAGGCAGTCATCATGCCGATGGCCGCAGACAGCCACATCCACACCAGGGCGCCGGGACCGCCGCAGGATAAGGCCGTGGCCACCCCTGCAATATTGCCGGTTCCGATGGTGGCGGACAGGGCCGTGCAGGCGGACTGGAAGGGAGTGATCTTCCCCGGGTCCTTTCCCTCCCTTTTCAGGGAGCCTGCCGTGGCAGACAGCCAGGTGGGGATGCCCCGGAACTGGAAGCCCCGGGACCGGACCGTATAGACCAGGCCGGTGCCCAGAAACAGAACCAGGGTCCAGGGCCCCCAGATCACACTATGTACCAGATCAATCAATGGAATCACCGGATACCTCTCCTGCGGGATCATTTCCCTACTATCCTATTGCACGCAGGAAGGAAACATGCAAAAAATGTTACCGTCCACGGGGCGGGGAAAACTGGACGAAAACAGACGTCAAGCCGGCTTGTA
>CAJTOV010000222.1 GCA_910577765.1 uncultured Lachnospiraceae bacterium
TGGGGACCACTCTGCGGGGTTCCGGGAAGGGTGTGGGCAAGGGAATGTATATCATGCAGTCCCGGATGCCGGACGGCAGGGTGCATGAGAAGAAAGCGGCGGTGGAGATTGACGGAGGAACGGAGAGCCGCCTGGTGCTGTACTGCCTCAGGGACAGCCTGGCCCGCTTCCAGTATGCCTGCAAAGTGACGGTATATACAGAGTGCACCTATATCGCTGCCGCCATAAACAGCCGCTGGCCGGAAGCCTGGCGGGAAAAGGGCTGGGTAAACGGCAGGGGGGCAAAGGCAAAGGATTCCGGCCTGTGGAGGGATATTCTCTGGCATCTGGAGGATACAGGGCATGAGATCAGAGCAGTGGCCGGGAAGCATGAATTCAGCGGCTGGATGCGGGCGAATCTGCCCCGGCTGTACGCTTCACGGGATATATTTACCGAGATGGACGAAGCCTTTATAGATTCTGTAAATAACTGGATCTGCAGGCAGACGGGTCCTGCTGTGTATGGAGATAGAGAACAGAAAGTTGCACCGGTGCAACTTTAGGAAAGGAGAGAAGGGAATGGAACATAGATTCGGGATGTTTGAGACAGTGGAAGAACTGAACAGGGCGGCAGCTGCCCAGAAGAAAGAAGGCGATCTGGAGGCGCTGTATGCCCTTGCTGCGGAGAACGGCATAGATACAGCGGAAGCGGATGATTACTTGGACGGCGCGGCGGATGAACTGGCAACCCCGCTGATGGCAGCGCTGGGAAAGCTTGATCTGGAGGCCGCAGAACTGGGCTTGGAGAGCCAGCTTGCGGACTGGAAGGGATATATTGCATCCATGTGCGCGGACAGCGAGGAGATGAGCAGAGCGGTGTTCCGGCCGGACAAAGAACTGGCGCAGGTCCTTGCAGAGGCGATTAAATACGCTTCCGCAAACAGGGTGGCTGTCCCGGACAGGATCACACAGCTTGCGGGGCTTCCGCACAGGATTCCCATCGGCATGACCGGCCGGGACGAACTGCGGCGGATCGCGGAGACGTATTACCTTGGGAAGGAGACGGGAAAATGAGGGTGTACAAGGCAACCAACGCGGACATGGACTGCACCATGGGAAGCGGAAGGTATCACTATGTCCTGGGTGTCCCGGCAACGGCGGGGAACTCCAAGTGCGGCAGGGCAGGGCTCCATGCATGTGAGTATGTGCTGGACTGCACCGGGTACTATGGGCTGGGCGTCAGCAACCGTTTTTTCGTGGCGGAGGCTTCCGGGGATATTGCTGAGGATGGGGAAAATACCAGAATAGCCTGCACGGAGCTGACACTGGTGCAGGAACTGGATATCCGGGGGATTACTGCCCACGCCATAATGTATATGGCGGAACATCCCAGGAGGGAAGGCTGGGAGAAAGAAGGATTCCTGCTGGAAGCGAAGCGGGACCGGGCGGAAGCAAGGCATTCCGGAGCCATAGCCATCGCCAGAGGCGAGCGCCCTCTGGTCAGGGGAACCGAAGGCGCCTGTCTTGGGCTGGTGCAGGAGGAAAACGGGGAAATTACGGATGCCAGGCTCCTTACTGCAGGGCGCAGAGGCATAAAACCCCATACCTGGTATACCCTGGCGGACGGGATACCGCGGGAGGTGTCCGGATGAAACACAAACTGATCGAAAAGCTTCCCTGCAAAAGGCCTGCGGGAATGGAGAAGAAAGACCCGGGAAAATATGTGGCGGCGCAGCTCTTTGACAGATACCTGATCCTTGATCTGTGGAGCGGCGGGGAATGGAGGTGCAGGCATGTCACGGACACGGAGTCCGGGGAATATGCCACCTGTGATGCGGACGGCGGATGGACCCGGGAAAATGTGGAGAATGCCTTCGGCGACTACTGGCACATGCCGGACGAAGACCTGTTCAGGATAGCGAAGGAAGACAGAGAGCTGGTGCTGGAAACCCTTGGGGTACACTGGCGCTCCGATAACGTGTATGAACGGATAAGCCGCCTGGAATACAGCTATGCCCGCGAATGCCGGGAAAGGAAAGAAGAAAGGCGCATCCAGCGTGTCAGGGAACTGATGGACAGCGTTCCGGACCCGGGAAAACCGGTGTATGACTGGATCGCCGGAAAAGCGGCCGGGGATCTGCACTATGCCTTCTGGTACAAGGAAGCCGGGGATTACAGCTGTACATCCTGCGGCGGCAGATTTGGGGAAGAGGCGGCCGGCGCCAGGCTGAAGCATAAAACCCAGGCATCCTGTCCCCTGTGCGGACAGAAGCTGAACGTGGAGAAGCGCCGGTGCAGCATCCGGACGAAGGCGCGCATGACAATGATCCACAGGCTGGATGAAAAGCGCGGCATAGAGCGTCATTTTACGGTGGCGGTCTGCTGGGAACGGGGGATGTGCAGGACAGTATCCCTCAGGGAGAACATCCGCTGCATGCTCCACAAGGGAACCTGGGGCCGGGATATCTGTGACCTGTATTACCTGAAGTATAATGAATGGGATAACCGGGGCAACCCGCAGAATCAGAGGTGGAAGCCGGGATACCTGTATCCGGAAGGTATCCGGGAGGGCCTGGAGAATACGGTTTACGGCAGATGGGCCGATGTTTTCTCCTGTATGGCATCCATGGGGATAAAGGCAAACTATAACAAGCTCCTGATCGAGGCGAGGGAATCATTTATCCAGATGGTGGAGTACCTGGCGAAAGGGCGTTTTTACCGGCTTCTGGAGGAAACGTCCGAGGAAGTGAGCTACAACGGCGGATACGGAGATTACAACGTCCTGAATCCCATTGGGAATGATATCCATGAAGTGCTGTACCTGTGGGACAGTCAGAAGATCAACCGGCTGCGTCAGGAGGACGGCGGCATTCACCTGCTGGAGTGGCTGCAGTGGTCAGACCGGGAAGGGAAGAAAATAGGCAGCGATATCCTTGCCTGGTATGAAAAAAACGGGATATCCGGCAGGACATATGCCAAAAGCAGGGCATCACGCTACCTGTCCCCGGAACAGCTGATGCATTATATAGAACGGCAGAGGGAAGAGTCTTATTCCGGGGAAAAAAGGGCCTGGAGCATATTTGATTCCTACGAGGACTACCTGTCCATGGCGGAAAAGGCGGGAAAAGACCTGACGGACAGAATGGTCTGCCGCCCCAGGGAGTTAAAGCGGAGGCATGATGAACTTGTGGAGGAAAATCAGAAACGTCAGGAAGCCTTGCAGCTGCAGTCTGACCGGGACAGAGCCATGGAGGAAGCGGGGAAGATGGAGAAAAAGTATCCCGGCGCAGGGGCTGTCCTTGCGGGGATAAAGCCTAAATATGAGTATGAAGGGGAGAAGTTCCTTGTTTTGGTGCCGGAAAACTTTCTCGAGATCACAATGGAGGGGATGGCCCTGCACCACTGCGCCGGGACAACGGAGCGGTATTTTGACCGCATCCTGCAGCAAGAGACCTATATCTGTTTCCTGCGGCGCAGAGAAGAGCCGGAGAAGCCGTTTTACACTATAGAAGTGGAGCCGGGAGGTACCATAAGGCAGCACCGGGGAATGTATGACGAGGAGCCGTACATAGAGGAGGTAAAGCCCTTCCTGCGGGAGTGGCAGAAGGAGATCCGGAAGCGGATGGATAAGCAGGATCAGGCATACTCCAGGATCAGCGCGTTGAAACGGGAGCAGAATCTGGAGGAACTGAGACAGAAGGGCAACACCCGGGTGCTTGAGGCACTGATGGAAGACCTGATGGAGGTGGTATGATGGGAGATGTGGTAAGAATGTTCCAGGGACAGAATGTCCGGGAGGATACCGTGGGCACGGAAGTCCTTGCCTTTGCAAAGTACCCGGACCTGGAGAAAGCGGCGGACCGTACTGCTGCCAAGATAAAGGAAGGATTTATGGAGATGGGCTATATCCTGAAAGTGGCCAGGGATACAGATATCCTTGCGGGTTCAGGCTATGGAAGCCATGAGGAATTTGCGGAGAAGCGCTACGGCCTGGACAAGGGCACTGTCTCCCGGTATATCCGGATTGTGGAGCGCTTTTCCGTGGGCGGCAGCAGCCATGTCCTGCAGGAGGGATATAAAAATATCGGGTTCGCCAAGCTGTCCCTGATGCTGCACATGCCGGACGCCATAACGGAGGAGATCACGGAGAGCTACAGCAAGCAGGAAGTGCAGGCCATCAAGGAAGAGATCGACGCGGAAAGGGCTGTCAGCGACATCGAGGTGGCCATAGAGGATGCGGAGATCCCGGAAGAGAAAAAGAAGGGAAGCCTGCTGGAACGCGCCCTGGGCCAGCTGGGAAAGGAACAGCCGCAGATCAGCAGGAAACTGTATGACGCCTGCCGGAAAGAGACAGGCCTGCTGCCAGTCATCCTGGAGATACTGGCGCCTCAGGGAGATGCCATTTACATGGTGCGGGTCCCGGGAGTGGGACGACTGATGATTTCCCTGTCCGGGGA
>CAJTOV010000223.1 GCA_910577765.1 uncultured Lachnospiraceae bacterium
CGATGCTTCTTGTCCGGCATAGCCGGACAAGAAGATGCCCCCCGTGAATAGTAACTATTCTATCATACTTTTGGCGTTCGGGCCGATATATCTAATAAAAGCATAACCGTTCCGGAACCCGGAACGGCTGCTGCGGACCCCCGTTATACTGCCACGAAAAGGAACTCCATATGTCTAAACTAAAAACATCCAGTACCTCCTCCCAGCCTGCTGCCGGCGCTGAGAAGGATCTCCAGCTTGTCCGGCAGCAGGCCGAAATGAAAGCCGGAGAAGCCCTGATCCGGGAAGTTTCCAGAAAGACCCAGCAGCAGAGGGAGCAGGCACAGTCTGACCGCAAAGATTCGGATACAGGCCCGGACCAGCCTAAAGATACGGCGGAGCTTTCCGGCACCCACGCCCACCCCCGCCCGGACCAGACCGGTTCCGCGGAAGAAATCCCCCAGTGGGTGCTGGAAATGGCCGGAAAGGACTGGGAAGCATTTCTGGAATGGTGGCCGGACCCGGACCTTCCCCTGGCGGACCAGCTTAAGGAGCTGTCAAAGCTGTATCTCAGCCTTCTGGAAGCGGCTTTAAAATACGCGGAAGGGGAGAATCTGGCAGAGCAGCTGCAGCGTCTGGATTCCCTCCTTGCCCAGAAGCTGGAACTGGTCATGGACCACAGGCTGGACCAGATCATGAACCTTCTGGAGGAAACGAAGGATTCCGCTGCCCAGAACGGCATCCGTTCCAGCCTGTACCGGCAGACTGCCGGACGGACCCTTACTCCCCAGGCCGTCCACAGCCTGTTTGCCCAGGCGCCCCCGGGCCGGAATGCAGCCGGGTCCTCTGCCGCCTTCCGCTCTGCTTCCTCATCCTTTTCCGGGGAAGGCATGATCTATCAGCCCTCCGGGAAGCAGAATGTCCGGTTTCAGCAGGTCTACCAGACCCAGCAGCATTCCTGGAAGGAACAGCTCCGGCAGCGGACGGAGACCATCCGTGATGCCAGAAACGGCGTGGCCGGAAACTCCTTTGGCAAGGCAGGCTCCCTCTCCTGCTCCCCCAGGGAACTGGAGGCGGCTAACCGCTTTGCCGCCCATATCCGGGGCACCGGGAATCTGTTCCGGAATCCGGACATTACCGCCAGGAATGAGGAAGTCACCGGACTGCTGGCCGCAGTCATGACCATCAAAGGCCAGGTATATGCCGGGGAGACCGCCCGTACCGGCTCCCTTGCCCAGATCCTGCAAAATACCATCGGAAAAATCGTCAGCCAGTACCTGGGCCGCAAAGGTGCTGCCAGTGTATACAACCACACCCTGACCGCCTACCGGCAGACCGGAAATCCCCAGAAGGCCATCCAGGAAGGGCAGGATTATGCCTTCCGCCAGTTTCGTGAGAAACAGAAAAATCCCGCCTTCCAGAAGTCCGTCCACTATTCCAGGGAGTCCGGCTTTTTCCGTTCTTTTCTGAAAAACCTCAGCCCGGAGAAGGAACTGGCCCTGGGAAGCAGCGTCCTGCAGGAGGACTGGAAGAAATTTCTCCATACCATGGGAAATCCGCAGACATTCTCCTATTTATCCAGGGCCGCAGGCCACAGCCCCTGGGGATTCCTGGCCGGTCCCGGTGCACAGTCCGCAGACAGCAGCGGGCACACCGCAAAGATCCTCCTTGGCACCGGGGTCCTGATCTTTCTGGGACTTCTGGCCGGAGTGTGGCTCCGTCTTTTTTAGCCCTGGGGGACCGGTAAAGGAAGCATCCCCCTTACAGTATCCGGTCCCCGCTGTGCACATACACCAGCCTGTCCCCCATAATCTCTTTCATCCGGTCAAATGCCTCCAGGCCTGTACAGTGTCCCGTATAATACCGGGAGCCGGTCTTTAACAGCTCTCTGGCAGTATTCTGGATCACCAGGATATCTTCCCCGGTATAGGCCTTCTTCTGCATCAGATGGAAGCCGCTGACCACCAGGTCCGGATACCCTTTAAAAAGCTCATGGTACCGGTCCAGAATATTGAGAATCCCGTTGTGGGCACAGCCGGACAGCAGCACACTGCTGCCGGATTCTGTCACTACCAGACACTGCTCATGGTCAAATGTATCCGGAAGGTACTGGTCCTGGTCCTTCCGTTTCAGGACCCTATTGGACTCCGCCCGGTATCTCTGTCCTGTGATCCCGCTGAAAAGGGTAAGCTCCCCGTCGATCCGGCAGACATCCCCGGTCAGCACCAGGCCGGGAAGATGCAGAATCTCCTTGTCAATCCCGATATAACGGCAGGACTCCGGGTCCTGATGAAAGTAGTCTTCCCCTGCTGTCCTGCGCATATAGATCCGGGCACGGGGATTCTCCCTGGCAAAGGGAAGAATCCCCCCGGAATGGTCAAAATGCCCATGGCTTAAGACCACTGTGTCCACGCCGCCCAGATCAATCCCCAGCTTCCTGGCATTGGCCAGTGAGGCCTCACTGGCTCCTGTGTCCATGAGAAGCTTATGATGCTCTGTCTCAATATAAAAGCTTAATCCGTGCTCATACAGGCAGCCCCTGGCGCCTGGGGTATTTTCCACCAGATTGATGATCTTCATTTTGATATCTCCTTATCTTTGAAAATCCGTGACCGCAGGCAGTCCAGGCCCAGGGTGCAGAAAACCTGTTTTTACGGAAGCCCTGCCCCCGGTATGTACTCCGATAGCCATAATTGCGGTAGACATAGGCGGCTGCCAGATCCCGGGCATCGCTTAACTTGTCACTGATGCGGGAGATGTCACAGGTATCCCCGTACTTCTCCAGAAGCTCCTGAATCCGCCGGGTATCGGTAAAGTCCGTGCTGCCCGGCATTTCCAGCACCAGGGAAAGCCCTTCCCCATAGTCCTCCGTCAGAGTCGTCCAGTCCACACGCAGCATGGGCCAGGCCTTTTCCCCTTCCGGATACAGGAATTCGGTGGTATAGTCATTGAGATATTCACTCTTTAAATTCAGAATTTCCTCCTGGGAATGGTTCCCGGTGCCCCGCACCCGCTGGTAACGGCCATAGCCGCTGCCAGGCTCCATGCCATAAGCTTCTTATACGCTGGTTTCATATTCCCTCCTGGTATCTGATATTGATCCGTCTGTGCTTCGGGCGTATGAAAATCGCCGCCCCACTTCCCGGCACCGCCGGGACAGCTGCAACTGATTATAGGGACTTCTGCCAGGTAAGTCAATATAGGCGCTGGAAACAGGAATTTTCAGTCAAAATCAGGCTGCTGTTCCCTGGTTCAGAGGGAAAAGTAGAACGTATAATTTACAACTATCCATTTCCCTGCAAATCCTTGTAGCTGGACGTTAACCAGTTTCTCAGCAATTCCCCCACATGGCTCCTCCTTCAACTCTTTCACAATTTGCCTTGTGCTACATTTTGAACAAGCCTCCTGATGTCATCAGCTGAAAGTTTGGGAATACACTCTTGTATCTCTTCGATCGTAAATTTTTGCAGCTTTATCATTTTTATTGCAGATTTCTCTGCTTCCTCCCTCAACTGCCTGATGGCCTCTTCCTTCTCTCTCAACTGTCTGATGGCCTCTTCCTTCTCTCTTCTCTCCTTCTCCGTTGCCTGCATCACAATCTGATTAATCTCCGGCTCCATGATTTCCAACAATGCCTGACACATGGCTCCCTCTCCTTTCAATTCTTCCACAATCTGCGGATTTGCCCTGATACTGACTTCCAGTACTGCATCTGCCAGTTCCCGCTCAAACTTCTGCTCCAGTGTCTCGATCTGTCTCAGCAAAGCCACCATCTCATGCTTCTTTAACTTTCCCGATAGGGATTTCAGCCATCTGTGACTCTCCTCATCCAGCTCCTTTGTTACAATGATCTGTGTAGGAAACAGCACTCCACTCTGTACATAATATATGCCTGCATAAGGATTTGAAAGCAGGGTCTGATGGTCGCTGAAATACTGGAACAAACCATCCGGCTTCGTCTCCCTCACCATGGATACCGTAATATCATCTGCTTTCCTTTCATCCACAGTCTCTCCGTAGGCTTTATACAAGCTGGCATATGCACCTGCCTTGTAAAAAGAATCAATATGCAGATGATCCTCCGGGGACTGGTACTCTAAAATATTATGGCCTTTAAACAGCCTGCCTATTTCATTGGTAATCTGGACATGACTGTCCTTTTTAATCACCAGAAGATCAATCTCCAATGGCTTTGTGTTCAGATCATTTCTATTCGCTGCCAGCTCCAGATTTACTGCTGCTACAAATCCAGGATGCCATTGTATTTTTATCTCATTCATCTTCCTGCTTTTATTTTCATTATACCATGTCCACTAAGTTCATGTTTCGCCTATGGCTCACATTCACTAAGTGGCCAGGCATATATTCACACT
>CAJTOV010000224.1 GCA_910577765.1 uncultured Lachnospiraceae bacterium
TGTTTTTGTCCAGTTTTCCACATCGGGCGGACGCCCGATGCTTCTTTTCCGGCTATGCCGGACAAGAAGATCCCCCCCCGTGAATAGTAACTAAATAATTACAGCTCCGGTGTGCAGGCACACCGGAAGCTGTCAGATGCCAGCCGGAACTACCGGGACTGCTCCAGCACTTTCAGATACCGTCCCAGGGCATCTTTCCAGTCCGGCAGGCGGACGAAGCCGTTGTCGCTGAGTTTTTCCTTGCTCATACGGCTGTTGGAAGGACGCTTTGCTTTGGCGGCAAACTGCTGGCTGCTGACCGGGGTCACCTGGACCTGGTCCATGCCTGCCTGGCGGAAGATCTCGCAGGCAAACTCATACCAGCTGCATATGCCTTCGTTGGTGGCATGGTAGCGGCCGTACCGGTCGGTCTGGATCATATCCACCAGAAGCCGTGCCAGATCATAGGTGTAGGTGGGAGAACCAATCTGGTCGTCCACTACACTGACGGCTCCCCGCTCCTGTCCCAGACGGAGCATGGTCTTGATAAAATTCTTTCCGGCCAGGCCGAAGACCCAGGCGATCCGCACGGTAAAGTACTGGTCCAGCAGTTCCTCCACAGCCAGCTCTCCCTGGTATTTGGTCTCGCCGTAGACATTCAGCGGGTCCCTGGGATCGTCAGGCTCCCAGGGCCGGGTACCCTGGCCGTCAAACACATAGTCCGTGCTGATGTACATCAGCTTGATTCCCTGGTCCCGGCAGGCCTGGGCCACATTGCGGGTACCCTGGCCGTTGATCCGGCTGCACAGTTCCACGTTATCCTCCGCTGCATCCACTGCCGTATAGGCGGCGCAGTGGATCACCGCGTCCGGTTTCTCCCGGGAAATGACCCGGCGGCAGCTTTCTGCGTCGGTAATATCCATCTCTTCAATGTCCACACCAATGGCTTCCAGGCCCTGGCGGTTCAGTTCGTTCATCAGGTCGGTTCCCAACTGCCCTTTGGCGCCGGTGACCAGTACACGCATGCTCATATGGCTGTTCCATCCTTTTTCATTTCTATAGCCGGTCTCCGTACATTTTCTCAAAATACTGGCTGTACTCGCCGCTTACAATGTGCTCCCACCACTCCCGGTTGTCCAGATACCACTGGATGGTCTGCTGGATTCCGGTATCAAAGTTGTATACCGGCTCCCAGCCAAGCTCCGTCTCCAGCTTCCTGGGGTCAATGGCATAGCGCATGTCGTGGCCCGGCCGGTCTTTTACGTATTTGATCAGGCTCTCCGGTTTGTCCAGGGCGCGGAGGATGGTCTTTACCACCTCTAAATTGGTGCGCTCGTTGTGGCCGCCGATATTGTAGACACAGCCGTCTGCGCCTTTGCGGATAATCAGGTCAATGGCCTGGCAGTGGTCGTAGACATGGAGCCAGTCCCGGACATTGGCGCCGTTGCCGTAGACCGGCAGTTCGCCGTCATTTAAGGCGCGGCTGATCATCAGGGGAATCAGCTTCTCCGGAAACTGGTAGGGGCCGTAATTGTTGGAGCAGCGGGATACGGATACGGGGACATGGAAGGTCCTGTGGTATGCCATGACAAACAGGTCCGCGCTGGCCTTGGAGGAGGAATAGGGGCTGGAGGTGTGGAGGGGGGTCTCCTCGGTAAAGAACAGGTCCGGCCGGTCCAGGGGCAGGTCCCCGTACACCTCGTCGGTGGATACCTGGTGGTACCGCCGGATGCCGTATTCCCGGCAGGCATCCAGCAGGGTGGTGGTACCCAGCACATTGGTGCGGACGAACACATCCGGGCACTCAATGGACCGGTCCACGTGGCTCTCCGCGGCAAAGTTGACGATGACGTCCGGCTTCTCCTGGGCAAACAGCCGGAAAATAAAGTCCCGGTCTGCAATGTCTCCCTTGACAAACTTGTAGTTGGGCCGGTTCTCAATGGGTTTCAGGGTTTCCAGATTGCCTGCGTAGGTAAGGGCATCCAGATTGATGATGGTGTCATCCGGGTATTTGTCAACCATATAGTGCATAAAATTGCCGCCGATGAAACCGGCTCCGCCTGTGACGATGAATTTCATAATGTATTTTCCTTTCTTCTGCATGGTGGCAGTCTGATTTTGCGGGAAGTGCTGGTCACTTGTCGTAGCTTTTCAGTTTGTCGATGTATTTGCCGTCCAGAACATCCTTGAGATACTGGCCGTACTGGTTCTTCTTAAGGACCTGATAGGTTTCCAGAACCTGTTCCCGGGTGATCCAGCCGTTGTGGTAGGCGATTTCTTCCAGGCAGGCGATCTTCCGGTGCTGGTGGCTTTCGATGGTCTTGACAAAGTTGGTGGCTTCCACCAGGGATTCGTGGGTCCCGGTGTCCAGCCAGGTGAAGCCCTGGCCCAGAAGGGTCACATCCAGCTCCCCGTTCTCCAGATAAATGCGGTTCAAGTCTGTGATCTCCAGCTCTCCGCGGGCGGAGGGCTTCAGGTTCCTGGCGTATTCTACCACCCGGTTGTCGTAGAAATAAAGGCCAGTGACGGCGTAGTTGGACTTGGGGCAGGCAGGCTTCTCCTCAATGGAGACGGCCTTTCCTTCGGAGTCAAATTCCACAATGCCGAACCGCTCCGGGTCATCCACATAGTAGCCGAATACGGTGGCTCCGGTCTGCCGGGAGGCTGCTGCCCGGAGACGTTTCTTAAGTCCCTGTCCGTGGAAAATGTTATCTCCCAGGATCATGGCCACCGAGTCGCCGCCGATAAAGTCAGCACCGATGATAAAGGCCTGGGCCAGGCCGTCGGGGCTGGGCTGGACGGCATAACGGAGCTCCACACCAAAGGGTGTTCCGTCTCCCAGAAGGGACTGGAACCTGGGGGTGTCCTCGGGTGTGGAAATGATCAGGATCTCCCGGATTCCTGCGTTCATCAGTACGGACAGGGGGTAGTAGATCATGGGTTTATCGTAAATCGGCAAAAGCTGCTTGGACGTAACTTTGGTCAGGGGGTAAAGGCGGGTCCCTGAGCCTCCTGCAAGGATGATTCCTTTCATGGTTTTTCTCCTTCTGTGTTTAAAGTAGGGTGCCCTCAGCGGACACAGGTATATCCAAACGGTTACACTATAGCACAGTCCGGGGCGTGATTCAATTACGGAATACTGAAGTTAGTCGGTACTCTGGTCCGGCAGGCTGCCCTGGGTCTCCACCTGGCTGGAGGACAGCTGGGCCCGTTTGCGTTCAATCATCCGTTCAATGCGGGCTTCCACTTTCTCCGGGTCTGCCGGGAGAATGTTTCCTTCTTCGTCTACTTCCACGGCGTAAAGGAGGGTGCGGGCGTTGTTGAATTCGTAGCTGCATGTAACCAGGACGTACATGTTGTGAAGGGAGAATTCCGGGATCTCCGCGTATGGGCAGGGTTCCAGGCGCTCTCTGGCCCACTCATCAAACTTCTCCTGGGTTGTGAAAAGGGTCTTGCGCACAATGCCGCTGGGCTCCGAGTAGTAGCAGGATATGGCTTTTAAGCGGATCTCCCGCTCCGGGGTGTAGATGGTAAAATACTGGTGCTCCTTAAAGTAATCTTCTTCCTTGTAGCGGACCACGTCCTTGAACATGGAGCCGTCCCGCATGTGGTGTCCGTAGATGGGGTTGTTCCAGCCGGAAAAATCGGTTTCGCTGTCGCTGTCTAAGTATATGGTTCCGTATACGCTTTCATTTCCGTAGAAGTCTTCGTGAAGGTATTTCTCATTGTCTTCGGAGTAAACAATGGGGTAGTCGATCTGGGTGTCCGGGATGGTGATCCAGCCTACGGTGTCCGGGTTCTCCTTCCAGAGGGCTTCAAAATCAATAGGGGATACGTAGGGCGGCTGGGTTTCCTCCGGTTCGGTCTCGGTCTCCGTCTCGGTAACCGGTTCCGTCTCGGTCACAGCCTCTGTAGTCTGGGCCGCAAGCTGTCTCAGCCGTTCCGCTTCCTCCCGCTGCCGCTGCTTCTCCATCTGCTCCCGGATCAGAAGGATACCGCTGACAATCACACAGAGTACCAGAACCATGAGGATTATGTTCCTTCCTGTGAACAGTCCTCCTTTTTTCTTGTCGTCCATTCTTTTCTTAGCCTCCCTCCGCTCTGGGGCGGATATCTGCTTCCACTGTCCGGGTCATACAGAAATGGCGGCCCGGGTTACTGCTGGCCGGGCGCCGCCAAGCCGTAACATGACGCCGGATAGGGGAAGGGTATTCTTTTTCTGGTGGTTTTGTTTCTTTGCTTCCTATAGTATACTCGAATTATCCTTATTTTACAACCAATTTTGTTGCAGTTCACAGGGCGGGGAAAACCGGACGTAACAGTTCAGATAGGTCTGCGCGTTCACCGCGCTGACCGTACGAAAACGTAA
>CAJTOV010000225.1 GCA_910577765.1 uncultured Lachnospiraceae bacterium
GGTTTCCAGAATTTCGGCCCTGAAAATCCGGGACTGTAAATACAGCCGGTTTTATGCATGGACCAGGGAGAAACTGCGGGAGGAAGTCCGGGAGGAATTCATACGGGTATGGAAGCTGGCAGCCGGTGAGGTGCCGGAACTGTTACCAGGGGACAGTACCCGTATATGACAATGAATAGGAAAGGAGTACAGAAAGTATGTATACAGCCATACCAACAGCCGGGATGACCAGGGAGGAATGGCTTCTGGCCAGAAAGACCGGAATCGGGGGCTCGGATGCCGGGGCCATCTGCGGCCTGAGTCCCTATGCCAGTGCCATGAGCGTATACCGGGACAAGACATCCGGGAATGTCACGGATAATGACCGGGAATGCATGCGCCAGGGCCGGGACCTGGAAGACTATGTGGCCAGGAGGTTCACGGAGGCCACCGGCCTGAAGGTGCGCCGTTCCAATAAAATGTACCGGAGCGTGGAGTACCCGTTCATGCTTGCGGATGTGGACCGCCTGGTGGTGGGGGAGGACGCGGGCCTGGAATGCAAGACCGTCAGCCCCTACAGCGCAGGCAGCTGGAAGGACGGGAGGGTCCCGCCCCATTACCTGGCCCAGTGCCTCCACTACATGGCCGTGACCGGGAGAAGGGAATGGTACCTGGCCGTGGTGATCCTGGGGCAGGATTTCCAGTACCGGAAAATCACATGGGAGGAGGACCTGGTCCGGAACCTGGTTGCCCTGGAGGCGGCCTTCTGGAACGGCCATGTGCTGCCGCGGGTGATGCCCCAGCCGGACGGGTCCCCTGCATGCGACGGGGTGCTGGAGGCGGCATT
Organism: uncultured Lachnospiraceae bacterium; assembly: GCA_910577765.1. Lineage (GTDB taxonomy): Bacteria > Bacillota > Clostridia > Lachnospirales > Lachnospiraceae > Brotaphodocola. Next base: position 827 of record CAJTOV010000225.1, read on the forward strand.
TCCCAGGCCGGAAAAAGGAAGCACCGTGTCCCTGGAGGGATTTGATGAAAGGCTGGAGCGCCGGATGGACCTGGAGAAGGAGATCGAGGAGCTGAAACGGCAGCAGAGACAGATCGACCAGGAGATCAAGCTTGCCATGGGGGAGCATGAGTCCGCTGACAGCGGCCGCTTCCGGGTGTCCTGGAGCAGCGTGGAGACCAGCCGGGTGGACAGTAAAAGGCTGAAGGAGGAAATGCCGGAGATCTATGAAAGCTTCCGTACCTTAAGCCGGACCCGGCGGTTTTCCATAAAAGCGGCGTAAAACAGAATAAACCGTGAAAGGCCGGAGCAGATCGTCAGAAGGGCCCTGCCCGTGGGGGAACCGGAAGGATGCTTTCCCGGTTTCCCCGCAGACGGGAAATACCAGGGCCAGGAAGGAAACAGCAGGGAAAGGAGAAAACCATGGAAACAGCAGCGGTAAGATTACTGAAGGCAGAGGAGATCGAATGCCGGGTGTCCACCATAAACGAAAAGGGGCTCAGCCTGCTCCTTTTTAAGGATGCCAGGGTGGACCAGAAGATCCTGGACGAGACCTTCACCCCCTTCGGATGGAAGCGGAGCCACCAGATGCTGGACGGGAACCTGTACTGCACCGTGGAGATATGGGACGGGGAAAAGCAGCAGTGGATCGGCAAGCAGGACGTGGGGACCACCAGTTACACGGAGAAGGAGAAGGGGCAGGCCTCGGACAGCTTCAAGCGGGCCTGCTTCAACTGGGGCGTGGGCCGGGAGCTGTACACGGCCCCCTTTATCTGGCTGGGGGCAGACCAGGTGGAGATACGGAAGAAGGATAATAAGTACTGCACCAGTGAACGTTTTTCCGTCCGTGGGATCGGCTACAGCGGGGAGCGGGAGATCACTTCCCTGGTGATTGCAAACGGAAGGGGGCAGGTGGTCTACCGGATGGGGAAAAGGGCAGATTCCGGACCGGAAGGGGGAACAGAGGTCAGCAGCCAGCAGATCCGGGAACTGAAAAAGGAGCTGGAGCGGACCGGGGTTCCCTTAAGGAATGTCCTGGACCGGTACCGGATCACGGACCTGGACCAGATGACAGAAGAGACATACAGAAATGCCATGAGCGGACTGAAAAAGTCCAGAAACAGGGATGTGGCATAAAGAAGGAGGACAAGAAAACCATGAATCTTGAAGAATTTGCCGGCATTATCACAGAGAAGCTGCAGGAAAAGGCCGGGAGCGGATACCAGGTGGAAAGACGGATGGCCGTGAGGAACAACCAGGTGATGAAGATGGCAGTCGGGGCAGGAAACGGGACAGGGCCGTTCATGACACTGACCGGTATAGAACCTTATTACATGGAGTACCTGCATGGAAATATGGATGTGGAAGAGGCTGTGGAGGATATCTGCCGTGTCCTGGGGCTGGATGGCGGGGACCGGGACCCGGGCATGGAGGCGGAGACCCTTTATGACTACCGGAAGATAAAGGACAGGATCATTTTCCGGCTGGTCAGCAGGGAGAAGAACCTGGATATGCTGCAGGATATCCCCCATATCCCGTTCCTGGACCTGGCAGTGGAATTCCAGCTTCTGCTGGGGGAAAACGGATGGGGACAGAAGGCCGTCATGGTTGACTGGGAGCTGTGCAGGAAATGGCAGGCAGATCCCCGGGACCTGATGGACCAGGCCGCCAGGAACATGCTGCGGCTGTGCCCGCCCGCCATAGTCCCGGTGCAGGAGCGGATAAAGGAGATCCTGGAAACCTGTTCCATGGCGGAGAAGGTGAGAAAAGAACAGTATGACCGTATGGAAAAGATGAAAGAGCGGATTCCCCTGTATATCCTTTCCAACCAGAGGGAAATCCATGGCGCGTCGGCCATCCTGTACCCGGGGGTACTTAAGAAATACGCAGACATGCTGGGAAGGGATCTTATAATCCTGCCGTCCAGCATCCATGAAGTGCTCCTGGTTCCGTCTGATGAAGGGATACATGTCTGTGCTCTCCTGAAGATGGTGCAGCAGATCAATGCATCCGAGGTACTGCCGGAGGAGCGGCTGTCCGACCAGGTTTACCTGTACCAGAGGGGAGCGGACCGGATTGTCATGGCAGGGGAAAGCACGGACTGACCCGGAAGCGGGGCGGGGAGTACCATATTCTTTAAGCGGCGGAAGTGGAAGATACGCTCCGGGATGCCGCCGGACGACCGGCTGCAGGACCGGGTTTATCTGCACAGGAGAAAACCAGATATAATTGTGCAGGAAAAAGAAAGGCTGCTGTTCCCTCTGAACCAGGGGACAGCAGCCTGATTTTGTAAAGTACGGCATATTTATTTTTTGTGTGTACTGCGGTTTTTCGCTGACAGACGAAATGCTTTTATAATTAGGCTGATATAACTATAGGTTTTAAAGACACTGGGTATAAATTGGGTGTAATGTGTCCAACCTGGACACACGTATTCACAAAAGCGTCAGCGCGGTGCACCGGAGGCGTCCCCTGGGAAAAATAATAGTGACATTGTGATTTTAGCCATGCTGTTTACCCATCCTTTTCAGAGCGTCTTCCATGTCAGGCCCCTTGCCATCAGAAATCTGCTGGCGTGATTCGGTAAGGTCGGAAAGGATCTGTTCCTGACTGACCGGAACGAATGGGTTTGCGGGTTTTCTGGATGTGAACAGTTTCCAGGTGAATTCCATGACTTTGATCCTGGCATCTTCCGGCATTGCTTCGAGCATGGATACGGTTGCGTCTAAAGTGCTCATGGGAAAGCCTCCTTTCATGATCAGGGTCTATAAAAAAGTGTTTCTTTCTATGGGCAGATTATACATGAAAAAGGGGCTGAATTCAATATGGGGGAGAAAGAGATTTTGTTGGTAGTATTCCTATGCTGGGATATGTAAAAGAAGCATTTCTGGAGGAAAAACATTATCAGGAAATAAATGGTATTCTTTGTAAAGTGACAATTGACGGATATACAGATTTCATTTTTTGTAAACCCTTTTGGAGCGGTCCAGCACCAGGGCACACTTAATAAGGCTTTGAGGAGAATTACCAGGGACTGAGCTGCCATTCTTTGCGTCACAGCTTTACGACACGGCTTGTAGAGCAGAATGTTAATTTGAAAGTCATCCAGGACTGTCTGGGACATAAGGATATTGAGACCACCTTAAATATTTATGCAGATGTGACCAATGGACTGCGTAAGAAGGAATTTGCTGAACTGGACAGGAAAATGAAAAATTCTGTACTGGAATATCCCGGAAGTCAGGATAAAAGCGATGGGGAGGAAGTGAATGGATTTTAAAAGACCAGGTACAAAATACATGATTTCTCTCTACTGTTTTCTGGAAAATGGGTAACAGTTCAAGGGGTATCTGAACTGTTACGAACATGGCAGTATATCTGCTTTCGTTAATAGTGGAGCAGTTGTAAAACAGCAAAAATATGGTATAATATGAACACTTAGCAAATGCAAGCCGAAGGCGCCGTATGAGCTTAGT
>CAJTOV010000226.1 GCA_910577765.1 uncultured Lachnospiraceae bacterium
CTGACACGAATATCAAGCACTATTTACTTCGGGATTAATGCAACGATGTACTGGCAGCCGCCATTCTGCAGGGAGCAGGCTGTATAGAGAACAACAAGGAGACAGGTGTGACAGAATTAGTAGAAATCAAAGAGATTGAAGAACAGGTGATCCTGGCGGCAGTAAGTACCGGTGAGGAGGATGACACCCGGGCCAGTGTGGAAGAGCTGGGGGAGCTGGTGCGTACAGCCGGGGCAGTGACCGTAGGGGAGCTGGTCCAGAACCGGGAAAAGATTCATCCGGGAACCTACCTGGGAAAGGGCAAGATCCAGGAACTGAAAGAGCTGGTGGCAGAGACTTCTGCCACCGGTGTGGTCTGTGACGACGAACTGACCCCGGTGCAGCTTCGGAATCTGGAGGATGCCCTGGAATGTAAGGTCATGGACCGGACCATGGTGATCCTGGATATTTTTGCCTCCCGGGCAACCACCAGCGAAGGCAAGATCCAGGTGGAGCTGGCCCAGTTAAAGTACCGGGCAGCCAGGCTGGTAGGCCTGCGCAGTTCCCTGTCCAGACTGGGCGGCGGAATCGGCACCCGGGGCCCAGGTGAGAAGAAGCTGGAAATGGACCGCCGTCTGATCCATGAGCGGATCGGCCAGCTGAAGCAGGAGCTTCGGGAGGTTCAGTGCCACCGGGAGCTGGTCCGCAGGCAGCGGGAGAAGTCCCACACCTTTGTGGCGGCCATTGTGGGCTACACCAATGCAGGGAAATCCACCCTGCTGAACCGCCTGACCGGCGCCGGTATTCTGGCGGAGGACAAGCTGTTCGCCACCCTGGACCCAACCACCCGGAGCCTGACCCTGGAAAGCGGCCAGCAGATTCTCCTGACCGATACCGTAGGATTCATCCGCAAGCTGCCCCACCATCTGATTGAGGCCTTCCGCAGCACCCTGGAGGAGGCAAAGTACAGCGATATCATTCTTCATGTGGTGGATTGCTCCTGCTCCCAGATGGATATGCAGATGCATGTGGTCTACCAGACCCTGCGGGACCTTGAAGTGGGGGACAAGACAGTGGTCACCGTGTTCAATAAGATTGACAAAAAGACAGACCAGGAACTGCCAAGGGACCTGCAGGCAGACTACCAGGTACAGATTTCTGCCAGAAACGGAGACGGCCTGGACAGGCTGTCCGAGATTCTGGAGACGATCCTGCGGAACCGGAATATCTGTCTGGAGCGGGTATTTCCCTATGCGGAAGCCGGGAAGATCCAGCTTGTGCGCCGGTATGGGCAGCTTCTTTCGGAAGAGTACCGGGAGGACGGAATCTGTGTAAAGGCCTATGTGCCTGCGGAGCTGCTTGCCCAGCTGCAGTAACGGATAACCGTACAGACGGGGCATTTTCCTGCCCCGGTAATTTTTATGCCCATAAGCAGAAGTTTCGTGACAGTCCAGCCGGACAGCAAATTTTTTAGAAAAGGACTTTTTCATGATCAGTGTAATCAAGCGGGACGGCGAGATCGCAGAGTTCCATTTAAGCAAGATCACCAGTGCCATTACCAAGGCATTTAAGGCCACAGGCACCGGGTTCAGCAATGAGATTCTGGAGCTTCTGGCACTGCGGGTAACCGCGGATTTCCAGGAGAAAATGGAGGACGGCAGCATATCCGTGGAGCAGATCCAGGACAGCGTGGAGCATGTGCTGGAGCAGACCGGGTATACGGAGGTGGCTAAGGCTTATATCCTTTACAGGAAGCAGCGGGAGCGGATCCGGAACATGAACACCACGATTCTGGATTACCGGGATGTGGTAGACCGCTATGTCCGGGGCGGAGAGCGGCGGGAGGAAGACCCTCCGGTGTATTCGGTAGGCGGTCTGATCCTCAGCAATTCCGGTGCCGTCACAGAGCAGTACTGGCTGTCGGAAATCTATGATTCCGGGATTGCGGATGCCCACAGAAACGGACAGATCCATATCCAGGATCTGTCCATGCTTACGGGCCATACATGCAGCTGGTCCCTGGAACAGCTTCTTAGGGAAGGACTGGGAGGCGTGGAGGGGATGGTGGCCTGTGCGCCGGCCAGGCATCTGGCTGCCCTCTGCAACCAGATGGTCAACTTTCTGGGCATCATGCAGAATGAGTGGGCAGGAGCCCAGTCTTTCGGCTCCTTTGATACGTATCTGGCTCCCTTTGTCAAGGCGGACCGGATGGGGGATGAGGAGCTGAAAAGCTGTATGGAGTCCTTTGTCTACGGGATCAATATTCCCAGCCGCTGGGGAACCCAGGCCTTGTGCGTCCACATCGGCCTGGACGGGACCGTGCCGGACCGGCTGCGGACCGTGCCGGCAATTGCCGGCGGCAGGGATCTGGACTTCTGCTATGGAGACTGCCAGCCGGAGATTGACCGGATCGGCCAGGCTCTCCGGCAGGTGCTAAAGGCCGGGGACGCCGCAGGAAGGTCTTTCCCGTATCCGGTGGTGGAACTGGGGGTGGGGAAGATGCCCGAGAATACAGGAAGCATCGGTACGGTGGCAGTGAGCCTGAAGGCCGGGGAGCTGTCCCGGGAAGAGCTGGCCGGCCGCCTGGAGCTGGCAGCCCGTGCCCTTCAGGTAAAACGCCGGGTCCTTAACGCATTCCTGCAAAACGGACTCTACCCCTACACCTGGCGGTATCTGGGTACCCTTAAGAACCACAGGTCCGCGATTCTGCTGACCGGTGCAGGTGACCTGGAACCAGCGGAAAAGGAAGCTCTTTGTTCATGGGCCCGGGCCTGCCTGGAAGAACGGCAGGCCGGAGAAATAAAGTATCTGGAAATTGAGATAGAAGCCGGAATGGGGCAATGAAGTACGGCCCGGCCAGGACTTACCCATACAGCTCCCCAATCCCCGACACTGCCACATAGATATGGGAAATCTTATACCAGGTGGCAAAATCAATGACCCCGGTCTGGGGCAGGCCGAAAACGGACTGGAATTTCCGGACAGCGGCGGTTGTGGCCGGGCCGTAGATGCCGTCCGGGTTCACCCGTGGGATGGAGGCGTAGACGGTGGCAATGGCGTCCAGCTGTTCCTGGACCTGGCGTACCTTCTGGCCGGAGGCGCCGGTGGATAAGTTGTAACCGGGCCAGGAGGCCGGGATGCCGGAGATCTCCTCTGCCGTATTGATGTAGATACTGTCCCCATAGAAGTTCCGCAGGATCTCAATGGGGCTGTAGCCCTGCTCCCCTAAATCGCAGGAACCCCACTGGGTCATCCAGCCCCGGTTCAGGCACTGGACCTGGCGTCCGTCGCAGTACTGGGTCAGAATGGGCTGGCGGACCTCCGGGCGGGACAGATAGTTGTCAAAGATTTCATCTACAATCACGGAAATGCTTTCGTAGATATTTCTTCCGTGAATCCATTTGTGGTCAAAGGCCGTGGAGGAAGTGATGGTAAAGTCATATCCCCGGTTCCGGTAATGTTCCGTGTAGACCCGGTTCAGGGTAAAGCTCATAATGGCCAGCACATTGGCGGTGATGGTGGACTGGGGCCAGGTGGCATAGATTTCGCTGGAGGCCACATTTTTCACATAGTCCCGGTAAGGCACATAATAATTGGGCGCTGCCGCATCTGTGGGAACTCCGTCGTGGACCACCACGGTCTGGGGAACCACCACCCGGCTTAAGACGATTTCCCCGCTTTCGCTGACCGGCTGGATCTCCGGTTCCGCGATCTTGGGCGGATACTGTCCATAGAGGGTGTGGTCGGGAATGACAATAGGATTCTCCACTGGCTGGGGATCATTGTCCGGCTCCAGGCGCACCGGCTGAATGGCCGTGGCTCCCGCCAGCAGTTCGGTCCCCTCAATCCGGGCAGGCTTAAAGCCGGGAGCGGAGATGTCTAACTGGTACTCTGCATAGGGCTTTACCTCTCCGGGGTGCAGGGTAAGCTCCAGAGGCGGGGTGGCTAACTCCACCTGGGCCGTCTGTCCCGAACTGTTGGAGGTCACCTGCTCCAGCACCCGTTCCGGGCTTAACTGGTTGCGGATGGTGACGGTGGCATTCTGGATGGGAAAATTATTCTCTATGTTTACGATATTCACCTGCAGAAAGCCATGGTCCGTTAGATCCGGGGCGCAGGCAGTCATTTCCTTGTTCATAGAAACCTCGTAAAGATATATTCTACATAATATATGGAAGAGAAATGCAGGATATTCGTAACAGTTGTAACAGTTCAGATACCCCTTGAACTGTTACGGCATACGGCCATTTAGAATCGC
>CAJTOV010000227.1 GCA_910577765.1 uncultured Lachnospiraceae bacterium
TGCCCGTCTGGCCGATATTACAGCCGTCCAGGCGGGCAGCTTCTTCCAGATCTCTGGGAAGTCCCATGTAAGCCTGGCGCAGCAGGAAGGTACCGAAAGCAGTAACCAGACCCGGGAATACCAGGGCGAAGATGGTGTTTAACTGTCCCATCTTGCTGACCATCAGGTACTGGGGAATAATGTAAATCTGCCCCGGCACCATCATCTGAAACAGGATCAGGGAAAACATGAAATTCTTGCCCTTGAACTCAAGTCTGGCAAAGGCATATCCGGCAAGGGTAGCGGTCAGAACCGCGGCGATGACACGGCCTGCGATCAGCAGCAGGGTGTTTAAATACAGGATCGGGAAATTCATGTTGTTGATTACTGTGGTAAAGTTCTCCGCCCGCCATACGCTCGGGAAAATGACGAAAGGATTGACTGATGTAGCTTCTGTCATTGATTTAAATGCAGTCAGGGCCATCCAGACAAACGGGACCAGCATGGTAATGGATACCAGAATCAGGATGAAATGAATGAGAGCTGACATAAGTTTTGCTTTTTGTTCCATAACAGATTCCTCCTTCTAATCCTAATTATAGTAAACCCATTTTTTCTGGGCGATCATCTGGAATACGGTAATAACCATGATGATGGCAATCAACAGTACAACGATGGTGGAACCATACCCTTTGTTGTTCTCCACAAAAGAGTTCTGATAGAACAGGTATACGATGGACTGGGTCTTATAAAGAGCAGGATTGTTCTTATCCATTACCATGAAGATCAGGTCAAATACCTGCAGTCCGCCGATGATTCTTGTGATACTCACGAAGAAGATGGTCGGGGAAAGCAGCGGGACGGTAATGTTGAAGAACTGCTCGATCCCGTTGGCGCCGTCAATGTCAGCGGCTTCATAATAGTCCCGGGGGATCTCCTGAAGTCCGGCCAGAAACAGTACCATGTTGTAACCAATGATAGACCAGATACCGATCACAGCGATACTGAAAACAGCGATCCTCGGATCCGAAATCCACTGGATGTCGGCATGGAAGACGTGGTTTAAGAGACCGAATTCGGTGTTGAACAGCCATCTCCATACCATAGCTACTGCAGCAGGAGCTGCTACCATGGGCAGGAAGAAGATGGTACGATAGGTGGAGACGCCTTTCATTTTCCGGTTCAGCAGAACTGCCAGCACCAGGGAAAGCGCGATGGAGAACGGCACTTCCACAATGGCGTATTTGAAGGTGTTCAGTACGGACTGCCATACCTCGGCGTCGCCAAACAGACGGATGTAGTTCTCTGCGCCGATGAAGATGTTGCCTCTGCCGAAGTCACCGGTCTTGAAAAAGCTCTGCCAGATGGTCTGAAAAATCGGGATAATGTTTAAAATAATCAGTCCGATCATGGTGGGAAGGATAAAGAGCCATCCCCACATAAATTCATTGCGCTCCCGGCTGGTTCCTTTTTTAATAGTGCTCACAAGCTCACCCCTTCTTTGATTTTGCTTTGCCGCCGGCGGGGCAGACTGCCTGGAAGTTTCCAGCAGTCTGTCCCGGGCCGGGCGGGAATTGTACTATAGGCTAGGTTTTAATTTTCCTCTGCAATCTTTTCGTTCATGATCTGTGTGATGTTGGCGCAGGCGGTAGCCATATCCTCCTCACCGTTCCAGGGCTTTTTCAGTTCCTCAACCATCGGATTCCACCAGGCCAGGGTAGACTTGGTAGCGGGACGGAACACCACATCATCCATGGCATCCAGATAGGGCTGTAAGTTGAACAGGTCGGTGTTGCTGACCCACTGATCGGAAACGCCCTCGTAAGCGGCCATGGTCACGCCGAGTTCCGCCTGCTTCTGCTGCATATCCTTGGAAGCAAACCACTCGATCAGCTTGTAAGCGCCTTCCGGGTTCTTGGTGCCTGCGGAGGCGGACCAGCCAAGTCCGTTGTACAGGGAAATGCTTCTGCCGGTCTCCGGATCCTTGGGCAGTCTTGCCACGTCTGCATGTGCGGCAATGTACTCGTTGTCCTTGAAGGCGGCTACCATCCAGGAACCCTGGCTGATCATGGCAATCTTGCCGGAGCCGAACAGTACGTCCGTACCGGTCTCTGACATGGTGGATGCCGGAGGCATGGTTTCTTTTACCAGCTTGTCAAAGAACTCCATGGCGGCAACGGTCTTGGGATCGTCAAAACCGGACTTGCCTTCTTCGTTCAGCACGCAGCCTCCCAGGGTGTATACGGTGTTCATCCAAGTATCCTGTTCATTGGAAGGATTGGCGCAGAAACCGTACTGGCTGCCGTCGTCCTTGGTGAGCTGTTTTGCAATATCATAGAACTCATCCCAGGTCCAGCTTCCGTCCGGATAGGGGATGCCGGCCGCGTCGAACATATCCTTATTGTACCAGATCGCCACGGTATCCATGTCCTTGGGAAGGGCGTAGATCCTGCCGTCATAGGTGTACATGTTCTTCAGATCCTCCGGGAACTTATCCAGCTCCAGGGTTTCGCTGGCATTGACCTTGTCAGTGATATCCAGCAGGATGCCGTTGGACATGTATCTCACGGCTTCGTTGGAGTGCATCCAGAAAACGTCAGGCATATCACCGCCGGAAGCGCCTGCTTCCAGAAGGGTCCAGTAGCTGTTCCACTCAATGACCTGAAGCTGGGTCTCAATACCGGTGGCAGCAGTGAAATCATTGAGGATTTCCTGGAGCCCGGGCTGCTGTCCGTTGTCCCAGATGGCTACGGTCAGCTTGCCGCCGGCATCACCGCCGCCCCCCCCATTGCCGCCGGCGCTGTCTCCGCCGCCACCGCCTGCGCTGCCGCCGCAGCCGGCCAGGGTGGTTGTTGCCAGGGCCGCACAAAGGCCCAGTGCCAGAAATTTGTTGTGTCTTTTCATGGTAATTACCTCCCGTGTTCGTCATATTGACTTAATTTCTTGAAAATATTATAGAAAAAGAGGACAATATTGTCTATGGATAACTGACAATAAAAGTTGAAAGTTTAACATGGAAAAATAAACAAGGATATGGAAAAATGAATCAGTATGGTGTATAATATGAATAATTGTAAAATCAGTTTTCCAGTGTCATAGTCATCGGTGATTGTTAAAACTTGCTAAAAACTGGAGGAAACAATTTTATGAAAAATATTAAATATACGGATTCTGCCCAGTTCCGCTGTCTGGAACATCTAAGGGGAACTTATATGGATCTTTATCTGATCCATTGCGGGTTAGAGCATTGTCTGCCTACCCATGCTATTGAGCATTCGATTCGCGAAGAGTATATTATCCATTTTGTCCTGGAAGGGAAAGGTTCATACACGATCCATGGGATCACGTATTTTCTTACGGCCAATCAGATGTTTCTGATCCGGCCGGGAGAAGAGATCCGTTATGCTGCCGATCCGGAAGACCCCTGGACCTATGCCTGGGTGGGCTTTGACGGTATCCGCGCGGAGGCGATTCTGAAAAACTGCGGATTTTCCAAGCAGTCCTATGTGCTTCCCTTTAAGAAACGGGATGAGGTGGAGGAGCAGATCAACGCGATTCTTGCCTCGGTCCAGCTTTCCTTTTCCAATGATTTAAAGAGGAATTCTGCCCTGATGATGATGCTGGCCCTGCTGGTGGAGAATTATAACCACGATTACATCAACCAGAAAAGCGGCTCCGGCCGTTATGATTACAGCAGTAATGTCTATGTGGAGCAGGCGATTGATTATGTAAAGTGGAAGCACAGCTATGGGATCAATGTTACGGACATCGCGGATTACGTGGGGATCAGCCGCACGTACTTAAATCATGTGTTTCAGAAGGAGCTGGGACTTTCCGCCCAGAAATTCCTGATGGATTTCCGGCTGCACAAAGCGGCCAATCTGCTGATATCCACAGAGCTTCCGGTGACAGAGGTGTCGGCGGCTGTGGGCTATGAAGATTCGCTGGCATTTTCCAAAGCATTTAAGAAAAAGTTCGAGCTGAGTCCCAAGAATTACCGCAGCCACAAGGAGAAGATGGAGCAGTTTACAGAGAAGCAGCCGCCCATCGAATAAAGGAGTACTCTCCAAGGGCGCGAAGCAGGAGAATATGAGGGGATGGGGGTTCCGGAGAGGAATGTCAGGAGGCAGGCC
>CAJTOV010000228.1 GCA_910577765.1 uncultured Lachnospiraceae bacterium
TTTTCAAAGAACAGTTATCGTTCAAAAAGGATGTACCTTTTGACACCTAAATCATGGTATTAAAATAGTTGAAATGATTTTCCAGGGCCTCTACAAATTCGTCATCCTCCTGGTAGATTTTCCTTAATGCCGGTTCCAGGGCATACACCACGGAACCTGCCATCTGGGATTCGTAGTTGTAATTTTCAACGCCCATATACCAGCGGCGTCCCACACGGTCCAGATCCTTATTGTTCAGTACGGGTTTTCTCTCACTCATCTTCGTCCCCTCCAATCACATCACCATTTCCTGCCGCCACAGCTGCCAAAGGCTCTTTGGCCAGATTTTTATAGAGCATCCATGCCAGGCCCACCGCCACAATGGCAATACCCAGCACCGGAACCCCCAGATAGGCATACATGACAAATCCGAACAGAATGTACTCAAAATACTTTTTCACCGGCATATAGCCCATGAGTACCGCAAGTCCGCAGAGAGGAAGGATCTTTCCTGCCAGGGAAAGACCTGCCGTAAACCAGGCCGGAACAATGGCCAGAATATGCTCTACCAGGGCTGTTCCCAGCGCAAGTCCCAGAAAGGTGGGAATCATGGTGGTCAGTGCCGTGACGATCACGCAGGACCAGATCCAAAGGTTCATTCCCTTGAAATTCCTGGCATGGCAGCATTTTTTTGCCTGCTGGACCAGCTGGCCATGGACAATGTTGCCTACCACGTCAAACTGTACCGACAGCATACAGATAGGAAGTCCGATGGCCATCCCCGCCTCAATCCCTACCCCGGAACTTATGGCAATGGCCGTGGTAATGATGGTGCCGATCTGATAATCCGGAACCGAGCTTCCGCCCAGGGCTGCCACACCCAGGCTCATCAGCTGATAGGTACCGCCTATAAAGAGACCGGTCTTTAAGTCTCCCATACAAAGCCCTACCACCATTCCCCAGAACATGGAATTGTGAATCACTACCTGGGGACCTTTCTGGTCCACCTTTTTAATACCAGCAAATATGGTAAATAATAAAATCTGTCCAAAACTCATGCTGTATTTTCCTCCTGTTTTTTATATGGTCCGGCATTATGGCACCCGGACCTGTCTGTCAGATTTCCACAACACTTTCCAGCGGAATTTCCTTATCCGCAGGAACGTACTGAATCCGCACAGGAACCTTATAGGAAGCAATCGCCTTATAGGCTTCCAGATCCTCCTGGCTGGCCATGGCCCGGGAAGAAAGAACCGTGCCTCCCTCAATACTCACCGTTCCGCCGATGATGATCTTAGGAATCGTTTCTCCTGTCTGCAGGACTTTCAGCAGTGTAGACGGATTCTTCGTGACCACAAAGATCTTCTGCCCCTCATACTTCTTTGCCGACAGGTTGGCCAGTGCTGTCTCCTCACTGATGATGGAAAGCGCCACCCCTACAGGCCTTGCCAGCTTCATGCTCTCCTCCAGAACCGGGTCCGCAGCCACCTTGTCGTCGATTACCATCAGACGGGTGCAGTTACTGATAGGTGCCCACTGGGTGGCCACGATTCCATGCAGCAGGCGGTTGTCAATTCTTGCCAGGGTAATTCCCATAATCATTTTCTCCTTTTCTATAATCCTGTTCAGGCGGTATCCGGACGGTTGTGTCCAGGCAGGTATCCCCCATATTCCCAGGCTCCCGGCAGTTCTCCGCCTATAGACGTTTCCGTTACTATTCATCTTCCTGGCGGCTGTTTCCCAAAGACTGGTCCACAGCCCTGCGCTTGTTGCTGAGATTAATATAATCGTAGATATAAGCAATTTCACTTACAGGAAGCTCCACCCGGTAATGGCTGGAAATGTCCTGGAAGCATTCCCGGACCTGGCTGATAAAGTCCCCATGCTGCCTTTCAAACTCCTCCAGGCCCTGGTAGCACTCAATACTGGTCTTGGTCACCAGACGCTCCACCAGACAGCACAGATGCACATACAGACCGATCATAATCCGACTGTCAATAACCCTTCCGGTAATCCGCTGCAGCTGGAACACGGACTGTTCCACCTCGTCCAGAAGCTTGTCCGGATTGAGAATCGTGATAGACTCCACCACATTTTGCAGGGAGAAATTCTTCACCAGATTCTGGCCAAAAACTGCCATCTGCTTCTCATCCAGATATTCCGAGAAAATATGCTCCAGCCGGCCTGCTGCTTCCATAGAGATGATATCCTCCAGGGCAATAAACGGGATTCCCCTGATCTCCGGGTTAAACAGTCCGATAATGGCCTTGACCTTGTATTTGGAAAACACTCCGTCCTGGCTTCCGTTTTTCACCAGACGGTAGTAGTCATGGACAATAAGCTGCAATGGAAGACCGGAGCCTGCGCTTTTCAGAATCAGGTCCCGGATGCGCTCTGTGGTATCCGTACCATTTTCACCGCTGAAAAGGATGGCCTCCTCCCGCTGCAGGTTGCTGATTACCCGGTACATACAGACATTGCTTTCGCTGGCCCGTTTCAGCACTGCTTCCATCTCCATGTTGCTGCTGATCCCGATGCCGATATCCACAGCCAGGGCCGTGGATATATTGTTAATAATTCCAATATTCACACGGTCAAGCCCTTTTACCTCCTCGTAAATCTGCTCCAGGGAGCCCATGTCCACCATCAGAACAAGATCACGGCAGGTTACATACCGTTCAATATGCTTCTCCAGGGTCACGGCAAGCTCCCGGCTGCTCATATTCAGAGGCATATCAATGGCGTCAAACACCTTGCGCCCTATGATCTGGTTGGCTGCGTCTGCGATGCTGGTGGCCGTGGCATAGCCATGGCTTAAGATTACACCGGCTGTGCCATTGTCCGGAATCTTCTGGTTCTGGCTTTTGATGCTAAGGAGCAGGAACAGGTGGTTTAAGCTGCTGGCCTCCACATCCAGATTCTGCTTGATCAGTCCCAGAATCTGGGCGGAGATCCGTGCTTCTACCGTCAGATTCTGGCACATGAGCTGCAGAAGACGGCCCACTTCCTTCTCATTGTTCTTGTACCACAAGGAGATAAAATGGTTCTCCCGCATCTGGATGTCCAGACAGCGGGCCAGGAGATGGCTGTATTTCTTGGACAGGCTGATGCCGTAGGCCCCGCCGATATTCTCAAAGGCCTGGTTGATCAGCTGCTCATAAGTGGAGATCCGCGTATTGACCATTTTCTGTCCATAAAGCAGATAATCGTAAAAATCCTTCAGATGCTGCTGGCAGCCGTCCCCTTTCTGCCTGGCCGTATCCCCATGGCCCGGTCAGCGGATACCATCACCGGAATCTTTGAAAAAATATACCGCGGCGGTATGCCGCCCATGATCACCGACCCGGACCTGCTGCCGGAAGATTACTTCGGCGCTTATATGCAGACTTACCTGGAGCGGGATATCCGTGACCTGGTTGCCGTAAAGGATGAAAATAAATTTTTGAAATTTATTTCCTGCGCTGCGGCAAGATCCGGCCAGGAGGTGAACCTTGCAGACATGGCAAAGGATGTTGAAATCGACCGCAAAACAGCAGATGGATGGCTCTCGATTCTGGTCTCCTCCGGGATTGTGTACCTATTGCCGCCCTATTCCGGGAATATCATCAAGCGGATCGTCAAACGTCCAAAGCTGTATTTTATGGACACCGGGCTGGCATGTTATCTGTCCCTCTGGAATAATCCCAGAGCATTGGAATTGTCCGCCGTGGCCAGTGCAATGTTTGAAAATTATGTAGTATCGGAAATCATCAAAAGCTATGCCAATCAGGGAATCAGCACCCGGAGCCGCCTTTGCTATTACCGGGATAACAATGGAAAAGAAATCGATTTAATGATTCTGGAAAACGGAAAAATATACCCTCAGTGAACAAGGGGACACTCGCCCCAAGTACCGTCTTTTGGCGGCTGGC
>CAJTOV010000229.1 GCA_910577765.1 uncultured Lachnospiraceae bacterium
TTGAGACCGTGGAGGACACCTACTGGGTGAAGCAGCAGTACCAGTCCATGATCACCAGGCTGAATCTTATGGACGAAGGTGAGAAACGGGGCGAGCTGTTGTCACGGGTGGACGCCCGGTACCAGGAGTTCTCCGGCACCATCCGCCAGATGCAGCAGACCATCGCCCTCTACGAGCAGCAGAAGGCCAGGGAAGCCGCTGCCGCCCAGGCACGGGCCGAGGAAGCTGCCGTAAAGCAGCGGGCTGCCCTGGAGGTGGAGACCCGCAAGAACACCTTCCTCTCTGCCCTTCAGGATCTGGAAGCCCTCCAGTACCAGGTTCCCAATGCCGCCCAGATGGTGCAGGATACCATCAACAAGCTGTCCCTGGTGCGTACCTACGCCGAGGCCGCTACCTACACCCAGCGGCTCAATGACGCCATCACCCGTATCTCCACCCTGCCCACAGAGGAGGAATGGAACAGGCAGCAGGCCAATGTCCAGGCCCGTGAGGACTCCCAGAATGCCGCCGAGCAGACCCGGATCGCCCAGGAGCAGCAGAAGCTCTTAAATGTCCTTTATCTGGAACAGCGCAAATGGTCTGCCAGTGCCGGCGGTCTGGCAGGCCCCTCCCCGGTGATCACCTCCGGAGGCAGCAGCGGAGGCCCCGGAGCAGCAGGCGATAGTGAGAGCGTAACCGATACCAACCCTTCAGATACCCCCTGAACTGTTCCATAGGAGAGACACCCACATGAATACAAAGACAACACAGACTACTCCAGGAAAAACCGGTTCCGGCCAGACTACTGCCGGCAAGGTGAAAGACGACGAGGCCGCCAATATTCCCGGACTGGTCACCTCTTTAGCAGAAACAGAAAAAAAGGCCAAAAAGCCAAAGAAGAAAAAGTGCAGGCCCAGCCTCAAGGTCTTCACCCCCCAGACCCCGGATGCATCCGTCCACCAGTGGTTCTTCACCCTGATGTGCATGAATATCCCCATAATCGGATGGTTCTACCTGGTTTATCTGGCCTTTAATAAAAAGAATACCAGCCGGAGGAACTTTGCAAGAGCTTATATGTTCTACAAGCTTCTGTTCCTTCTGCTGGCAGCAGCAATCCTTGGCGCCCTGGTCTATATCGGAATGGAGATCGCGGACCAGTTGCTGGCTTATATGGAGATGCTGTAAGAGCAGAAAATAAATCCCCGCAATATATAATGCGAATACTTTGATAATCGCATCCATATATTGCGGGGATTTCTCTGAGTCAACAGCAGCCTTGGAGTGTGCCTGAAAGCACGTTTATCTGCAAAGCCTCTTAAACTCATCTGCCACAAACTGTACCTTAGTGCCGACTACCACCTGGACGCTGGTCTTGCCTGGGCGGATGACGCCGGAGACACCGGCTGATTTGATCTTCTTCTCGTCTACCAGGGTAGTATCCTTCACCTCCAGGCGGAGCCTGGTAATACAGTTGTCGATGGAGTCTACATTGTCCTTGCCGCCGACACCTTCCAGGATGACGGAAGCCACCTGGGCATAGTTGTCATTGGAAAGAACCGCGTTCATCTCATCCTCCACATCGTCGTCCTCCCGTCCCGGAGTCTTCAGATCCCAGGCCGTAATGGCGAAACGGAACACCACATAGAAGACAGCAAATGCCGCCAGACCCAGGGGAAGAAGCATCCAGGTATTGGCTGCTGCCGGCAGGGACGCGGAGAACAGTGCATCCGTGGCGCCGCCGGAGAAGGAGAACCCGGCCCTGAAGCCTACCAGGGCTACGATCACGGTGAAAATACCGTACAACAGTGCATAGAGCACATACAGAGCCGGAGCCAGGAACATAAATCCGAACTCAAAGGGCTCGGTGACGCCGCAGACAAAGGAACAGACGGCTGCGGAGAACAGAAGGCCAAATGCCACCTTCCGCTTGTTATCCTTTGCACAATGGACCATGGCCAGGGCAGCGCCCGGGACACCAAACATCATGCAGGGGAAGAAACCGGACATATACATACCCAGGGACCAGGTTACATCCGCGGAGGTATCGCCTGCCCAGAAGTGGGACAGATCGCCAAGTCCGATGGTATCAAACCAGAATACGTTGTTCAGTGCATGGTGCAGTCCCGTAGGAATCAGCAGACGGTTCAGGAACGCATAGATACCTGCGCCCACGGCGCCCATCCCTACGATGCCCTGGCCTACAGCGATCAGCACACCGAAGATCACCGGCCACACGAACAGCAGTACCACGGATACCAGGATGGAAACCACACCTGCGATAATGGCCACGCACCGCTTGCCGCTGAAGAAGGACAGCCAGTCCGGCAGCTCTGTCTTGTAGAACTTATTGTAACAGGTGGAGCCTACGATACCGGCGATGATTCCGATAAACGGATTGGCAATCTTGCTAAATGCCAGTGTCTTGTTGACGTCGTCCGCCACGGAAGGCATCATGGTGGTCACCACGCCAGTACTCAGCAGGGTGGTAATCATCAGCCAGGAGGCCAGGGCCGCCAGACCGCCGGTGCCGTCATTGTCCCTGGACATGCCCACACCTACACCGATTACGAACAGCAGGGCCATATTGTCAATCAATGCACCGCCTGCCTTCACCAGGAACAGACCTGTCAGTGCCTTGAAGCCGGTGATATCACCGCCCTGCATGGTCGCCGGACAAAGCAGGTAACCAATGCCCATGAGGATACCACAGATAGGCAGACATGCCACGGGCAGCATCAGCGCCTTGCCCAGTTTTTGAAGAAATTTCATACAAACTACACCTTCCTTCCCAATAATTTTTAAAACAAACTATAAAAAAAACTACTTTCCCATCCAGGACGGAAAAACAAGAAAAAATAAGGGCCATGATTTCACCTTCCCTGGCATGATCGGATGCCTAATGAAATCTGATCCCTCCTTTAGATGAATCCTGCCCTCAATGTTTCCCATTCTGACCCAGATACTCTCCCGACACCCGGAATCTGACCGGTTTCCCGGCGATTCCGTCATCGGTTTGATTGATTATATTTTACCAATATATGGAAATTTTGTCAATAAATATTTTATATTTTATTTATTTTTTATTTATATTTTAATTGTTTATTTATAAAACGACCCATGAGCATAAAATAAGTGAACGTCTAAAATCACAACCATTCAAAGAAGCCTGCTCTCTCGCTGCGCTGACCGTAAGAATACGTAGCGGTCGCGGGCATACGGCCCATTGCGAAGCGATTCCAAATGGCCGTATTCCGTAACAGTTCAAGGGGGTATCTAAACTGTTACGTCCAGTTCTCCCTGCCCTGTGAATTGTAACAAAAAATACTTGCGTATTTCCCTATTTCGTGATAAAAGAAATGCACATTTCCCGGAAATTCCCTTCCTGGTTTATTCTGGCAGATCTGCCAGTGTTTCCAAATGTCATGATTATACCAGTCAAAGGGGGATCTTATCAATGAACAACCAACTGCGCACACAAGAAACAGAGAAAAACATTCTGCTCCGGGCGGGCATGGAGCCGGAAGAAATCCGGATGCTGGCAGACAGCGACCTGACACTTAACGTACAGCTTATCAATGATTTTGCCTTTAAAA
This sequence comes from uncultured Lachnospiraceae bacterium, assembly GCA_910577765.1. Classification (GTDB taxonomy): domain Bacteria; phylum Bacillota; class Clostridia; order Lachnospirales; family Lachnospiraceae; genus Brotaphodocola. Next base: position 3,573 of record CAJTOV010000229.1, read on the forward strand.
AGGTTTTCCGCAACAAGAAGGCCCTGACCGGACTTTTGAGCGCCCTTCTGGAGATTCCGGTTGAAGAAATTGTTGACCTGCCGGAGGCCACCAGGTTTTACTCCATCATCCGCCTGATGGATGTGAAGACCAAACTGATATACAGTGACAAAATGAGCCTGCGCGTGCTATACTTAAACAGACTGGACCAGGCAAGTAAGAAGGAACGGCGGACCCAGGTCTACCGCTGGGCAAAGCTGATCACCGCAAAGGACTGGGAGGATTTAAGGAGGATTGCTATGGAAGACGAGTACAAGGCGGAGGCCGTC
>CAJTOV010000230.1 GCA_910577765.1 uncultured Lachnospiraceae bacterium
AGCCAGCTTGACGTCTGTTTTCGTCCAGTTTTCCCCGCCCCGTGAACTGTAACGAACTGTTACCTCCTGCCCCGGAAGATAGCAGGAAAAATTTGACTTTTACCTTCTTTTATGCTATAGTCATGCTGTTATTTGCCGCCGGGCAGCGCCTGTTTCCATTCCGTTAGGCCATAGAAGGGATGGACAACAGGCGTCTATTTTTTTCGGGAGGTTATATTGACATGTATGAAGGAAAATCCCACACCCTGTTCTTCCGGTATGCGGTTCCCCAGATGATCGGCTTACTGTTTAACTCTGTGTATACCATTGTAGACGGTGTCTTTATCGGCAACCGTTTAGGCCGGGATGCCATGGCTGCGGCTGCGGTGGCAGTTCCCCTGATCGAGATTCTGATTTCCCTGGGCATTGCCACAGCTTCCGGCGCCGGTGTAATCATCGCCTTCCGCCTGGGCCAGAAGGAGACGGCTGCTGCCCGGAAGACCTTTCACACTGCCTCCTGGATGACGGCTGCCGCCGGTATCATGATTGCCGTGGCAGGCAACGGATTTCTCCGTCCTCTGGCCAGACTGCTGGGAGCCACACCGGATATTCTGGACCAGGCGGCGGTTTATCTCTGGTATATGGTTACTTTTGCCCCCTTCCAGCTGTTCAGCTTCCTTTTAGGCGGCATGGTCCGCAATGACGGGCGGCCCAGGCTTGCCATGAGTGCCATGATCCTGGGGGCCGCGTCCAATATTGTCCTGGACTATCTGTTCATGTACCCGCTGAATCTGGGTATCCGGGGAGCTGCCATGGCTACCGCCCTGGGGCCTGTTTTCAGTGTGCTGATCCTGCTGCCCCATTTCCTTCTGAAAAAGGGAAATCTCTATTTTACCCGCTGCCTCCCCTGCCCGGAGGATTTCAGGCAGATCGTGACCTATGGGTTTCCCTCCTTCATTATGGAGTTTACCATCGGCATGATCACGTTTCTCTACAACTTTGCCATCAGCCATTACGGCTACGGCGAAATCGGACTGGCAGCCTACCTGGTAATCGGATATCTGGTACTGATCCTTCTGACCCTTTTTCTGGGAATGGCAGAGGGGCTCCAGCCCGTGTTCAGCCATCTGATGGCTGTAGGGGCAAAGAAGCGGAGCCGGGACCTGCGGCGGTTCGCCACCGGAATCTTCCTGGCCACAGGCATCGTAAGCTATGGCCTGATCGCCCTGTTTGCGGGAGATTTCTTCCGGATCTTCTCGCCGGATGACCCGGAACTGGTGGCCTTTGCCCAGAGCAGGTGTATGACCTATTTCTGCGGCTTTTTCCTGGCAGGGTTCAATATTCTCATGGTATCCTTCTGGCAGTCCACCGCCTGCACCAGAAAAGCCCTGGCCCTTTCCCTGTCACGAAGCCTCTTGTGGCCTCCGGTGCTGATGGCCCTGCTGCCGCTGATTTTCGGACGGGAAGCTGTCTGGATCTGCCAGTCTGCCAGTGAGGGGGTGACGGCATGTGTGGCGGTGGGATTTCTGGTGACGGGGCGAAAGGAAGGGGGGTAAGGCCCGGAAATATTTGTTTTACAATTACTTTTCACCGGGGCATCTTCTTATCCAGCTTCCATTTTTCCGTGATCCGGTTCTCTCCAGAATCCCTTTGGATTTGAGATTCCTGATCGCATAGCGAATTCCGTCCCGCGTAATTCCAATCTGTTCCGCAAGCTGTATCTGGGTAATATTCGGATTGATTCTGACCGCCTCTAATATTTTTCTCTCCGTAGGTGTCAGTTTTTTTGACTGCTTATGGGTAGTTTTTTGGGTAGTTTTTTGGGTAGTTTTTTGGGTAGTTTTTTGGGTAGTTTTTAATGTGTCCCTTCCGGTAAATTCGCCAGCGGCTTCACTGCTAATCTCATAATCAAAAGAATATTCATCATCTAATGGAACAATAATACGAAAAATATCGCCCTCTATCAGCTCCGGGTTCTTCCCGGAATAAAAATTTGTATATTTGAACAGATTGCGGACACCTGAACCCAGCTGATCGGAATATCCTATATTTCGAAAGAATGCAGCAATAATCGGATTCTTCGGATTTGGTTCCAGATTATCGGGTGTGATCATTCCATCTTTTAAAGCACGGCTTGCATTTTCCACATACATTCTGTCTTTCTGAATTACAAATTTTGCTATAAAGGAGCTTGTCATTTCGCGATGAATCAATGTATTCACAAGCATCGGTGTACAAGGGGTACAAACAAGATTAAAAAGAAATGTTAGATTTGAAAGTAAGTAGAGTGGCGCAATCCAGAGTGTTCAGATTTTCCACTCTACTTTGACATGGTCGCTGGTTGCTTTGATTGAAATAATCAAGCCGTCAGCGGCTTTCCTTTTGTCGTCAAATTCAATGCTGTCCCAGTGGTCAAGATAATAGGAAAGCTCCTGTTCCTTCTGGGGAGACATTGTTTCAACGGACAATTCTGCAATCGCCTTTGAAATGGTCTGGCGGCGAGTGTCCAGTTCTTCAATTTTTTTGTTCGCATAGGCAAGCAGTGTTGCATTGGCTCCGGTCAGTGTATCAAGCAGTTTTTCAATTTCAGCTTCGACCTGTGCAAGCTCAATCTGATAGGCGGTTAGTTTCGGATTTGCTTTTTCCTCTTTGTCATGCCGGACTTGAAAATTCTTAAACCTTGCCCGCATGGCATTGAAGATAAATTCCTCCAATTCAGTCTTATGGATTTTACCACATCCCGGACAGCCCTTATTTTCCGTCCGTTTTGTACAGCGGAAATATCCCGGACTGTTTGGCACATGGGTTGCTTTCAAGGCATATCCACAACGCCCGTATTTGACTTTTCCGGCAAGCCATGTGTTTTTCGGTTTCCGGCCTTGCTGAAAAGTCTTATTCGTCATTAGCTTCTTCCGGCATTTCAGCCAAACATCAGATGGTATGAGTGCTTCATGTGGGGCAATCACAAGTATCTGATCTTTCAGGCACCTGTCCTTATCCTCCTTTACATCCCGGCCCTGATAGAGATAGCAGCCGTTGGTTCCGGCAAAATCAGAAGCGTCATTGACAATGGCTGCGCCCTGGCTTTTGAAAAACTCATAGAGTTCCAAGTCTGCCTGTGCATAGACCGGATTTCTCAAAAGCTGGGAGAGGAAAGTGCGGAACAGGGATTTTCCGTAAACCTTGATATTCTGTTCTTCAAAGTAACGGGTAATATCCCCGAAGGACGTTTCCGGCTCGGAATACATCTCAAACATCAGCTTCACATATTGAGCGGTTTCGGGGTCTGCCACCATCTTCTTTGTACGAATACCTTCAACCACTGTCGGTTCCAACTGATAACCGTATGGGGCCTGCCCGCTCATGTGAAAGCCTTTCAGGCACCGGGAGTAATAAGCGTCTGTCACGCGCTTCTGGATTGTCTCACGTTCAAGCTGTGCGAATACGATACAGATATTCAGCATGGCCCGGCCCATCGGGGTCGAGGTGTCAAATTTCTCGGTGGAGGAAACAAACTCCACATCGTACTCTTGAAACAGCTCCATCATGTTCGCAAAATCCAGAATGGAGCGGCTGATCCGGTCCAGCTTGTAGACGATTACCCGCCGTACCCTGCCTTTTCGGATTTCTCCCAGCAGCTTTTGGAACTCCGGCCTGTCCGTGTTTTTCCCGGAATAGCCTTTATCCTTGAATACCTTACAGCTCCCGCCTTTCAGCTCGTACTTGCAAAAGTCAATCTGGCTCTCAATACTGATACTGTCCTTGCGGTCAACGGACTGTCTGGCATAAATATAATCTTCTCTGATAATGTCCATATTGGGCTCCTTTCCGTATGGAATGGAGCTACCAACCTTACAACTATAT
>CAJTOV010000231.1 GCA_910577765.1 uncultured Lachnospiraceae bacterium
AGCCGGACAAGAAGATTCCCCCCCCCCCGTGAATAGTAACCAGTATGGAGATATCGACAAATTTCACATTTTCAGGTATTCCATTCTCTCTCTAAATCCCTTATAATAGTCATACCTGCTGAAAGTTCCATAAAGAACGGACGGCAGGCTGGAGACATCATGAGCCGCATCGTAAGTATCTTAGTAGGTCTGGCAACATTGGCTGAAAAAAGTAAACCTTACATAAAGCGGCACAAGGAACACTCAGAAAAAGACCCATCAGCAAGCTTGGCGGCACCTGACGGGTCGGATAACGATTGCTTAAATTAGCAATCACATGCCTCTAAGGGCGGCAGCTACATCGCCGCCTTTCTTCAATTACAAGTTCATCATAGCATTTTGTCAGGGTGAAGTCAATATGTTTTTCCTACCCTTCCTCTGGTTCACGGGGCATTGAAATCCCACAAAGAAAGGACCTTCCCTCATGGATTATTTCAGCATCTGCTTAAACGGCCTTTGTATCATAGGCCAGGGGATTCTTCACATCCGCTTTTCCGGCCAGCTTACCGGGAAAGGGGAGAAAGGCTGGCATATTGGCCTTTATCTGCTTCTTCTCGGTGTCCTGGAGTGGTGGTTTGTCCTGCCCGGCATGGCAGCCGTCGGCGGGATGCTGCTGGTTCTGTATGGAATGAACCGGTTTGCCCTGGGGAACCGCAGGTCTGTATCCTGGGTTGCTTCCATTCTTGCCGTCTATATCTCCCAGCTTTCCTTCGGGATCACCAACTCGGTGGAGGCAGTGCTGTTCCCCCACTGGATCGGCAGTCCATGGCTGTACCTTCTGCTGCTTCTGGCAACCGCAGCCGCCTTTGCCATCTGTGCCGGCTGTTACATGGCGGTGCTGAAATTCCTGCCCTTAAAAGACTATGGGCAGATACCCCTTCTGGGACTGCTTTTGCTTCCCGGGCTGTTCTTCTTTGCCGCAGAACTGTATATCCTTCACAGCGCTTACAGCCAGCTGGATTTCCCCATCTCCCTGGCCCAGTCAGGAAAGCATGCTGCCCTGCTGCTGCTCCAGGTTCTGGGACTGGCTGCCCTTCTGTGTACCCTCTATGCCTACGGATGCATCTGCCGGGGTTTCCAGGCCCAGGCGGCCCTGGGTTCCCTGACCCAGGCAGTCAACGTCCAGAAAACCTACATTGCCCAGGCACAGATGCGCTATGAACAGACCCGGGCATTCCGCCATGATATCCGGAATCATCTTTCGGTTTTAAGCGGACTGTTAAACAGCGGAAGACCGGAAGAATGCAGGGCCTATTTAGAGAAGCTGGACCTGACCTCGGCCGCGCTGTCATTTCCCTGTCAGACCGGCAATCCGGTGGTAGACATTCTGCTGTCGGAGAAACTGGAGCTGGCAAAAGCCAGCGGCATCGTTACAGAGACCTGCCTGATTCTGCCTGACCCTTGTGGAATTGATGATTTTGATTTGTGCGTGATCTTTGCCAATGCACTGGACAATGCACTGGCCGCCTGCCAGGAGGTCACGGGACCTACGTTCATCCGCATTGCCGGGCAGAGGCAGGGGGATTTCTATATGCTGGAGTTTGTCAACACCTGCCTGGACACGCCCCAGCCGCCTATGGGAACCGGCCTTTCCAACATCCAGACCGTGGCCAGGCAGTACCACGGTACCATGATGACGGAAAAGGCCGGGGACCGTTTCTGCCTCAGTGTGCTGTTGAATATGGCTCTGCCGCCTGAGACAAGTCAGAAAGGGCCTTGCTGATACCTGTCAGATTCCCCCTCCCCCATACACCAGATTCGGAAGGAACAGCACCACCTGGGGAAGGAAGATGCAGACCAGCAGGGTCACAAGGATCGCTGCATAATAGGCCATGGAATACCGGGTAGTCTCTTCCACAGAGCAGCCCATAATATTGGAGCAGGTATACAGCGCAACTCCTACCGGCGGTGTGGAACAGCCCATGGTGACCACGGTCATCATGATAATTCCGAAATGCACCGGATCAATTCCGTACTGCTGAATCAGCGGAACAAGAATCGGTGTACAGATCAGTGTAATCACGGTAGTCTCCATAAACATACCAAACACCGTCAGCATCAGCAGGATCAGGAAAAGCAGGATGTACCGGTTGTCGGTCACTGCCACCAGTATATTGGTCAGGGTGGCCGGAAGCTGGTCAAAGACCACCCCATAACTGAAGATTCCGGAAAATGCCAGGATCATGGTTGTCACGGACAGATCCTTTACGCTGCTGACCAGGCACTGGACAAATGTCTTCCAGTTCAGTTCCTTGTAGATGAATACCCCCACAAACAGTGCATAGAATACGGCAAATGCTCCTGACTCAGAAGGGGTCATAACGCCAAAACGGATAAACACAATCAGAAGCACCGGAAACAGCAGGGCCCAGATACTCTCCAGGCAGGCCGCCCCAATCTGGGAAAGAGACGAAGGCTTCTCATGATCCGGCTGATAACCATAATGCCGGGCAGACCAGGAGGTGGCTGTCATCATCAGAACACACATCATGGCACCTGGTACAAATCCGGCAATGAACAGACGCCCGATGGAGATTTCTCCCACAGTTCCATATAGGATCAGCCCCATGGAAGGAGGAATGGTAGCCACGATCAGCCCTGACAAGCAGTTCACTGCGGCCGCCCAGCCCGGGGCATAGCCCCGCTTTGTCATCTCCGGCCCCAGAATCCGGCATTCCATGGCCGCGTCCGCTACAGCAGAGCCGGATACCCCGCCCATGAGTGTGGAAAGTACCACGGATACCTGCCCGATGGACCCGTACATATGGCCGGTCAGCACATTGGCCAGCTTCACCAGCCTGGAGGTAATCCCCGTATGATTCATCAGATTTCCCGCAAAGATGAACAGCGGGATTGCCAGCATGGTAAAGGACTGGGTCGTGGAAAGAGACCGCTGTACCAGGATTGTCCACGGAATCTCCGGCCTGGTCAGAAAGAATGCGAATCCTGCCACTGCAATGGCAAATGCCACCGGCATTCCCAAAAATAAAATCACCAGGAAAAATCCAATTGCGCCTAACATTCCTTCTCCTCCCCCCATTTCACAGCCGGTGCCGTCAGATCTCTCACCAGCTTTTCCCCAATGGAAACCAGCAGCAGTGCAGACCCCATGGGAACCGCCAGGGTACACCAGGCATAGCTGAGTTTTAGTGTGTTAAAGCTCCGGTACCAGCTCTGGGACACCAGCATAAACCCATAGACAATCAGGATCAGCAAAAACAGGAGCATGGCCACATCGAACACCAGGGTCAGCAGCTTGCGTACCGGCTTTGGAAAATGCTTCTCCAGCATATCAATCCGGATCAGATTTCCCGTCTTCGCCACAATATCCGCACCGATGAATGTCAGCCAGGCAAAGGCCAGCAGTGAGATATCCTGGGCCCAGTTAATGGGATGCCCGACGGTTCTTGCAACCGCAGAGATAAAGACCAGAGTCGAGATCATACACAGCAGAAATCCTGCCACAAAGGATTCTGCCTTTAAAACCATATGAGTTCCTTTCTGAATCACGCAACAATCCCCCATTTCCTAATAATTGTTACAGTTCATGGGGCGGGGAAAACTGGACGAAAACAGACGCCAAGCTGGCTTGTAAGACTATTTTTGTCCAGTTTTC
>CAJTOV010000232.1 GCA_910577765.1 uncultured Lachnospiraceae bacterium
GAAGTATATTGAGAAGGACGCGGCTCTGGAGCGCCGGTTCCAGCCAGTGACCGTGGAGGAGCCGGGGGAAGAGCTGTCCGTCAGTATCCTTAAGGGTCTGCGTCCCAAATACGAGGAGCACCATAAGGTTACCATCAATGACCAGGCCCTGACGGCTGCGGTCAGGCTGTCTGCCCGGTATATCAATGACCGTTTTCTGCCGGACAAGGCCATAGACCTGATTGATGAGGCGGCTTCCAAGGTCCGTCTCACTACCTATGTGGAGCCGGCGGAGATCCGGGACCTGGAGCAGGATATTGCCGCCCTGGAGCAGCAGAAGGAGAATGCCATCAAAGCCGAGGCCTATGAGCGGGCCGGGGAGATCAAGCGGAAGCAGGAGAAGAAGCGGGAGAAGATCCAGAAGATCCGCACCCGGTGGCAGAAGGAGAAGACTTCCCGGAAGCTGGTGGTAGGGGAAGGCGAGATCGCAGACGTGGTGTCCGGCTGGACTAAGATTCCGGTGCGCAAGCTGGAGGAGGAAGAGACGGAGCGGCTGAAAAAGCTGGAGTCTATTCTTCATGGCCGGGTAGTAGGCCAGGAGGAGGCAGTTACTGCCGTGGCCCGTGCCATCCGCCGGGGCCGTGTGGGGCTTAAGGATCCCAGGCGCCCCATAGGGTCCTTCCTGTTCTTAGGGCCCACCGGTGTAGGCAAGACCGAGCTGTGCAAGGCTCTGGCCGAGGCTATGTTCGGCACCGAGAGCGCCCTGATCCGGGTGGACATGTCCGAGTATATGGAGAAGCACAGCGTGTCAAAGATGATCGGTTCTCCGCCAGGATATGTAGGGTATGAGGAGGGGGGACAGCTTAGCGAGAAGGTCCGCCGCAATCCCTATTCGGTGATTCTTTTTGACGAGATCGAGAAGGCCCACCCGGACGTGTTCAACATTCTGCTCCAGGTGCTGGATGACGGCCATGTGACCGACGCCCAGGGCCGGAAGATCGACTTTAAGAACACCATCCTGATCATGACCTCCAACGCGGGAGCGGAGAATATTATCTCTCCCAAACGCCTGGGCTTTGCCTCGGCCACCGACGAGAAGGAACGGTATAAGTTCATGAAGGACCGGGTCATGGAGGAGGTCAGGCGGCTGTTTAAGCCGGAGTTTTTGAACCGGATCGACGAGATCATGGTCTTCCATCCCTTAAACCAGGAGAACATGAAGGAGATCGTCTCCATCATGCTGGGAACCATTGCCAAGCGGACTGCCCGGCAGATGGACTTAAGGCTGGAGGTGACCGATGCGGCCAGGGCCTTCCTGGTGGAGAAGGGCTATGACGAAAAGTACGGCGCCAGACCCCTGCGCAGGGCGATCCAGACCCATCTGGAGGATAAGCTGGCGGAGGAGATTCTGGAGGGCCATGTGAAGGCCGGAGGCAGGGTCAGCGTGGACCGGGACAGTGAGGGACTTACGTTTGCGGAAACGGAACTGGTTCAGGGATAATCCGGGGTGGAAAGCAGGGTGTGGAAGGTATTTGTTACAGTTGGCAGGGTGAGATTCCGGAAGGTACGCTCTGGAAGACTTTTCCAGAGCTGGTATCTGCCGGCTTTAAGGGAATCACGAACCAGCGAAGTTCCTGTCCACGGGTACCTGGCGAATGGGAACGGATTTAGAAACCCTTCAATAGGTCTGGATATTTTTTTTATGACATGCTATACTGACCATAGACACTTCCAGAAGTGTCGGCAACAACCAGCAGTGCAGAAGGCTGCTTTTGGCGGCTTACAACAATCAGGAGGACAAAACTATGCCGGTAGTAGAATCATTAATCCGTTCTGAATCAGACGGAAGTATCAGTTTTGGCAATTATAAGCTGGACAAAAAGTCAAAGCTTCAGGACTATGAGCATGCAGGAGATCTGTACAAGATCAAAACATTCTATGAGATCACCAAGCTGGAACGGAATGGTTCTTTTGTATATGAGTCGGTTCCGGGAACCGCAGTGGAGAACTTTGCCGTGACCAATGACGGTGTCACCTTCTCGGTGGAGGGGGATAAGGATGCCCAGATCACCATCCAGCTGGACGATGATACGGAGTATGAAGTGTTTGTCAATGATGCGGCGGTAGGCGGCATGAAGACCAACATGAGCGGCAAGCTGGTTCTCAGTGTGGAGCTCAGCGAGGGAATGGCATGCCAGGTACGTGTGGTAAAACGGTAATATAAGGAGCAGGACTACATATGGCGAAGGCGAAGGCAACCGCATTTTTCTGCAAGGAGTGCGGATATGAATCTGCCAAGTGGATGGGCCAGTGCCCTGCCTGCCGGGAATGGAATACCATGGTGGAGGAGCCGGTTGCAAAAGGCTCCTCCTCCAGGTATGCGGCTGTTACCGGGGGAACGGAGCGAAGGAATGGGAAGCCGGTGAAGCTTTCGGAGGTATCCCTGGGAGAGCAGGAGCGGGTATCCACCGGATACAGGGAGCTGGACCGGGTGCTGGGAAGCGGTATTGTGGCCGGTTCCCTGGTTTTAGTAGGCGGAGACCCGGGGATCGGCAAGTCCACCCTGCTTTTGCAGGTGTGCCGCAATCTGGCCGGGACAGGCCATAAGGTGCTGTACATATCCGGGGAGGAGTCCTTAAGGCAAATCAAGCTTAGGGCCGGCCGGATCGGGGAGATTTCCGGGGAGCTGTATTTCCTGTGTGAGACCAGTCTGGATGCAGTGGGGGACGCTATCCGGGAGATGAGCCCGGAGATGGTGATCATTGACTCCATCCAGACCATGTACCGGGAGGATATCGCCTCGGCACCGGGAAGCGTCAGCCAGGTACGGGAATCCACCAACATCCTGATGCAGATTGCCAAGGGCATGGGGATTACGGTCTTTATTATCGGCCATGTGACCAAGGAAGGGGTAGTGGCAGGCCCCAGGGTTCTGGAACATATGGTGGACACGGTACTGTACTTTGAGGGGGAGCGCAATGCCTCCTACCGGATTCTCAGAGGCGTGAAGAACCGGTTCGGTTCCACCAATGAGATCGGTGTCTTTGAGATGCAGGAGAAAGGCCTGGTGGAGGTGGAGAATCCGTCCGAGTACCTGTTAAGCGGCAGGCCGGAGGAGGCCTCCGGGGCCGTGGTGGCCTGCTCCATTGAGGGCACCAGGCCCATTCTGCTGGAGGTGCAGGCCCTGCTGGCCCAGACCAGTTACGGAACCCCCAGAAGAACTGCCGCAGGCACCGATTATAACCGGGTGAATCTTCTCATGGCAGTGCTGGAGAAGCGGTGCCACTATGAGATGTCCCGGTATGATGCCTATGTGAATATTGCCGGAGGTGTCAGGATGAACGAACCGGCCCTGGACCTGGCCATAGTCATGGCCCTGGTATCCAGCATGAAGGACCGGGCCGTGAATCCCAGAACCATCATTTTCGGAGAGGTGGGACTGTCCGGAGAGATCCGGGCCGTGTCCATGGCAGAACAGCGGGTCAACGAGGCAGCCAAGCTGGGCTTTGAAACCTGCATCCTGCCCCAGGTGTGCCTGGACAAGATGAAGCGGACAGACCGGATTGCCCTGCGGGGAGTCAGCAATATCCGGGAAGCCATAGGGATGCTTTAATTCTCTTATCGTTTGCAGGGCGGGAAAACTGGACGAAAACAGACGTCAAGCTGGCT
>CAJTOV010000233.1 GCA_910577765.1 uncultured Lachnospiraceae bacterium
GGAGTCTGTGCTCCCCGGTGGCATGGTCCGGGTCCCCGGCCAGAAGCACGGCCACATCATATCCCCGGTTCCAGAGGATTCTTCCGGCTGCAATGCCGTCGGCCCCGTTGTTCCCGGTGCCGCACACGGCCAGAATCCGCCGGAGACCCGGGGCCGGCTTTTCCGGGTTCCGGGCCGCTGCCTGCTTCCCTGCCGGCCCCGGCCATGCTGTCTGCCTCTCCGACGGAGCCGGCGCCGCCAGCTCCTCCACGGCCTCCGCCACTGCCAGGGCCGCCCGCTCCATAAGCACCAGGGAGGGGATTTTGATCCGCTCTATGGTGTCCTGGTCCACGGCCTTCATCTGGCTTCCTGTCACTACATACTTCATCTGCCTTACCTCCCTTGCCTTCATCTTCCTCCTGCTGTCCCCAGCTCCCAGACAGGAAGATGCCGGCATCCGGGGAGATTCTCCCGCCGGCTGCCGGCATGACTGCAAACACTCAGTTATGCTTTTTTTCCATCTGCTCCCGCTTCTTGTCCTGCATGCTGCACACACGGTAGGACAGACGCATCAGACTCTCGGACAGATGCACATTCTCTACCACCACATCCTCCGGAACATTTAAGTCCACATGGGCGAAATTCCAGATGGCCTTGATCCCTGCATGAACCAGCCGGTCTGCGATCTCCGGCGCCTTGGTCTTGGGAATGGTCAGGGCTGCCATCTGCACATCATTATCCGCAATAAACTGTTCCAGATCCTCCACTCCCCGGATCTCGATCCCCCGGACCACCAGACCGATCAGGCGGGGATTGATATCGAACATGCCCTTGATCACAAAGCCCCGCTTCTCAAAATTGGCATAATTGGCAATGGCCTGACCCAGATTTCCAGCGCCGATAATGATCAGATTGTGCTGGCGGTCAATCCCAAGAATCTTGCCGATCTCTGTGTACAGATACTTCACATTATACCCATATCCCTGCTGCCCAAACCCACCAAAGTTATTCAGGTCCTGACGGATCTGGGAGGCGGTCACCCGCATACGGCTGCTTAACTCATTGGAGGAAATCCGCTCCACTCCCGATTCCAGCAGTTCCCCCAGGTAGCGGTAATATCTGGGCAGCCTTGTGATGACCGCCCTGGATATGACTCTCTCTTCCATATTTTACTCACACCTTTCAAATCTTGTAACCATTAAGACGGCCCACCTGCTGCCGTCCCGACGGTTACCAAATCTTACTATTACTCATTATAGCGTTGAAAAACACACTTGTCAAACAGTTACTGTGTAACTGTTCATGGGGGCATCTTCTTGTCCGGCTATGCCGGCCAAGAAGCATCGGGCGTCCGCCCGATGCTTCCTGGCCCTCCAAAGCCCTCGTTCCTGGTGTTGAAAAATTTGGCAATTTATATTATACTCTTATCACACACAGGCCGCTCCAGGCGGCAGAATGGAGAAATTTATGATTTTATCATGCAGTCATATCAGCAAGGCCTTCGGCACAGACCAGATTCTGTCCCAGGTATCCTTTCATATAGAAGACCAGGAAAAGGCGGCCATTGTAGGCATCAACGGAGCCGGCAAATCCACCCTGCTTAAAATCATTGTAGGGGAACTGGCTGCCGATGAAGGGGAGGTAACCCTGGCCAAAGGAAAGACCCTGGGCTATCTGGCCCAGCACCAGGACTTAGACAGCAGCCGTTCCATCTATGAAGAGCTTAAGGAAGTCAAACGGCCGGTGATTGAGATGGAACAGCAGATCCGCTCCCTGGAGCTTCAGATGAAGGACGCCCAGGGCCAGGAGCTGGAACAGATGCTGGCTGCCTACGACCGGCTCAGCCACACCTTTGACCGGGAGAACGGCTACGCCTGGCAGAGCGAGGTAGCCGGTGTCTTAAAAGGCCTGGGCTTTACGGAGGAAGAATTTGACAAGCAGGTTTCCACCCTGTCCGGGGGCCAGAAGACCCGGGTGGCCCTGGGCCGTCTCCTTCTGTCCCGTCCGGATATAATCCTTCTGGACGAGCCCACCAACCACCTGGACATGGAGTCCATCACCTGGCTGGAGACCTATCTGCTTAACTACAGCGGAGCCGTCATCATCGTGGCCCATGACCGGTATTTCCTCAACCGGGTGGTCAGTAAGATTGTGGAGCTGGAGTTTGGACAGGGTTCCGTATACCTGGGCAATTACACTGCCTACAGCCGGAAGAAAGCTATGGTCCGGGCTGCCCGGATGAAGGCCTATTTAAACCAGCAGCAGGAGATCAGACACCAGGAGGAGGTCATTGCCAGGCTGAAATCCTTCAACCGGGAAAAGTCCATCAAGCGGGCGGAAAGCCGGGAGAAAATGCTGGCAAAGATGGAGGTTCTGGAAAAGCCCATGGAAGTCCACGACGAGATGCACATTGAGCTGGAGCCCAATATCACCAGCGGCAACGACGTCCTTACCATCCGGGATTTAAGCAAATCCTTCGGTTCCCTGCACCTGTTTTCCCACCTGGACATTGATGTCCGCCGTGGGGAACGGGTGGCCATCATCGGCAACAACGGCACCGGCAAGACCACCATCCTGAAACTGATCAACGGGCTTCTGCCGGCAGACAGCGGCACCATCTTCTTAGGCAGCAGGGTCCATATCGGCTATTACGACCAGGAGCACCATGTGCTGAACATGGAGAAAACCGTCTTTGAGGAAGTCCAGGATGCCTACCCGGGCTTAAACAATACAAAAGTCCGCAATCTCCTGGCCTCCTTCCTCTTCACCGGGGACGACGTGTTCAAACGGATCTCCGACTTAAGCGGCGGCGAGCGGGGCCGGGTATCCCTGGCCAAGCTGATGCTCTCCGAAGCCAATTTCCTGATCCTGGACGAGCCTACCAACCACCTGGACATTACCTCCAAGGAGATTCTGGAGCAGGCCCTGCGCAATTATACGGGAACCGTCCTGTACGTGTCCCATGACCGGTATTTTATCAACCAGACCGCTACCCGCATTCTGGAGCTTACAGGCCAGACCCTGATCAACTATATCGGCAACTATGACTACTATCTGGAGAAGAAGGAGCTGATGAACAGCCTCTATGTCCCCGGCGCCTCTAAAACCCCGGGAGCCGTTGCCCGGGAAAATGCCTCCGCTTCCGGTGACAGAACCGCCCCGGAAGCCGGCTCTCCTGCCATATCCGGCAAAGCCGGCGCCGCGGCTCCTCCTTCCTGGTCCCGGCCCCAGGAGGCCTCTGCCTCCCCGGCCCAGGGCGCCTCCGGCGTGAAGCTGGACTGGATGGCAAAGAAGGAGGAGCAGGCCCGCATCCGCAAACGCCAGAACGACTTAAAGAAGGTGGAGGACCAGATCCACAGCCTGGAGACCCGGGACAGCCAGATCGACGCCCTGCTGCTCCAGGAAGATATCTACACCAATGTGGAAAAGCTGGTGGAACTGAACAAGGAAAAAGAAAGCATCCAGAACCAGCTGGAACCGCTCTACGAGAAATGGGAAAAGCTGGCGGAGTGACCGTTACAGTTCACGGGGCGGGGAAAACTGGACGAAAACAGACGTCAAGCTGGCTT
>CAJTOV010000234.1 GCA_910577765.1 uncultured Lachnospiraceae bacterium
TCCGGAATATGTGTATAATTCATAGGATGCCTTTCCTGAATATGTGATTACCAAAGATGTTGGGGTCAAAAGGTATTTTGCCCCCTTTGATACCGGATTGCTCCGCACTTTGTGCTCCCTTTCTCTGGTATTCTCACGCAGCCATCCTCCAGATCCGGCTGCAATAAGCATTGAGCCTTGCGCTGCACAGATCCTCCCGGCTCATCCTGCCGCTGTCACACACAAGCAGTTCCTCCATATGTACTCCCAAAAGCCTACTTAAAGCAAGCAGATGATCCACCGTAGGCAGCACCTGCCCCTTGAACCAGCGGTACACCGGCTGAGGGCAGGATAAGTGGAGAAGCCGCTGAATGGTTTTTACGTCGTATCCGGCTTCCATAACAAGCTGCCGGATTCTGGCGCCGGTCAGTTTCATATCAATGATTGTATTTGGTATCATACTGGCGTCCTTTTTTATTGATTTGCAGGCTGTACCTGGGGCAGCACCGACCCGCCATGAGGCATAAAGATCACACGCCTGTCCTCCCCCAGACTGGAAAACGCCTCCTGAAGGGCCGCATCCACGGTTGGAAACGGCTCCAGGAAGATATTTCTCACAAACCCATCCTCCAGGTCCGACACCAGCAGAATCCGGCACCGTTTCAGCACCATACTGATGGCGGCGGCCTTGTGTCCTCCCAGCTGGAAGTCCCGGCCGATCCGTTCAATCATGGCTTCCGGGGACGGGCTGTCCAGCATCCATTGTTCAAAGACCTTTTCCCCCAGTCCCTCCCGGCAGGAAGCTGCCAGGATGATGATGCCCCCGTCACGGACCGCATGCTTGGCATTGTCCAGAGCCTTCTGGGCCTGGTAAAGGTTTATGTCCTTGGGAAACCCGCCGGGGGTAGTGACCACAATGTCCGCCCGGGCCGGAATCCGGATCTTGTAAAGCTGGTCCAGAAATGCACAGCCTGCCTCATGGGCCCTGCGGAGGTCCCCTGCAACTGCCTTTACAATCTTCTTCTCCTCATCCAGCACCACATTCAGGATAAAGTCCACCCCCACCATGGCCGCTGCTTCCTCAATATCCTGGCGCAGGGGATTCTCCAGCAGGTTTCCGGCCCTGGCCGCATCCAGGACCATTTTGCTGTGGTTCTTCTGGATGGCATCCCGGGTGGAAACCCCTGGCATGATGGCCTTGGCCCCGCCGCTGTAGCCGGCAAAATAGTGGAACTCGATATTGCCCACACAGATCCGCACATCTGCCCCGGCCACCACCGGGTCAATATCCACCGGGGTTCCGGCCCTGGTAACGCCCACATGGACAAAGTCCTCTCTGGCCGCGTCCACACACCGCACCCGGTCAAAGACCTCCCGGCCTACCAGCCGCATCTGCTCCTCCTGTGTATGCACCCGGTGGCTTCCCAGGGCAAATACCACCGTGATATCCTCATCCCGGACCCCGGCTTTCGACAGCTCCCGCAACAGCTCCGGCAGAATCACATGGGAGGGGCAGGGGCGGGTGATATCGCTGGTGATGACGGCAATCTTCTGGCCGGGCCTGACCAGCTCCCCAAGCCGTTTTGTGCCAATCGGAGATTTCAGAGCCTCCCGGACCGCCTCTGCCCCGGTACTGGCCACCTCCACCTGGTTCTGGGTCACCTCACAAAGCAGATTCCGGTCCGGAACCTGAAATGTACGTGTTTCATTTCCATATCCATAAGAAAAATTCATATACGCTTCTCCCTTCTCCCAGGCATCCGCGGTCCTACGGGTTCTTCTCAAAAAAGCCGTCAACTCTGGCCTTGATTTCCGCGTGACCCAGAGTTTTCAACATATATCCCGACGGCCTTAAGGCCAGAACTCCTCTTACACTGTCCGCATCATCCCTGGCCGTCAGGAAAATCACCGGAATATCTTCCGAATGGGTCTCGGAACGAAGCAGCTCCAATGTCTGTTTTCCGTTGCAGATGGGCATATCATAATCCAGCAGAATCAGGTCCGGCCGGTTAAGGGTGATGGTACGGATCGCTGCCAGGCCGTTGTCAGCCGTGGAAACCTCGTAATCCCAGCCCAGCAGATTCTTAAGCCCCTGCCGCATGGTGGCGGAATCATCCACCACCAGCACCTTCTTCCTGGAAGGCTGTGCCTGGGTTTCCTCATACTCTTTCAGATAACTGGCCACCTGGTCCAGGGCATTCTCCTGGTTGATGGGTGTTCCCGGCGATTCCTGAACCTGGTCCGGTGTCAGAATGCTGCAGGCAAAATATCCCTCCCCGGTATCGAACAGCAGGCTGGCTATCCGCTTCCGGTCTTCAAATACCTTCTTGAACTGCTGGTAAGAGAGAAGATCCTCCTCCTTCATGGTGCAGGAATCTCCTTTCTGGAGAACCTTCATAATACGTCCTGCAAACCGCTGCATGGTATATCTGGCATTGTGGAGCAGTGCCGTGCTCAGCTTGCCGGACTTGTTTCCCACAACCTCTCCGATGGTTCTCAGTAAAAGCTTTTCCTCAAATGCCAGCAGAATCTCCTGGGTCTCTCCCTTCTGACCGGTTTCGTAGACCAGACGGTAATAGATGCCGGTTCCGAATTTTTCCCCGTTGTAGGCATCGCTGATCATCTCCGGTTTTACAAGAAATATCTGGTACATCACATGGGAAATGGCCTTCTTTACAGACGTAAGCGCTCCATCCTCCAGAAGATCTACCCACACACTGCCCTGCTTTCCTGTAATCGCCTGATCCTCCATGGTGGTATGTCCGATCAGCCATCCGGCACAGACCCCCAGGAAATGGTCAATGGCTTCCGGCGAATAGTCTGCCTGCTCCAGCTCCCGCTCCAGCGCCGGCAGGGTATTTTCCCGGAATCCCTTATGCAAGCGGCTGTGCTGCTTTAGACCACCGTAATCAACCGAGGCCATGTACCGCTCTTCATCCGCAAAATGCTTTAGCGCATGTTCCTTGAACAGCTCAACCCCTTTCCGGCAGGCCTTGCGGCTGTTCTTTCCGCCAAGCCACCCGCTTTTTTTCTGTGTCAGAAGGAACAGGTTGTTGATCCCTTCAAAAAGCTGCTGGTGCTCCTGGTCGATAATATCCACCCCGATATTAAACTCTTCTTTCCATACAAACTGAGTACTCATGTGACCTTCTGCCGTTCTGCCGTCCAACTATAGGCCATCCGTTCTGCAACGCGGCTGTCCTGTTCCCCTTTTTCCGGTTTGATGTCCAGCAGGCTCTCCTTTCCTATTATTAAAACATGTTCCCGGCTTTTGTATCGCCTTGCCTGGTGTACTGACTCATTTGACTGAAAGTAAATGGGTCTAGTTGACACTATGCCCGGACCTCCCGGTTCTGGCCAATCCCGTTTCCTCCCTCCGTCCATTGAGATTGTCTGGACGGTTACAGTTCTGGAGGAAATAGGAACTTTTGTCATTATATAACATTTTTTCAAATGATTCAAGATGTTATCTGGGTGGATTCTGCTTCGTTCCCTGGCAGTTACTATTCACGGGGGCATCTTCTTGTCCGGCTATGCCGGACAAGAAGCATCGG
>CAJTOV010000235.1 GCA_910577765.1 uncultured Lachnospiraceae bacterium
CAAGCCAGCTTGACGTCTGTTTTTGTCCAGTTTTCCCCGCCCTGTGAACTGTAACAAGTTGTTGACTTTACTATTTGTTTGAGGTAAAATTGTTATACTAACCATATAACAGACGAAAGATGGTGGGAGGATGATTTGGTCAATTGATTTTGAAAGTGATGAGGCATTCTACATCCAGCTCAGGAATCAGATTATCGTGGGAATTGCCCAGGAGCGGATTCGCGAGGGGGATTCGCTGCCATCGGTCCGGCAGCTGGCGGAAAGTATCGGCATTAACATGCATACGGTAAATAAAGCATATTCTGTTTTGAAGCAGGAAGGATTCATCAAGCTGGACCGCCGCAGAGGGGCGGTCATTGCCCTGGATGTGGATAAGCTGGAGGCTACCAGGCAGCTCCAGGAAGAGCTGTCGGTGATTCTGGCCAGGGGCATCTGTAAAAATATCACAAGGGAAGAAGTTCATGATCTGGTAGATGTCATCTACGATTATTATGCCGGAAAGTGCAGAGAATAAGCGGATATATAGAGAATGTCGGAGGATGGTTATGCTGTGCGAACGTTGTAAGATCAGGGAAGCCAATATTCAGTATACGGAAGTCATCAACGGAGTAAGGACCGAGCACAATTTCTGTGCCCAGTGTGCCAAAGAGATGGATTTTGGTCCTTATTCCGCTATATTTGACAGCGATTTTCCTCTTGGAAAGCTGCTGTCCGGCCTTCTGGGAGTGGGGGAAAGCCAGGAACACGAGAAGACCCACCAGGTGGTCTGCCCTACCTGCGGCACCAGTTATGAGGAGTTTATCAAGAACAGCCGCTTCGGATGTGCCGACTGCTACGGGGTCTTTGATATTCTCATCAGTGATAATATCAAGCAGCTTCAGGGGAATGATACCCATAAGGGAAAGGAACCCAGATACCATATCCCCAGGGCCGGGGACCATTTTTCGGCAGAGGCTCTTTCCGGGGAGCCTGGTACCGGGCAGACCGGGGAGGAAGACCAGGTCCATTCCGGGGAGCGGCTGCGGATTCTTGAGGCCAGACTGAAAGAGGCCATAGCCAAGGAAGAATACGAGGCAGCCGCCGGATACCGGGACCAGATCCGGAGTCTGAGAAAGGAACAGGAGACAGGATGAAGTGGTTTGAATATGTAGATCAGGAACATCCCGGGGCCATCAGCAGCCGGGTGCGGCTGGTGCGCAACTGGGACCGGTATGCATTTCCCTCCCGGCTGACCCAGAAGGAGGGGCTGGAGATGGTCCGCAGGCTGGAGCAGGGGCTTAAGGACCTGGGGAACTTTGACGGGAAGCAGTATGAATATGCATTTCTGGATGAGCTCAGCGAACTGGACCGGAAGGCTCTCAGGGAGCGGCGTATTTTTAATTCCACCATTGCATCCGGAAAGCGGCCTGCGGGCGTGATTCTGTCCCAGGAGGAGGATACCAGCATTGTGCTCAACGGTACGGACCACATCCGTATCCAGCTTCTGTCTCCGGGCCTGAATCTGGAAGCCCTGTGGAAACAAGGGGATAAGCTGGATGATTATGTAAACCAGCGGTTTTCCTATGCATTTGACAAAAAATACGGATACCTGACTTCCTTCCCCACCAACATGGGAACCGGTATGCGTGCCTCTGTGGTGCTGCATCTGCCCAACCTTTCCATGGGCAAGAAGTTTACGGGCCTGGTGTCGGAGATGGGGCGTTTCGGCGCTTCGGTAAAGGGGGTATACGGGGAAGGCAGCGAGAACTACGGGGCTCTTTTCCAGGTGGCCAACCAGAAGACCCTGGGGCTGACGGAGAAGGAGATTGTGGACCTGGTAGGACGGGTGGCCACCCAGCTTCTGAACCAGGAGCGGCAGGTCCGGGCCATGGCCTTAAAGAAGCACCGGCTGGAATGCCAGGATGAGGCGTACAAGTCCTACGGTGTGTTAAAGTATGCCAGACGCCTGTCTGCCAGGGATGCCATGACCTTCCTGTCCCAGCTTATGTCCGGGATCAACGACGGGCTTCTGGAGACAAAGGAGCCCTGCGCAGTCTACCGGCTGATGCTGGGAATCCAGCCGGCCAACCTGCAAAAGCTGTCGGACCGTCCTCTGGGCAAGGAGGAGCTGGATGTGGCCAGGGCTTCCTATCTCCGGTCGGAGCTGCCGGATCTGGTATAAGGAAGCTGCCGGGAACTGCCGGACCGGTTACGGTATCACCATAACAGCCTGTCCGGAAGCTATGGTGACAGGGGTAACGGGTCATCTGGGCGGTTCTGACATGAAATCGAAATTCAAGGAGGAATTTGGTAATGATAGACCGTTTTACGGAAGCAGCCAGGGAAGCCATCAGCCTTGCTGCGGAGGCAGCGGAGAGCCTGGGCCACAGCTATGTGGGAACCGAGCATCTGCTGATCGGACTGATTGAGGAGGAGGACGGTGTAGCCGGCAAGGTGCTGGAAGCCAATGGAGTCCGGGCCGACAAGGTGGCGGAGCTGGTGAGCCAGCTGATCTCTCCCAACCAGCCGGTGCGGCTGGCCGAGCAGGGGGACTACAGCCCCAGCGCCCGCCGGGTGCTGGAGAACAGCTACCGGGAGGCGGTGCGGTTCAAGGCACCCCTGATCGGGACCGAGCATATTCTGATTGCCATGATCCGGGAAAGCGACTGTGTGGCAGCCAGACTGTTAAATACCCTGGGAGTCAGCATCCAGAAGCTGTATCTGGAGGTACTGTCTGCCATGGGGGAGGATGTGCCTGCGGGAAGGGAAGAGATTCACGCCGGCAAAGGAGCCCGGGGCCGCAGCGGCACTCCCATGCTGGACAATTTCAGCCGGGATTTAACGGCCCAGGCCAGGGCCGGGAAGCTGGACCCGGTGATCGGCCGGGAGACGGAGATCCAGCGGGTTATCCAGATCTTAAGCCGCCGTACCAAGAACAACCCCTGCCTGATCGGAGAGCCGGGGGTGGGCAAGACCGCGGTGGTGGAGGGGCTGGCCCAGCTGATTGCCAGCGGGGAGGTGCCGGAGATCATTGCGGATAAACGGGTGGTGACCCTGGACATGTCCGGCATGGTGGCCGGCTCCAAGTACCGGGGAGAATTTGAAGAGCGGATCAAGCGGGTCCTTTCCGAGGTGAAGGAAGACGGGGAGGTGCTGCTGTTCATCGATGAGATTCACACCATCATCGGTGCAGGAGGTGCCGAGGGGGCCCTGGATGCGGCCAATATCCTGAAGCCTTCCCTGGCCAGGGGAGAGATTCAGCTGATCGGCGCTACCACGATCGCAGAATATCGGAAATACGTGGAGAGAGACGCGGCGCTGGAGAGAAGGTTTCAGCCGGTGATGGTGGAGGAACCTACAGTGGAGGATACCATATCCATTCTCCGGGGCATCAAGGAGCGTTATGAAGTCTATCACGGAGTGAAGATTATGGATAATGCCCTGGTGAGCGCTGCCA
>CAJTOV010000236.1 GCA_910577765.1 uncultured Lachnospiraceae bacterium
TGCCGTAACAGTTCAAGGGTTATCTGTTACCCGGAACCCGGGCCGCCTGGGTTTTGGTACCGCCGCATCCTGGACTTTTCCCCGGATAACTGTTATACTAAGGTAACCCATTGATGAATCAGGAGGATATGACCCGTGCTGCCTGTCTCTGTCTGTATCCATGCGGTCCACGCAAAGCCTGACCAGTGCCACATTCTGCGGCACCGGCTGCCGGACATCCGGACCATCCGGTTCGTTCAGTCCGAAACCAGTTTTTCCGAAGATATCTTATATCTGGGAACCCCCCAGCAGCTTCGCCGCCTTTTTCTGTCTACCGGCAGCGGACAGCCTGCTGCCCAGGGCGTTTGCCCCTGTTTTTTTGCCTCTGCTCCCGACAGCCGGGAAGCTGCCTCTGACAGTGTTCCATCCCTGCTGGCCCTGGCAGCCCAATTGGGTGTCAATCTGGTCTGCTCAGACGAGGATATTTTTACACTTTACAATCTTCTGGACGAGCAGGTGCAGAAGCTGCGCCGCGAACCCACGGATACCCAGGACGGCCCCGCAGCCGACGCAGCCCCGCCCTCCCGCCGGACCCGTGAGGAGACCCGCAGGGAATTCCGGCTGCTCCTAAAAGGAATCGTGGAAAACCAGATTACCGACAAGGAGGAAATCCATGGACGTTGTGAGGCAATGGGCTGCGGATACGGCATATTCTGTTCCTTTATGATCATGGATTTTCAGAATCAGAAATTATTGAAAAAACACGGAACCCGGATTCTCACCCGGCTGGAAGAGCTGTTCCCGGACGCCCTGGGCACGGTCTACGGCGACGGCATTGTGCTGCTTTTAGCCCGTTCCAACCGCAGCTTCCAGCCCCGCCCGGTCTTTGACACGGCTGCCCTGACCCAGGTGCTGGAGTCCTGCCAGGCTTATGCGGCCATCAGCAATGCCACCAGCCGCCGGGGCCTTATGCGGACCCAGTATATGATTACCCGGCAGGCTCTTTCCCTGGCCCGGAAGCTGTTTCCGGAACGGAAGGAGCGTATCTTTTACTTTGAGGATCTGGCCCAGTACCTGATGATTGAGCTGGCTGTGTCCAGCTTCCGGGAGCTCTTTGGCCATGACGACATCGTGCTTCTGATCCATCCCGACGCCATACGGCTCATTGAATACGACCAGAAGCACCACTCGGATCTGATGAAATTTGTGTACCACTACTGTCTGTGCAGCTGCAACATTGTCCAGACTGCCCGCAGTGCCTTCATGCACCGCAACACCGCTGCCAGCCGCCTGGCCCGGGTCCATAAGCTGATCACCGCGGACCTGGCAGACGGCCAGGTCCAGCAGCGGATGATCTTCTCCTACAAGGTCTATCACTATTACCAGAAATGCTCCTGTATGAGTCTGGAGGAACGGATGGAGCGGCTTTGAGCCGTTCCTTTCTGCTGCCCCAGGCGAAGCAGTACTATTCCTCTTTCCCGATCAGAACCCTTTTTCCTTCAAACGCGAATCCGTAACACTGGATTCGGTCTTCTGGGATTCCCCGCTGGATTAGCATTTCCATATAGGCTTTGTCCTTAATCTGTTTTAATGCATTCCTGACTGTGTCTTCCAATTCTGTCTCAGACTCAGGAGCTTTGACTTTAAATTCAAATATATATGCAGAATTCCCCTTATCTCTTGGCTCCATAATCACATCGTATCTTCCCAGACCGCTTTCCCGGTTGGAAGTAATAATATAATCAATCTTCGCATCTGCAATCAGCCCCAGAACAAACCCATGGAAAAAGCGCTCCGGTTCTGTCTGGCCGGACGGACGGTTGCCGGAGTCAAAGAAACTGAATACTGCGGAGGTCATCTGATTCATGTACTGGTTCATATAATCCACGTCATTGGCCAGCAATGCCTTTATAAAATCATTGTAACGGGCAGAGGGCTTTTTGAACCAGCCCTGGATCATTCTGCAAAATTCTTTTTTTACCTCAAGATTGGTCAGTGCCAGACGATATACCGGGACATGTTCATCATCTGCTTCTGACACATGGACTGTTTTCAGATACCCGGATGCAAGAAGCAGACTCCAGACTGCCTCATTACTGTCCTCCAGCTGCTGAAATACAATCTCCTCGTCAATATTTGTCTCAATAGCATTTCCCCCAAGAAGATCCTCCATCTGCACCTTCATGTCGGCATCCCCTTCCCGCACCAGCTTACTTACCAGGCTTCCGGAACTGGTATTGGCCCAGTAGGTATCAAATCTCCCTGCATCCAGATATTTGGTAATGGACCAGGGATTGTAGATATGGGTCTCACTGCCGAACCGGAATCCGTCATACCAGTAGCGCACCCGTTCCAGCATATGGCCCAGACCAAACTGTTCCAGGGAAACCCTGACCTCATCCTCTGTAAAACCAAACATGGTACAGTACTTCTCCGATGTGCTGGTAATAACCTCCAGATTATTCAGATCCGAAAAGACCGATTCTTTGCTGATTCTTGTAATCCCTGTCAGGATGCCTCGTTCCAGCTTTTTGTTCTCTTTAAATGTAAGATTGAAAAATTCACGGACAAAAGCTACCAGTTCTTTCCAGTATCCTGACACATAGGCTTCCTGCAAAGGGGTATCGTACTCGTCTAACAGAATCAGTACCTTTTTCTTATGATAACGTTCCAGATATATGGAAAGGGTCTGGAGGGAAGCCGTCACCACAGAATCCGCAATCTCCTTTTTGGGGGAGGGGTCTACCGAGTAATTCTGAAACGCGTCAAAATTCCAACGTTCCTGTTCTGTCAGAACAAGGCTGTCTTTCAGATATGAATGGGCATCGTATACATTTGCAACCGCTTTTATGATACCATCCTTTGCCCCGCGTAAATGGCCGGCCTTCACACCTGCCAGACTTAGGGATATTACCGGATAAGATCCCTGCAGCGCCTGGTATTCTTCCTGTTCCCATATGGAAAGTCCCCGAAACAGATCATCTCTCCCGGCGTATGTTGTGGAAAAAAAACATTCCAGCATACTCAAATTCAAAGTCTTCCCAAACCGGCGGGGGCGGGTGACCAGGGTCACGTCATCCCGTCCTTCCCACCACTCCTTTATCAATAGTGTTTTGTCGATATAAAAGGAATCCCCAGTCCGTATTTTTTCAAAGCTCTGATTTCCGATAGAAATTGTCCTATTCATGCAATACCACAGACTCCTTTCCGAAACTTTCCCAGGTTTCAACCCCATCATTGTCCCGGACCGGAACAGTGATACGGGTATGTCCGGTTTTATTATACTATCTTTTCTGGGATATCTCAAATATTTTATAATTCTGTTACCGTTCACGGGGCGGGGAAAACTGGACGGAAACAGACGTCAAGCTGGCTT
>CAJTOV010000237.1 GCA_910577765.1 uncultured Lachnospiraceae bacterium
TTTTTGTCCGGTTTTCCACATCGGGCGGACGCCCGATGCTTCTTGTCCGGCATAGTCGGACAAGAAGATGCCCCCCGTGAAAAGTGACGCACGAAATGTGGAGGTATCTATGAGTAAGCGGGTGGATTTTTTCTCAGGCATCGGTATCGTATGCCTGGCAGCAGGAGTCTGGTATATGGCCAGCCTCCTGCCGCCCGCGGCCTCGGGAATCGGGGCCGGCGGGTTTCCCAGGTTTGTGGCAGTCTGTCTGGGAATTCTGGGTGCTGCCCTGAGCATCCAGGCATACCTGGGCATGAAGCAGGGCGATTCCAGCCGGACAGTGCCTGACAAAAAGGAGCTTTTGTATGCGGCGGCTTTGGCAGCCGTGTTTTTTCTATATATCCTGGTGGTGAAGCCTCTGGGATATATACTCAGCACCATGATTGCCTTTCCTGTATTTATGTTTATCTATGGGGAGCGCAGGTGGCTGCGGATGGGCGTGATCAGTGTGGTATTTTCCGTTGTCACCTTTTATCTGTTTGAACGGGTGTTTTATGTGTTTCTGCCCCACGGCAGTCTGTTTTAGAAGGAGGTGAAGGATTGATGGAAGGATTTTTAACTTCCCTGGCAGGGGTATTTGAGCCGGTTACATTTCTCATGATGACCATAGGATGTGTCAGCGGAATCGTCATCGGAGCCATCCCGGGACTGTCAGGGTCCATCGGTATCATCCTGCTGCTGCCTCTGGTGTACAAGCTGGACATGGTCCAGGCCCTGGTGGTAATGGCGGGAATCTTCTGCGGCTCCATGTACGGAGGCTCCATCCCGGCCATTCTCATCCAGACGCCGGGAACACCGTCGGCGGCAGCCACGTCCCTGGACGGCCATCCCCTGGCCCAGAAGGGCAGGGCAGGAAAGGCCATTACCGTGGCGCTGATTGCTTCGGTAACCGGAGGGATATTCAGCGGAATCTGCCTTATGGCCATTTCGCCCATTCTGGCCAAGTGGGCGCTGAAATTCCAGGCGCCGGAGTATTTTGCCCTGGCATTATTCGGACTGACGCTGATTGCCAGTTCCAGCAGCGATTTCCTCAAAGGGCTGATTTCCGGCTTTGTGGGACTGCTCCTTAGCTGTGTGGGCGTGGATGTGATTACCGGCTCTGCCCGGTTCACCTTTGATTCGGTGATGCTGATCGGCGGGCTCAACGTGCTGCCGCTTCTGGTGGGGCTGTTTGCCATAGCCCAGGCCTTTGCCGACGCCACCAACAAGGCGGAGCCGCCCAGGCAGGAGAAACATTTCGGTTCCTTCATGCTGTCAAAGGACGAATGGAAGCGGATTCTGGTTCCGATCCTTGCATCGGGAGCCATCGGCGTGGGAATCGGCATCATTCCCGGCTCCGGCGGCGCCATCGCCTGCTTCCTGGCTTATGAGGTGGTGCGCAAGCTGTCCCGGCATCCGGAAGAGTTCGGCCAGGGTTCCATTGAGGGAATCGCGGCAGCCGAGTGTTCCAACAATGCCACCTGCGGCGGGGCCATGATCCCCCTTCTGACCCTGGGTGTGCCCGGGGATGCGGTGACTGCGGTCATGCTGGGGGCTTTTATGCTGGTGGGAATCAAGCCGGGTCCTACACTGTTCCGGGATTACGGCACCCAGATGAATACGTTCTTTATGGCATTTCTGGTGATGCAGTTTGTGATCCTTTTCCTGGGGATACTGGGAACCCCACTTTGGATTCGGGTCCTCAGCATTCCCAGGACCATCCTGATGCCGGCGGTGATGCTGTTCTGCTTTTTGGGAGCCTTTTCCCTGACCAACAGCACACGGGATGCGTTCTTTGCCCTGGCATTTGGTATACTGGGGTATTTTATGAAAAAGTGTAAATATCCGGCGCCGCCTATGATCCTGGGGCTGGTTCTGGGTTCTCTGGCAGAGCAGAACATGAACCGGACCCTGATGATCTACAAGAATGACTGGACCGTACTGTTCAAACGGCCGATTTCCGGGGTGCTGATGGTCGTGTCCATAGGGATCATCCTGTGGAGCTTCAGGGAGGTATTGATGAAAAAGAAAAAGGGGGTTGCGTAGGGAATGAAGGAGAGCAGGGAAATGCAGGAAAACCGGGAACTGAAGGAGAAGCTGGGGCGTATCCGGGGCCTTATGGCAGAGCGGGGGCTGAAGGGAATCTATGTAAAGCGCCAGGATAATTTCGGGTGGCTTTCCTGCGGCCATGTCAGCTATCTGGGGCCGGGGGAAATGGGAAACTGCGGGCTTCTGGTAACAGAGGAGCGTCAGTATGCGGTAACCACCAACATCGAAGCCCCCCGGATGAAGGAAGAGGAAGTGCTGGAGGAGCTGGGCTTTGAAATCCATGCCGGTGTGTGGCACGATGAGGGCTTTGAGAGGCGCACGGTCCAGGAGCTGGCCGGAGGGGCAGCGGGCAGTGATTTCACCGATGCCTGGGGGCCAAACCTGGCCGGGGATATCCAGAAGCTGCGGTTCTCCCTAACCGGGGAGGAGATCAGCCGCTACATTACCGGCGGCCGTCTGGTCAGCCGTCTGGTGGAGGAAGTGGGCATGACCATGAGAGCCGGGGATACGGAGCTTTCCGTGGCAGGGCGGCTCAATGATCTGGCAAGACAAAGCAATGTGGAGCCGCTGTCCGTGTTCTGTACCTCCGATGAGCGGATTTATAAGTTCCGCCATGCCATCCCCACAGAGAAGCCGGTGCGGGAGCGTGCCCAGATCGGAGGCAACTACCGCTACAAGGGGCTGGTGCTGTGCTGCACCCGGTATGTGAATTTCGTGCCCTTGACAGAGGAGCTGAAAAAGCAGTACCGGGACAATGTGGAAATCGACTGCACCATGATCCGAAACAGCCGCCCGGGCAATACCTTTGCCCAGGCTTTGGAAGCCGGAAAGGAGGCTTATGAGCGGCTGGGCTATGGGGAGGAATTCCACCTGCACCACCAGGGAGGCCCCATTGGCTATGCCCCCAGGGATTACCGGGTAGGCTTTTCCCACCAGGGTGTCATTGCCGAGAACCAGGCCTTCTGCTGGAACCCTTCCATTACGGGAACCAAAAGCGAGGACACGGTGGTGGTCAGCAGCCAGGGGGAGACCTTCCTGACAGGTCCTTATCTGTATCCGGCTATCCAGGTGGAGGTGGACGGACACACCTATGTGAGACCGGATATTCTGGTCAAGTGTTTTTGAGTAATGCACCAGAACATCGTTGCACTATTTGTAACAGTTCAGATACCCCTTGAACTGTTACCGCATACGGCCATTTAGAATCGC
>CAJTOV010000238.1 GCA_910577765.1 uncultured Lachnospiraceae bacterium
TGGTGGCACGGGTCAAGGCGGTGCTGCGCCGCTACCAGGCCGCCCCGCCGCCTGCTGCCCCGGCTGTGACCCAGCAGGGGGATTACGTGGAATACCCGGACCTGATCGTCAATCTGACCAACTACGCAGTCACCTACAAGGGCCATTCCATCGAGATGCCGCCCAAGGAGCTGGAGCTTTTATATTTCCTGGCCTCTTCTCCCAACCAGGTGTTTACCAGGGAGCAGCTTCTGGATCATATCTGGGGCTACGAATATATCGGCGACACCCGCACCGTGGACGTGCATATCAAACGGCTGCGGGAGAAGATCAGGGACAGTGACAGCTGGGCGCTGTCTACGGTGTGGGGAATAGGGTATAAGTTTGAAGTGAAAAAGTAAGGGTGGCTCCTCCATGATAATGAGGAAATGAGATTAAGGCTGACAGTCTACTATTATCCGGGTAATGACGGTCAGCCTTTTTGATTTCAGGAAAAAGTACTATATACCAGACAGCCTAATTGGGGCCGCAATGTGGAGGAATCCGGTTCTGCCATGGGACAGTCTGGTTGTGGCAAAACTATACTGCTCTAATTTAATATCGGGCTGACGCCCGAGGCTTTTCGGGGACAAGAACATGGTCCGTCTGAACTGTTGGTACTGTTCATGGCCAGACTGTTCCTTCCTGACCAGCGGATACCAGCTCTGGAAAAAGTGTCCCATTCGGAACAACCATCCTATGGATACGAACTGTTACCTTTTTTAAATTTTTTTGTAAAAAAGTGTTGACATTTTTTATCATATTCGCTATAATGACTTTTGTGTTCAGGAGAACACAGAAAAGTATATAGCGTGAGCGCCCTTAGCTCAGTTGGTAGAGCAGTAGACTCTTAATCTATTTGTCCAGGGTTCGAGTCCCTGAGGGCGCACTGAAAGTACTGGTTTTGCAGAAGGAAGCTGCGGGGCTGGTGCTTTTTTCTTGTGTTTACGGGCTTTGCGGGAATACCCCGAGGTCAGGCTGAGCGGGAAAACCCGGCCCAGCAGAAGCATTTATCAGGGGACAGAAATGGAAATCCCCGGACATGGTGCATACCAAAAAATGCACGGGTCTGAAGGGCTGAAAGTGGCTGTAAAAATGCCAGAAATACATGGTTCTGCAGAACCGAAAGTGTTCTGAAAAATGCCAAAAATGCATGGGCCCCGGTAACAGGTCAGGGTCTGTCCAGGGCTCCAAAGCAGGCATCCAGGTGGGATATGCTGTTTTCGGCGGCTATGATTTCATGGGCGAAATGCTCATACTTCTTGGTGGTCTCGATACTTTCATGGCCCATGAGGATACTGAGGTCATACAAGTCGGATTTCCCGGTCTGGCGCACGTGGTCGATGCAGTAGTTGGTGGCGAAATTGTGCCGCAGGCGGTGGGAGGACAGCCGGAAAGGAAGCTGTTTCTCCAGGCGGTTCACGAAGAGCCGGACGGCATTCCCGGAAAGGGGATTTCCACGGCGGTCGAGGAAGACCGGGCCGGAAGCAGGCCAGGGGCACAGTTCCAGGTAGGCGTCAAGCTGGGAGAGGGCGAACCGGCCCAGGGGAACCATACGGTCTTTGGCACCCTTGCCGGTGACCTTCATGACCATTCTGGAACGGTCAATGTCACCATGCCGCAGGCCGCAGGCTTCGCACTGCCGGAGACCGGAATCAAGCATCAGGGCAACCAGGGCACGATTCCGGGCGGTGATCCAGGGTTCGGACGTACGGATCAAGGAGAATATCTGCCGGATTTCATCATCACTGTAAATGTGCACGATCTTCTTGGGGGACTTCGGCACTTTGATACGGGCCGGGTCAAAGGGCAGGCCGTACTCTGTGTGAACCCAGCGCAGGAAAATGCGGGTATCACGGACATAGGAGGACATGGTGGAACGGGATATGGGACGCTTATAAATCTCCAGGACGTACCCGGTCGCAGTCTCATAGGTGATGCCTTCCAGGGGAGTCTCCGGGCCAATGTGGCGTACCAGAAAACCCACGGTGGCCTGGTAAGTCCTGATACTGTTTTGATTGATGCCGGATACCCTTTTGGTGAAGATGAATTCATCATAAAGCTGTTGTACTGTCATACAGACATTTCCCCCCTGGCAATCAGTTCACGGTGGTGCTTCTTAAGACGGAAACTGCCATCTGCAAGCATACCGTCAACAAAATCTGTGGCCCCGCCGTCAGCAATCACGACAGCGGCCAGGGACGGAGCAACCTGGCGGGTAAGCCATTCCCTTGTGCAATCCAGCGTCTTCTCTGGGGGCGGGCAGTACAGCGGGAGTGCGGCCACGCCATCCACAAAACGCGCCCAGACCGGGGAAACCGTACAGCGGTCTTTTCTCGGGTTATCCGGTTCAACAATGCGGAGATAGTTGGACAGAACGCCAACAGACGCATCCGCAAGGGAAATGCCGGAGAGAAGCCGGGAAACAAACTGCTGTGCACGTTCCTTCTTGATTTCCAGTTCCCAGCGCACCCAGGTATGCAGAATTGGCGGCTGGCCGGAAACGGCAAGTTTCGCGTTCTTTTCAAGCTGTTTATCATAAACCCGGAGCATGATATCACTTGTGCGGCTTCCCAGGTAAATCGTACGCCCGGACACGGCGCCGCCGCTGTAGCTGGAAAAATCCTTCCAGTTACGGAACCTGGAAACGTAGGAACCGGAAAGGCACACGTCATACAAATCCTGGAGGGAATAGAAATTTGTGCCGATATCATCAATGGCAATGTCAATACGTGTGACATGGCCGGATGCCCGGACAGTGGAGAGGAAGTCACAGAGCACCGTAAAATCCAGGGAAGCAGTCTCATAGGCAGGCGTGCCAAACGGGGTATCGCACAGCCTGGAAGCATGGAAATGGGCGAGGACGTGTGATACAGCAGAACCTGACACGTCAACGTGGATTCCCATTCCTTCATTGCCGTCATACTGGACAGAAACCGGATATACACCATGGCGCATCTGGGCTTTATAACCGTTCCTGCCAGCAGGAAGGACCTGGAAATCCTGGCGCGAATATCCCATCATGGAAAATGCATCCTCCAGGGTGCACGGTTCTGAAAGCGTCCAGGAAAGCCAGTCAATGGAAAGCCTGAGACCGTTCCGAAGTTCAATGTTATCTCCAGCCAACATACCCTCAGTGAACAAGGGGACACTCGGTTTTGCACCACAGATTTCCGATTCTGCCGCGTTACTGTCACTCAGCGTACGTCCAGTACGCCTCGTTCCAGTGC
>CAJTOV010000239.1 GCA_910577765.1 uncultured Lachnospiraceae bacterium
CGTGGACAAATATTTCCAGGAGACGGTTTATCCGGTGCTGACGCCTATGGCGGTGGATTCATCCCGTCCTTTCCCTCTGGTCCGCAACAAATCCTTAAATATCGCAGCCCTGGTCCAGAAGAAGGACGAGAAGGAGGTGCTGGAGTTTGCCATGGTTCAGGTTCCCTCGGTGCTGCCCCGGATCGTGGAGCTGCCAGAGACCCGGGACGGCGTCCGCAGAGTCGTCCTCTTAGAGGAGATCATTGAGCGGAATATGAAGCAGCTTTTTCTTAATTATAATATCGTGGCGGCCCACCCCTTCCGGATCATGCGGAATGCGGACTTTACCCTGGATGAGGAGGAAGCCAGCGATCTTTTGGTAGAGATCAAGAAGCAGCTTAAGAAACGCCAGTGGGGAGAGGTCATCCGCCTGGAGGTGGAGGAGGGAGTGGACAAACACCTCTTGAAGATTCTCCGCAAGGAGATGGCTGTAGGCAGCGAGGACATCTATGTAATCAATGGCCCCCTGGACCTGACCTTCCTGATGAAGATGTACGGCATGGAGGGATTTGACGATCTTAAGGCTCCTTCCTATACACCCCGGCCGGTACCGGCCTTGATGAATGATGATGACATATTCACCAATATCCGGAATGGGGATATACTCCTGCACCATCCTTACCAGACCTTTGATCCGGTGGTGAATTTTGTCCGCATGGCGGCCAGGGATCCGGAAGTGCTGGCCATCAAGCAGACGCTGTACCGGGTCAGCGGCCATTCACCTATAGTGGCGGCTCTGGCGGAAGCGGCAGAGAGCGGCAAGCAGGTCTCCGTTCTGGTAGAACTGAAGGCGCGGTTTGATGAGGAGAACAATATCAACTGGGCCAAGAAGCTGGAGCAGGCCGGGTGCCACGTGATCTATGGCCTCATGGGTCTTAAGACCCACTGCAAGATCACCCTGGTGGTGCGCCGGGAGGAGGACGGCATCCGCCGCTACGTCCATCTGGGCACCGGCAACTACAATGATTCTACAGCCAGACTTTACACGGACTGCGGCCTGATGACCTGCGATCCCAAGATCGGAGAGGATGCCACGGCTGTATTCAATATGCTTTCCGGCTATTCGGAGCCGCCGACGTGGAATAAGCTGTCTCTGGCTCCATTGTGGCTGCGGAGCAAGTTTGTGAAAATGATCCGGCGTGAGACGGCCCATGCCCGGAAGGGCCGGCCTGCCCGTATTATGGCCAAGATGAATTCCCTTTGTGATAAGGAGATTATCGCGGAGCTTTACGAGGCGTCCTGCGCCGGAGTGGAGATCCAGCTGGTGGTCCGGGGCATCTGCTGCCTGAAGGCTGGGATTTTGGGATTAAGTGAGCATATCTCGGTTCATTCCATTGTGGGGAATTATCTGGAGCACGCCAGGATCTTCTATTTTGAAAATGACGGCAGTCCGGAGGTCTATATGGGAAGCGCCGACTGGATGCCCAGGAATCTGGACAAGCGGGTGGAGATCCTTTTCCCGGTGGAGGATCCCCAGCTTAAAGAAAAGGTGATCCATATTCTCCGGGTTCAGCTGGAGGACAATGTCAAGGCCCACATCCTGCAGCCTGACGGTACCTACGAAAAGCCCGACAAGCGGGGCAAGGTGCTGGTCATGGCCCAGAAGCAGTTCTGTGAGGAAGCGGCAGCCATGGCACGGCGGCAGGTAGAGGAGACGGATGTGCATAAGACCAGAGTATTTGTGCCGGAGGAGGCATAAGATAAGGAGGAAACAGCATGTTATTTGTAGAATATCCCAAATGTTCCACCTGCCAGAAGGCAAAGAAGTGGCTGGATGCCCGCCAGGTCACCTATGAGGACCGGCATATCAAGGAAAAGAATCCTTCTGCCGGGGAACTGAAAAAGTGGCATGCTGCCAGCGGCCTGCCGCTGAAACGCTTCTTCAATACAAGTGGAATGCTCTACAAAGAAAAGGGGCTTAAGGATCTGCTTCCTACCATGAGCGAGGAGGAGCAGTATCAGCTCCTGGCTACTGACGGGATGCTGGTGAAGCGTCCTATCCTGGTGGGGGACGGATATGTGCTGGTCGGGTTTAAGGAGAAGGAATGGGAGGAGCGGCTGGGGAAGCAGCCGTGACGGTCTCATCTAAGAATGGGAGCTTCCCCTGAACTGTTATGTAATGACTTTTGTCAATACCTAAATTTAGCAACCAGCAAACTTTTTTAAATCGTAGACTGTTCCAGTACTGAGGGAATCAGGAAAAAGCTGCAGCCGTTCATTTGCCCGGTCCGCATAGGCAATGGTTTCCGTGCTGCTGCCGCTCTGACGGGCCTTAAGGGCTTTGGACTTGTATCCCACCCGGCCGCGCCCGTACCCCTGGGCTGCCTCCACCAGCAGTCTCCGGATGTGGGCATTCCCCGCACGGGTGATCCCGGTCCTGTGGCGGCTTTCCCCGCTGGAGCGCTCCCCTGGTGTAATACCGAGGCAGGAGGCATACTGCTCTGCCGATGCAAACCTGCGGAAATCACCGGTTTCAACCACAACGGCCAGGGCAGTACAGGTCCGGATCCCCATCAGGCACTGGGCAAGCTTTCTGGCATCCCGTTTGTCCGTCTTGATTTCCCCGGTCCTGAAGCTGGGGACCGTGGAAGGTGCGGGGATCACGCACTCATGGCCTGTCTGGACCAGCTGGTGGTACAGGGTATAACCGAGACAGCCTGCCTCGTAGCCGCAGACAAACCTGACATCGGCGCCGGTGGAGAGCTTCTGGGCCTTGCGGACGGTATCCATGTATTTAAGTACTTCCCGGAAGTCCGGAGCGACCGATGTTTCAGCGAAAAAGGTATCGTTGTAAAACGTGTAGCAGCAGAATGTGTAGTTTGTAGTATGGACATCCATGCCAAGATTGATTATAATAGTACTCATAAGTAACCTCCTGTTTTGAATGCGGTAATCCCTGATACCGGTTTTGTCAATCGAACTCCCCAATATCTACTCTGCCCTTTTTATGGGATTGGAGCCAGATGGATACCAGGCAGCGATTGAACAGCAAGAGGACATAGTTTCAATTTGGGATGCTCACCTGGATTGGCGGATTGGGCAGATAAGATATGACTGCGGGGAACACAAAATCATACAGTCTACAAGATATTCCACAGATTGACAATTAGATAACAACCGCTGTTTTCTACCCTACGATTTGCCTAAATTGCGCAAGAGCAA
>CAJTOV010000240.1 GCA_910577765.1 uncultured Lachnospiraceae bacterium
ATGCCGCAGACATCTGGCACTTTTTTCACCGTTATTTCCGCAAGGCAGTACTAGTGGCGGATGATATAGGGCGGCGGTCTGAAAATGTGAATTATTAAATGCCAGGAATAGCTATTGATTTGTAGAGTAGGTCTTGCGCCGGAAGGAGTGTGGAATGGATCAGGTATTTGTGGATAAGATGGAAGCCGGAATGGGAGAGCTGGGGATAAGTCTGGATGACGGGAAGATGGAGCAGTTTTACCAGTATTACCAGATTCTGACAGAGTGGAATCAGGTGATGAATCTTACGGCTATTACTGAAATGGGAGAAGTGGTCAGCAAGCATTTTGTGGACAGTCTTTCCCTGGTCCGTGTGGCGGATAAGCTGGGAGAGGGGCAGGCCCGTGTGATTGATGTGGGAACCGGGGCAGGATTTCCGGGAATTCCTTTGAAAATTGTGTTTCCCGGACTTAGGGTTACATTACTGGATTCCTTAAACAAGCGGATTAAATTCCTGGATGAAGTGGCAGGGACTCTGGGGCTGGACCAGGTGGTAACGGTCCATGGCCGGGCCGAGGATCTGGGACGGAATCCGGATTTCCGGGAGCAGTTTGATTATTGTGTGTCCAGGGCAGTGGCCAATACGGCTACATTGTCGGAATATTGTCTGCCTTTTGTGAAAAAGGGGGGATGTTTTGTGGCATACAAGTCCGGCTCTGTGGGAGAAGAGCTGGAGCAGGGAAGGAAGGCAGTGAAGATCCTGGGGGGAGAGGTGGAAAGGGAGGATCATTTCCATCTGGCCAGTGCGGATGCAGACCGGACTCTGGTGGTTGTGCGGAAAAAAGAGCAGACACCGAAACGGTTTCCCAGAAAGGCGGGAGTTCCGGCTAAGGAGCCGATTTGACTTGGAATTTGGAAAGGACCGTGGAAAAGTTTTGGGAGAGACTTTTCTACGGTCCTTTTGTTACTATTCACGGGGGCATCTTCTTGTCCGGCTATCCGGTTATGAGTGCATAGCTTTCAGCAATCATTTGTTTAATGACCTTTTTTGGAATGGTTCCGTCCAGAATCAGGGAATTCCAGTGTTCTTTGTTCTGGTGGTAGGCGGGAACTATAGACGGGTAGGCATCCCGCCAGAAATCCCGCCATTCCGGATCAACTTTTACATTTACCCAGATGTGCCCATTCCGTTCATAGGTCCAGGCAAAGGCCCGTTTGTTTTTCCGGTACCGGACCAGTACCCAGTTAGGATCGTGAAATGGGGTATCCTGATAAGTGTCAGGAAATGTAAGTGCATATTTTAGTATTTCTTCTCTTGTTTTCATTGTGTCATTTAAAAATCGGACAGGTTACAGCGAAGTGAAACATGGGATTCAATGGTAATACGTTTTTTGCTGAGCGCGTGGAGGTTAATTTGCAGGTACAATTTCAATCCAGTAGCCGTCCGGATCGGAGATAAAGTAGATGCCCATTTTCTCGTTCTCAAAACAGATGATTCCCATATCTTTGTGTTTCTGGTGGAGGGCGTCAAACTCGTCTGTCTTGAATGCCAGATGAAACTCGCATTCTCCAAGATTGTATGGCTCTTTCCGGTCCCGGAGCCAGGTCAGTTCCAGATTGAAATCTGTGATCCCGTCTCCCAGGAATACCAGTTTGAAGGAATCGTCGGAAGCGGTTTTCTCCCGTACCGGCTCTAAGCCCAGGGCATCTTTGTAGAATTTCAGACTTTTGTCAAGGTCCAGTACATTGAAATTAAAGTGGTAAAATGTCGTCATTGGATGGTTTCTCCTTTATATTGAATTGTTTTAAGCAATGAGCTTCGGTTGATATATGCATGTCCGCAAATAAAATGTTTCACGTGAAACATTTTTAATTGATATAGGTTCGAATCAGGTGAATCACTTTCTCCGGTGCTTCCAATTGAGGAAGCTGTTTTGCAGCCGGAATGTAGAAGGTCTCAATAGCTGAATTAAAGGTTTTGTAGGCTTCCAGCCGGTTCTCTATATCGTCGATTCCTTCACCGCCTGCCAGGTAAATACTGTTGTCAATCTTCCGCAGAGCATTTGAAATATTACATTTGGTATAATTGCACCGGACGCTTGCGTAGGTAGACTTAGGAGAGTTACCCAGGTGGGAGGCCTCCAGATAGTGCTCTATATGTGTCGGTTTTATACAGAAGGGGTTGTAGAAGGCTTCCTTCTGGAAGTATTCTGCAAGGATTTTCCGGCTAAATACAATGTTGTAGAGCAGCGTACCTGAAATAGGCAGGTCGATCAGGCCTTTGTAAATCTTTGCCATTTTACCTGGAATCTTTCCATAATCGGAAATACTCAGGGGATTCAAAAGCATGATCTGGTCAAACAGACTGGGATCATGGGCACAGGCCATAATGGGAATAGAGCAGGATTCCCCGGAAGCAACCACTGAGGTACGGTATCCAATTACATTTTTTATAAAGTCAGAAATGAGCTGGACATACAGGTAATTGGTGTAAGTCAGATTTACTTTTTCGGATCGTCCACAGCCCAGAAGATCTATGGTATAGACCGTATATTCTTCCTGGAGACCAGCAATCACATGACTCCATTCATATCCGCTGGAAGCAGCAGTGAGGTCATGGATCAGAAGCAATGGTTTGCCGGAGCCGGTTTTTGTATAATGAATATTTCCCAGCCGCCACTTGTAACAGAGAGAGTTGTCGTCTGCCAGAAGATTTCTGGAAGTGGCGGTGATCTTCAGTACTTCATTAATGGCTGCAATGGCAGCAGCAGAAGCGGAGGATAAGATCAGGAGTGTAAGAATGCGGTTCTTTACTTTCATAGGATTGCTGTCTCCTTGTTTAATAGGGATTAATGGTAATGCTTATTTGTGGAATTTTTTTCTTATATATAGTATAATATAATTCAGAAGGATGTACAATGATTAATTTTAGAATCAAAGATATAAATGTAACAGTTCGGTAACAGTTCAGATACCCCTTGAACTGTTACGGCATACGGCCATTTAGAATCGC
>CAJTOV010000241.1 GCA_910577765.1 uncultured Lachnospiraceae bacterium
GGGCCGGATATCCTGATTCTTGACGAGCCTACCCGGGGCATTGACGTGGGGGCCAAGTCGGAGATTTACAGGATCATGAATCAGCTGGCCAAGGAGGGGATGGCTATCCTGATGGTTTCCTCGGAAATGCAGGAGATCCTTGGCATGAGCGACCGGGTGATTGTAATTCGGGAGGGAAGGGTTGCCTGTGACCTGGAAAACAAGGGACTGACACAGGAACAGCTGCTTTCCTATGCATTTGGAGTGGAAGGTTGAAAATGAGAAAGGAGAAAACGAAAATGGGAATGTTTGATTTTACCGGACGTGTGGCTGTGATTACCGGCGGAACGGCCGGTCTGGGCAAGGGCATGGCCATTGCGCTGGCCAGACAGAACTGCGATATTGCTATTCTGGCTCGCCGCAGGGAGGTGCTGGAGCAGGCAGCTTCTGATATCCGCACCTTGGGGGTAAAATGCCTGCCGGTGCAATGTGACGTAATGGACCAGGATTCCGTGGACCAGGCAGTCAAGACCGTGATGAAGGAGTATGGAAGGGTGGATATTCTGGTGAACAATGCCGGCGCCGGCGGGCCGCCTGTCCCCACCGTGGAGATGGAGCTTAGCGCCTACCAGCGGCTCATTGACCTGAACCTGACCAGCACCTTCCGGATGGTTAAGGCCTTTGCGCCCATGATGCTGGAGGCCGGCTACGGGCGCATTGTCAATGTGGCGTCCGTGCTGGGCATGGTGGGCCATCTGGAGGTTCCGCTGCCAGGATACGAATCCGCCAAGGGCGGCGTCATCAACCTGACCCGTGGCCTTGCGTCGGAATTTGGCACCCGGGGCATTACGGTGAATGCCATCTGCCCGGGAACCTTTCCCTCGGAAAGCAATGACCAGGAGTTTGTGGACATGAACATGCCCTTTGTCAAGAGGGTGACACCCATGCAGCGACCCGGGACCCCTACGGATCTGGATACGGTTGGAGACATGGATGCAGCCATTGTATTTCTGGCATCCGAGGAGGCAAGGTATGTTACCGGCGTGATTTTGCCGGTGGACGGCGGCTGGACCTGCTGTTAACTTAAGGAGAGAAGTGTCAGGGAGCCGGCCCTTTTGCAGGCTCCCTTTCGAGGAAGGAGAGGAACGATGGATTTTAGAGCGCTTCAGGAGCGGTGTAGGAACCGCAGCTTTGACGAGATTGTTGTTGTGACAAGGGATATTTTCCGGGAGCTTGCCAATCTGCAGCGGATTGAGCATGTGATACCAGGAGAGATGGAGATCCGAACCCAGCAGACCCATCCGGGGCTTCGGGCCGGGGGCGAGGAGATTGCATATATTGAGCGGTCAGCCACGGTATTTTATGAAAATACCTCTCTTAGGCTGGTGGAGCCGGTGGAGGGGAATACGATCTATCGCCAATACCTGGACCGGTTCGGGGAGGGGATCTGCTGTATTCGTGAGCGCATTCAGGTGGAGCAGTGGCAGAGGACCCTGGAGCATCTGGAGGCCAGAGGGTATACGCCGGTCCAGACCGTGGATACAGACCAGTGCCAGGCCGCCTGGATCGACCTGATGGATCCCTTGGGGATTGTGTATGAGATGCTCCGGGAGGACAGCCGCTGTGAGGAGCCCATGCATGTGGTGCCGGCCCGCCTTAGCCAGATTAATATTTCAACCCCGGATGTGCGGGGCACCATTGTATTTATCACGGATCTTTTGGAGATTGGCCCCTGGGAGGTGGGCTGCCAGTCCAACAGCTGTGTTACGGACTACGGTTTCCTGGTCAACGGAAAGCTGGAGGAGCCGGAGTTTTCCTTTTTGCTGGCAATCCTTGTGTGCGGCAATATCGAGTGGGAGGTCATCGAGCCGGTGAAAGGGCCGCTGGTGTACAATGAGTTCTTAGAGCAGCATGGCATTGGCTTCCACCATATCCTGCAGGAGTATCCCGCCTGGCAGTGGCAGGAGGTGCTTGCGGATTATGAGAAGAACAACATCAGGCTGAACTGCAAGGGAAAGCTCGGTCCGGTGGAGTGGTGCTATATGGATACCTCCAGAGAGCTTGGATTCTTCAAGGAAATGCGCACGGACGCAGTGATGGACCGGCTTCCGGAGGGGTATCTGCAGTTCTTCTACCCGGAGCAGAATCAGGGATAAAGTGGAGATAAAAGCAGGGATAAAACAGGGATAAAGCAGGGATAAAATAGAGATGAAGTAGGAATAAGAGCAGGAATAAGAGAGGAGAGCTTTTACCATGAGTAAGTATAAGGAAAATGTGCTGGAGCGTTTCCGGCTGGACGGGAAGACGGCAGTGGTAACCGGCGGCGCCGGAAATATCGGCAGGCACAGTGTCAGGGCAATGGCCCAGGCAGGGGCAAACATTGCCATCGTGGATCTGCCGGCCTGCCTGGAACGCTCCAAAGAAGTGGCGGCAGACCTGAGCAGGGCCTACGGTGTGAAGGCTGTGGGCTATGGCTGCGACCTGGTGGACGGGAATGCGGTGGAGCAGCTGTTTGAACAGATCGAGAAGGATTTCGGCAGTGTGGATGTGGTGCACAACAATGCCGGTGTGGGCGGCGCCCTTGTGCCGGATATCGAAAGCTGGGACAGCGAGCATGACATGCCCCACATTGACCATTTCCGGCAGGTGCTGGATATCAACCTGGTGAGCATTTACATAGTTGCAGTGACAGCAGCCCGGATCATGAAGCGGGAGGGGCATGGCGGCAGCATCATCAATACCGGCTCCCTGGCGGCCCATATTGTAAATATGGGAACCGTGTTTGAGACCATGGACGATTCCTCCTACGGCGTGGCCAAGGCAGGGGTGCTGTATTTTACCAGGCATTTTGCCTCCCAGGTGAGCCGGTACGGGATCCGGGTCAATTCCATTTCCCCAGGGTACTGCTACAGCCCGGGGCTTCATGACGGCCTGCCCAAGGATATTCTGGATACCTACAACAATTCCCAGCCGGCAAAGCGGATGATGGATGT
>CAJTOV010000242.1 GCA_910577765.1 uncultured Lachnospiraceae bacterium
TTTTCCCCGCCCCGTGAACTGTAACGTGGTATGAAAGGAGCCGGTCCGGCCTGACATATTTTTATGGTAAACGGAATCAGAAAGTGATATAATCAGGCCAGTACATGGGTACATCATTGCACGAATTCCCGATAAAATTTGGAGGAAGAAGAGATGAATCTTGAACTTGTAGAAGCAACTTACGAATATAGGCAACAGTTATTTGAAATGCTGACAGAGTGGAAGAACGATATCATAGTAAATCATACCAATAAGGCTCCATGGAAAATATGGGCACATGATTTTCACGATTTTGATAATTATATAAAAAGTCTTGCTACAAAGGAAGAAACGAAAGATGGCTGGGTTCCTGATACAACTTTATTCTGTCTCGACAGGGACAGAAACATTTTCGTAGGAGCTGTTAATATTCGCCACTATTTAAATGACAAACTATTAAAAACCGGCGGTCATATAGGCGACGGAGTCAGACCAGGTGAAAGGAAAAAAGGTTATGGGACAGCGATAATTGGTTTGGCATTAGAGGAATGTAAAAAACTTGGAATTAACAAAGTTTTGATATGCTGCGACAAGACTAACATTGGTTCAGCAAAAACCATCATTAATAATGGTGGAGTACTGGAAAATGAAGTTGAAGAAGACGGACGTATTGAGCAGCGTTACTGGATTCAGTTATAGCAATGAGCATCCAGAACCTGCCGCACCTTACGTCCTGCCCGTTCAGCCTCACCAGCCCGTTTTTAAATCTGCTAAAATGCTTAATATCCGCAGATCTCAATGGCCGTATAGGTATGACTGTACTGGTAGCCCAGTTTTTCCGCCAGTGCCAGGGATCCTTTATTATGTGCGTCCCAGCTTGGATACAGATTCCGTTTCAGGCACTCTAAGATAAGCTTTGCCCCGCATATATAGGCCAGGCCTCTGCGCCGGTATTCTTCCCTGGTATCAATCTCTATTTCTATGCCTTCTTTGTATCTGGAATAGGAGGAAGCGCCGGACAGGATGGTATTTCCCCTGGTGATTACTGCGCCGATTCCCAATTTCCGGTAAGTGTCATAATCCGGAAACTGGGATACCAGATCAGCACTCCATTTCTCGGATTTACACTGCCGGTAAAGGGGTTCATCAATCATGGAAAGACGGCAGCCTTCCGGGAGAGAGGCAACGGCAGCTTCCAGTGTTTCTTTATGGAAGGTATGGGGCTCTTTCTTTGTGGCATACCGGGAAATGACGGCTGCTTTATCGCCATAAACATGCAGGATCATATCTGTCCAGCGCCGGGTCTGCGGAACCATGATCATGAAATTCCTATTGCACCAGTCCGGCTTACAGGATACGCATTCTATATCTGGTTTCCCGGCAAAAAAGGTAAAATCCCCGATCATGGCCATTGCGGATGTGGGGGCGGCAGGATCATCCCCATAGAGTTTCCCCATGATTCCCTGGAGGCAGGACCAGATCAGAGTTTCTTCCCAGCTGCCGAACAAGGCTGCTGCTTTGCTTGTGTCAGTGATTTCGTATAGCATTGGAAGTGTCCTTTCATACTTCAAAGTTAAAGACAATTTTACCATATGGAGACAGTTTCGTAAACCTGCCGGAACGGTAACAATCAGAAGAACCGGTTGCCATTCCTCCTATAATGTGGTAAAAATTTAGAAGAGGGAGGATCATATGTGCGGCAGATATTACATAGAAAACACAACCGCCCGTGAACTGGGCCAGGTGGTCCGCCAGCTGACCCGGGGAAAGGGCCGGGACCCAGGCTGCATGTTGGAGCGGATGGAAGCCGGGGATGTCTGTCCGGGCCGGGAGGCGCTGGTTCTCCGGGCAGAGGGCGGGAACCTGGTCTGGGGATGGCAGCGCTGGGGCTTCTCCGGTTTCCTGGACAGGAAGCTGGTGATCAATGCCCGGTGTGAATCCGTTATGGAGAAGCCCCTGTTCCGGGACAGTATCCGGTACAGGCGGGTGGTGATTCCGGCAGCAGGCTTCTATGAGTGGAATGCAGGCAGGGAGAAGAGCAGCTTTTACAGGAAGGACGCGCCGGTTCTGTTTCTGGCAGGACTGGGCAGATGGCAGGAGGACGGGGAGCACTTTGTGATTCTCACCACCGGGGCCAATGAATCCATGAAGCCGGTCCATGACCGCATGCCTCTGGTTCTGGACCAGGAGGAAGTGCTGGAGTGGATGCTGGAGGATGCCGGGACAAAGCGGCTTCTGAAAAAGACCCCTTGTCTGCTGGAACGGAAAACAGACTATGAACAGATATGCCTGTTCTGATACCTCCGTCCAGGAATTCCCAGGTAAACGGCACCCCCAGTCCGCGCCCGGGAATCCGGACTGGTGCGGCGGTGTAGCGGACACAGGGCAGAGAGAAGGAGAGGGGATATGGACAGTTCCAGGAAGAAGCAGGCCGGTGACCTGAAAGACATACCAGGCATCGGCGCCCGGATGGAGCGTCATCTCCAGAATATCGGAATCCACTGTGTGGCAGACCTGGTGGGGAAAGATCCGGAGGAGCTGTACCATCTGGACTGTCTGAAAAAGGGATTCCAGGAGGACCGGTGTGCGCTGTATGTGTATCGCTGCGCCGTGTATTATGCGGAGCATGACCAGCGGGAGCCGGACAAGCTGAAGTGGTGGTACTGGAAGGATAAAGCATATCCTGAGTCCGGGCAGGAGACACAGCCGTAGGGCTGTCAGAAACAGCAGGTTCTGACAGCCCTACGGGCTTTTGGTGACTGGTTTTAAAAACTGCTTTACTAATACTGCATTGCGGAAATAACGGTGAATAAAGTGCCAGATGTCTGCGGCATCTGGCACTTTATTCACTGAAATTTCCGCAATGCAGTACTAGGACAGCACGTCGTTGAGATC
>CAJTOV010000243.1 GCA_910577765.1 uncultured Lachnospiraceae bacterium
CCGCCGCATCAATCACCAGCACCACCACGTCTGCCCGCTCCACTGCGGACACGGTGCGGATGATACTGTACCGCTCCAGATCTTCCTTGATCCGGCTCTTGCGCCGCAGTCCCGCCGTATCTATGAACACATACTCCTGGCCATTATGAAGGACCTCCGTGTCCACCGCGTCCCGGGTGGTGCCTGCAATGTCGGACACGATGACCCGGTTCTCCCCCATCAGCCGGTTGATAATGGAGGACTTGCCTACATTGGGTTTTCCCACAATGGCCACCCGGGGCCGGTCGTCTTCCTCGTCCCCCAGCTTCTCTGCCGAAAAATGCTTTGTCACTGCATCCAGCAGATCCCCCAGCCCCAGCCGGGAAGCCGCGGATACGGGAACCGGGTCCCCGATGCCCAGGTTGTAGAATTCATACACGTCATTGCCGAACTTCTGGAAGCTGTCCACCTTGTTGACTGCCAGAACCACCGGCTTGCCGGACCGTCTTAAAAGGTCTGCCACCTTGTCGTCCGCGTCCACCAGCCCCTGCCGCACATCCACAATGAACACGATCACATCTGCCGTGTCAATGGCGATCTGGGCCTGCTCCCGCATCTGGGAAAGGATGATATCCTTGCTGTCCGGCTCAATCCCGCCGGTATCCACCAGGGTAAAATTCATGTCCAGCCAGGTGCAGTCCGCATAGATCCGGTCCC
The DNA here is from genome assembly GCA_910577765.1 of uncultured Lachnospiraceae bacterium. Classification (GTDB taxonomy): domain Bacteria; phylum Bacillota; class Clostridia; order Lachnospirales; family Lachnospiraceae; genus Brotaphodocola. The sequence goes on from CAJTOV010000243.1 coordinate 697, forward strand.
GGGTAACCCCGGGTGTATCTTTGACGATGGAGATGCTCCCGCCGGCCAGGGCGTTGAACAGGGTGGATTTCCCTACGTTGGGACGCCCTACGATTGCTACGATTGGTTTACTCATAATCTGTCTCCGTTCCTTACTTCTTGCAGGCTGCCGCACTCATATCCCCGGTATGCGGGGGTATCCTCTCCGGAAGGGTACAGCAGGGACCGGACCAGATCCAGCCCGCCTGATTTTACAATATTCACGGGAACTTGTAAAGCATTTTCCAGTTCCTGCCGGGTCATATCGTCCAGAAAGACCTCTTCCCCGCTGCGGAACATGGATTCGGACAGCAGCAGGCGGCTGCCTAAATCCTTTCCCTGAAGCTGGTGCAGAATATCCTGGCCGGTGAGAAGTCCCGTGACCGTGATCCGCTCCCCGAAGAAATCGTTGCGGATGCCGTAAAGGTGTACCTGCTTATGGGGATACTGCTTCCGGATCTTTCCGATCTGTTTTTCAAGCCAGGGCAGGGCCAGAAGGCCTGTGGCGACGGATACCGTCTCCGGCTCCGGCACAGCCGCCTCATCCATGGTCTCCAGCGCCTCCGTCACCTCACTGTCCAGAAGCCGCAGCATTCCCACCCCGTTCTCCAGCTGGGGATACCCGTCATACCGCTCTTCTTCCGGCAGCTCCCTGCCGGCCAGCAGATAGAATTCGTCGCTGGCATGGATGAAATGGGTCCCGTGTTCTTTCCACAGCAGCTTCTGCCACCGCTCTATGATCTCCAGGGTCTCTATGGCAGACGCCTGGTCAAAGGCCTCCAGAGGATACAGCCCTTCCCGGAATCTGGAAAGCCCCACCGGCACCACGGACACGCTTTCCATCCAGGGGAGCCACTTTGTCAGGTCCCGGACGGTCCGCTCCAGCTCCTGCCCGTCATTGATTCCTTTACACAGCACGATCTGGCCATTCATGGGGACCTGGGCCTCATACAGGGTGTCAATCATCTCCAGGGCTTTCCCGGCAAACCGGTTATTTAACATCCGGCACCGGAGCTGCGGGTTGGTGGTATGGACCGAGATATTGATGGGAGCCAGCTTAAACCGGATGATCCGCCGGATATCATGGTCCTTCATATTGGTCAGGGTTACATAATTGCCCTGGAGAAAGGACAGTCTGGAATCATCATCCTTGAAATACAGGGTCTCCCGCATACCCGGCGGCATCTGGTCAATGAAGCAGAAGATGCACTTGTTGCAGCAGGACCTGTAATCGCTCATAAGCCCGTTCTCAAAGGTGATTCCCAGGTCTTCATACTCATGGCCGGTCTCCACTTCCCACAGCTCCCCGTCTGCCTTCTCCACCAGCATCACCACACTGTCGCTGTCCATACAATATTCATAATCAAAAATGTCCTCAATCTCACGGCCGTCAATGGCCAGCAGACGGTCTCCCGCCTCCAGTTCCAGTTCTTCTGCAATGGAACCGGGAGCAACGGACTGAATCAGATGTCCCTTTTTTTTCATTGGAATGACGCTCCTGCTTTATCTCCCATTTTCATACAAGCTCTGGCTACAATCATATCAGTATTCCTGGTCTTTGTAAAGGAACCGGGGGGATTTTTCGGCAAAATCCGTTATTTTCTATTTACTACCAGCTTTTGGATATGGTATATTGGTGATGGACAACGGTCCGGACAGGCTGAACCGGTTCCGGTCCGTTGTCTGTGCAAGTCAATACCTTCACAAAGGAGTATGAAAATGGCTAACAACTACGTATTCAACGATGCACTTCCGGTTGCACCACTGAAAATTGCTGCACTGGAAAGCAGCAGGGACCTGGCCCGCAGTGTGGACCACCACATTGTCCAGTTCCGCCAGAATGATACGGAGGAGCTGATCCGCCGCAAGAAAGACCTGAATTACCGGGGGTATGATGTGGATTCTTATCTGCTGGACTGCTCCTGCCCAAGGTTCGGCACCGGCGAGGCCAAGGCAGTTATCAATGAATCCGTCCGGGGCGCGGACCTTTACGTCATGGTGGATATTACCAACTACAGCCTCTCCTACAGCATGTACGGATATACCAATCACATGTCCCCGGATGACCACTACCAGGATTTGAAACGCATCATCGGAGCTTCTGTTGCCACTGCACACCGTGTCAA
>CAJTOV010000244.1 GCA_910577765.1 uncultured Lachnospiraceae bacterium
GATTTAGCCAGAAAATAATTGTGGATGGAGTATCCCAGCTTATTGTATTCTGGGTCATTAACCTGATACTGGCCGAAAGGCACGTTGCCGATGGCAAGGTCGAAAAAATCTTTTGGATAGTCCGTCTTTTCATAGCCGCAGACGGAAATCTTTGCTTTGGGATAAAGATGCTGCACAATGCGCCCGGTGATGCAGTCCAGTTCCACGCCGTAGAGCCTGGAAGCGGCCATGCTTTCCGGCAGGAGGCCGAAAAAGTTTCCTGTGCCGCAGGCGGGTTCCAGGATATTGCCGGCTTTAAATCCCATGCTGCCGATGGCCGTATAGATTGCCCGGATGACTGCGGGACTGGTGTAGTGGGCATTCAGCGTAGAAGCCCTGGCCGAAGTGTATTCCTCCGGGGTGAGGGCGGCTTCCAGTTCCTGGTATTCTTTCGCCCAGTCTGCCTTTTCCTTATCGAAGGCTTCCGGGATTCCTCCCCAGCCTGCATAGCGGGAAAGTGTCTCCTGTTCGGCAGGGGTTGCGTGCCGGCTTTCGGCTTCAATCCGTTTCAGGGTGCGGATGGCTTCCATGTTCATGCGGAACCGGGTTTTCGGGCCGCCTTCGCCCAGATGGTAGTCAGTGATGCGGAAATTGGCAGCGGATGCGTCCATGATGTTTTGGGGTTCGGGGGAAGGCTGGATGGCTGTAGCAGGTGCAGGGACAGCGGCATTTTGCGGGGCTCGCTGTAGCATTGCTTCAAAACGGTCTTTGCTCTCTACCCGGAAAATAGGGTATGCCTGGGACGGGTCGCGGAGCTGTACATCAAACGTTCCGATATCCGTAATCATATACAGGGTATCCTCCAGGCAGACAGTATCCCCTACCCGGTAATCTGCGGGTGGGAGGGCTTCCGCTTCAGGAACTGGCATGGATGGGGTATCTGCCGGACTGGCGGGGGGTGCTTCTTCCTTATCCGGAGCCGGGCTTTCCTGGATTGGGTTTCCCGGCTCCTGTGTGCGGGACAGGATGGGATAGGTTTCGTCAAGCAATTCATGGAGCATCCGGTTATGGCATTCGGCCAGTTCATAATAAAGGCGCATGAATTCTGTGTCTTTTATGGCAAATGCTGCCCGTCTGGCAGCTGCCCGCCCTTCCAGGGCTGCATTTGCCAGGTCGGAACTTTTGCAGGCATTCCGGTATGCCTCGTCCGCAAGGACAAGTTCCTTGATGACCGGCTTATACTGTCCGTAAAGCTCCTGGACGGATGGCTGCGGTTTCTGGATTTCTTTACCGGGCTGGGCCGCAGAAACAGGAAGGGCGGAGGGCTTGTTCCTGTCCTCCGCTCTGTGTGTGCTGTCGCTATGGATTTGTGCGCTGCGCTGTGCCGCCAGTTTCGTGCGTTCATAGGCAAAGATAGTCACCGCAATCTGACGCAGGACCTGCCTGCTGGCCTGATTGACCGCCGCACCGAGGATTTTTACAAGGGGCTGCGTGTTGAAATCACAGATGTCCCGGAAATCATCGAGGGAGAAATGCTGTTCCGGCTCCAGGCCGCAGCGTGTGATAAGAATATAGGCGATGCTGACAGCAACTGCCTTGCAGAACTCGGCACAGAGACTGAATTCCTCCAGTTCTTCCAGGAGGCTCCCTCCAATCTCATACATAATGTCCTTGTGGTGATTATCCCAGTAATCTTTTGCAAGGCGTGCGGCGATGCGTTCAAGCTGGCCAACAAGCCCGTTAGTACCGGGGACACCAAAGCGCTCCTCCAGTGCTTTTGTGATGATGTCATGGTATTCCTCTTTGTACTGCCAGAGGTAAAGGTTGCAGGAATCCTTCTTCCTGCCTGTGTCGGCCACATCAAAAACGTAGCGCAGGCTGGGGCGGCCGTTGCGGACGTTGACGAGGGCGATGCCCTTGGAACCGCGGCGCACGTACCGACGCATCCGCTGGCTCCAGATGTCATATTCCGCGCAGGCGGTGGCCTGGGGTCTCTGGGCATAAATCATCAGCTGCTCCGGGAACGGATATTTGTAGAGCCGTGAGGCAGTTGTGAGGAATCCTGTCCAGTTTTCATAATTTTTTGTGACCTGCGCTGCAGTCTGTCCGGCCATCTGTATGTAATCTTGCAGTTTACTGGCCATATCGGGCCTCCTTTCTTTTTTCATGGATAAAATGCTGTTTTTCCCTGCATACGCAAAAAGCTGTGTCTACAGCGGGTCATCCTCTGCGCAGCAGAAATCCGCGCTGTCGTATCCCCGGAATATCTGCTCCAGGACAGCCTTGCGGCAGTGGATGCAGCGAAGCTGGTACGGGATGCGCTGGACATACTTCCGAAGGAGCAGAGGGAGATATTCCAGGATTTCATCCTGCGGCTCGCTGAAAGCATGAGATAATGCTGCCCGTAAAAAACCCCGCCTGTGCGCAAAGCCTGGCGGGGCTTTAGTATTTGCTGCCATGGTCATGCCGCTTTCAGTCCCTGGAGGTATGCCACATAGCCTTCCGGGTCAATCTGCTCAAGGATATCCGGGCGGAAACAGTATTCCGGGTATTCACAGTATCCACTGTAGGCGGTATTGCCGGTAGGGACTGCCAGGCCATTTTGGATAATCCATGCAAGGATTTCCTGGCCGTTATTGTTGGTGTCAATATAAGCGCAGTTTCTGGGACGGCAGGAGGGCATATTGACGGTCAGGGTGCTCCACGGCTCCGGTTCCCCGTCTTCCCAGGACGTCATCGAGATAGCAAGGTTCCCCTCATTATAG
>CAJTOV010000245.1 GCA_910577765.1 uncultured Lachnospiraceae bacterium
GTAGTGCGCAACATTGGTAATGTTGAGGTCACCAGTTCGATTCTGGTTAGCAGCTTTTCTGGATGGGAGCGCCTGGAAACGGGTGCTTTTTGTTTAATTGGGAATCATAGGAGGAATGAGATGATCAGACTTGTAGTATCGGATATAGACGGAACGCTTCTGGAGGATGGAGGAAATCAGCTGAATCCGGAATATTTTGATGTGATCCGGAAGCTGAGGGAGCAGGGAATGCAGTTTGCGGCTGCCAGCGGAAGGCAGTGGGCAAGTATTGAGCGGGTGTTTGATCCGGTCAAGGAGAAGATATTTTATCTGTCAGATAATGGTGCATATATCGGGTGTCATGGGAGAAATCTATATCTGAATACCATTGACACGGAACTGGTCCGGTCCATGATCCGGGATATCCAGAAGGAAGGGCTGTCTGTAGTCTTAAGCGGCCCGGATGTGGTGTATCTGGACAAACGGGATCAGGAACTGTGCCAGTGGCTGCTGGACGGGTATAAATACCGGCTTGTACAGGTGGAGGATCTGCTTGCGGTGGAGGCGCCCTTTATCAAGGTGTCTGCCTACCGGAAGGAGGCTGTGGAACCGGCCACCAAGGGGCTTAGGGAAAGGTACGGGGACCGGCTGAAGATTGCCATCTCCGGGGATATGTGGATGGACTGTATGGCCATTGGAGTCAACAAGGGCGCGGCGGTACGGCTCTTACAGGAGAGCCTTAATATTTCACCCAAAGAGACCATGGTCTTTGGAGACCAGCTCAATGATATTGAGATGCTGGGCCAGGCCTACTACAGCTTCGCAGTGGGCAATGCCAGACCAGAAGTCCGCAGGGCAGCCCGGTTCCAGACCGATACCAATGTGCGGGACGGAGTATTGAAGACATTGAAGCTTCTGGCCTGATGCAGACTGTCTGGGCCGGAGGTTAACGGAGGGTAACAGTTCAGATACCCCTTGAACTGTTACAACGGAGGATCAATATGCCAGATAAGGAAACAGGCACACCGGCCGGAAAGGGAATGGAATCCGGTCTTATAGAGAAGCTTGCGGTGCTTCTGACGGTTCTTATGGTTTTTCTCACCGCATGCCGCCAGGGAACCTCCACGGTGTCGGAGGTGGAGGCTGCTCCAGGATACAGTGACAGCCAGATCATGCTGGTGGTAGCCACGGAGCGGAACCGTTACCGGAACGTATACACGGACCGGATCTGGGAGGTGGAGGTGGATAACCAGGGAACCACATTTCAGATGTACCTTCTGCGGGAGATCCAGAGCTTTCTGCAGGAACTGAAAATGATGAACCTGCTGGCGGACCAGCAGGATCTCAGGCTCAGCGGCCAGGAGAAGGACAGGCTGGAAAAGCTGGCAGAAGCATTTTATGACAGTCTTACAGAGGAGGACCGCAAGTATACAGGGGTAGACCAGACAGATGTCTATGAGCTGTACTGCGAGTATCACAGGGCCAACCGTCTGGTGGATCAGCTGACCCAGGATGTGAACCTGGAGATCAGCGACAGCGAGGCCAAGGTGATCCGGGTCCAGGAAATCCTTCTGTCTGACGGGGACCAGGCCCAGGCGGCCTATGACCAGGCTGCGGCGGAAGGAGCGGATTTTTCCTTTCTGGCCCGGAGCCTTTCGGAAAAGAAGGAGATTGAGCGGAATGTATGCCGTGGGGAGCAGAGTAAGGCGTACGAGGATGTGGTCTTTGCCCTGGAGGCAGGTGAAGTCAGCCCGGTGATCCAGGAAGGGCAGCAGTATTATATTGTCAAATGTATCAATGATTATGATGTCCAGGCCACCACCGAGCGGAAGCAGCGGCTTGCCACCATGCGGAAGAACCAGGCTTTCCGCCAGATCTACGATGCCTTTGTGGCGGAGACTCCCGTGGAGTTTACCAGTGAGATCTGGGACAGAATTTCACTGGAGGATGGCGCCGGGTCTGTGACCACGGATTTTTTTGAGAAATACCAGGAAATGATGAATTAGAGCGGTTGGGGCAGGGAGGGGGAGGTATGGGATGATTGCACTGAAAATGGAGGATATGAAGGGGTTCACCTCCGGGCTGTTTGTGGGGAATCTGTTTGATTCCTGGCTTCTGCGGGAGGCTGTGATTGTGACCTTCAATACCTTTACCATAGACGGTCATATCCGGGCCGGGTACTATACACAGCAGGAGCTGGAGGAAAACCATGTGGGAGAGCTTTCCACCTGGCAGACAGTCCGGCCTTTCTGCTTTTCCCTGATTAAGGGAAAGCGGCTGCCGGGAAGCTTCCAGATCACGTTGCAGCTTCCTGCTGCCGGAATCAGCCGGTTTGTGCAGGAGTCCCAGGTGGATTTCCGGCCGGAGCAGGTGGGCGGTCTGTACTTGAATATCCGGTATGAGGAAGGGGTTCTCCACTGTGTGACCGGACTGTCCCTGAAAGTGTTTACCCTGGACAGGCAGATGGAGCAGGAGTGGGACCAGTGGGTAAAGGGGTACTTAAAGGGCAAGGGAATTCCTTTCTCGGATGTGTGACAAGGCCGGAAGGCTTATAGGCCAGCCTGACGTCTGTTTTGGTCCAGTTTTCCACGCCTTGTGAACTGCAACGGTCTGTTGTTACTGTTCATGGGGGCATCTTCTTGTCCGGCATAGCCGGACAAGAAGCATCAGGCGTCCGCCCGATGTGGAAAACTGGACCAAAACAGTCTTACAAGCCAGCTTGACGTCTGTTTCCGTCCAGTTTTCCCCGCCCC
>CAJTOV010000246.1 GCA_910577765.1 uncultured Lachnospiraceae bacterium
CCGATGCTTCTTGTCCGGCATAGCCGGGCAAGAAGATGCCCCCCGTGAACAGTAAGGATTTGTGCATATTAATCGTGCACAAAACAGAAATAATTTGCTGTTTGTGCACGAATTAAAAAATGTGCTATTATGTGCACAGGCAGGAGGTGCAGAAAATGAGATTAAAGAGAGAAATGTACCTTACACAGATACGTCCCTACTATGAAACTGATTTGATAAAGGTCATCACAGGTGTACGACGGGCGGGGAAGTCCATTCTTCTGGACACCATCCGGGAAGAGTTTCTGGAAAAGGGAGTAGGCGGAGACCATCTGATTTATCTGAATCTGGAGGATATGGATTTTGAATATATTGTGACGGCTTCCGACCTGAATCAGGAAATCAAAAACAGAATCGTGGACCAGGGCAAATATTATATTTTTCTGGATGAGATACAGCATGTCCAGAATTTTGAAAAAGCCCTGGCTTCCTTCCGGGCCACCCTCAATGTCTCTTTGTTTGTTACCGGAAGCAATTCCACCCTTTTGTCCGGGGAGCTGGCGACCCTCCTTACAGGGCGGACCGTGGAATTCGAAATCATGCCCTTTTCCTTTTTGGAAATGAAGGAATATCTGGAGCTTAACAACCGGGATATTGTGAAAAAAGGCAGGAGCATGGACCGGAAGACATTTCTGGACTTGTCCAGATATATTCTGGCCAATGCAGGCAGGGAATTTTCTGCGGACAGCATCATCAGCTACTACCGGCAGCATAACGGAAAAGAGATTTCCAGAAGGACCGTATACAATTATCTGGACAAGATGAAAAAGGCGTACCTTGTCCACGGAGTGGGGAGATACTATATCTCTGGCAGGACATCTCTGAAAAACCGGAAGAAATATTATGCCGTGGATATGGGTTTTTGCACCATTCATACCAATACGGTCAGCTTTGACGAGACATTTTTTCTGGAAAATATAGTCTACAACGAGCTTTTAGTCCAGGGCTACCAGGTATTTACCGGGAAGACCTATAAGGGGGAAGTGGATTTTGTTGCAATTAAGGAAGGAAAGAAATGCTTCATTCAGGTATCTTATCTTCTGGCCGGGAAAGAAACCATAGAGCGGGAGTTTGGTGCATATAAGCCGATCACAGATGCTTCTCCTAAATACATTCTTTCCCTGGATAAGGTGGATATGAGCCGCAATGGAATTGCCCATATGAATCTTGTGGATTTTCTGCTGCACAGGAAGAAACTGGCTTTGACGTAAATGGGGACAACGAAGCCCCCTTGTGGGGAGTTGGCCAAAATGAACGTACCCTCAGCGGACAAGGGGATACACGCCCCAAATACCGTCTTTTGGCGGCTGGCGACGTGTGTCCCCCTTGTCTGCTGAGGGTAATGTAGTGGGGCGCGTTCATCTGGGCCGGATATACCGCCAGGTGGGGCATGGAGACAGCAGGGACGAAGCGTTAGAGTATTAACAGCAGCCCACTCATGACAGCAGCTTCTTAATATCCAGTATCCCCCACCCCTGCTGGTTCTGGGGAAGTCCCAGGCTGGTGGAATTCTCCCGCAGAAACAGCTTCACATCCCGGTTGGACATGGCCGGATACTTTTCCAGCAGCAGCGCAATGGCCCCGGAGACCAGGGGGGTGGACATGGAGGTGCCGCTTTTGGCCGTGTAGCCGCCGGTCCGGCTGGAGCAGCTGGTGATGGATGCCCCCGGGGCTACCAGGTCCGGCTTGCAGATGCAGGCGCTGGTAGGCCCCCGGCCGGAGTAGTGGATCATGCGGCTGCCCATAACATTGACTTCCTTGTAATCGTCGGAGCAGCCTACGGTGATTACTTTCCGGCTGATGCCCGGGGTGGTGATGGAGCCGCTTGACGGGCCCATATTGCCGGCAGCCACCACCACGACCAGTCCGTCGTCCCAGGCTTCATTGACCCCCTGGACCAGGGTGGAATTCTCGCTCATGTGTCTTCTGGAAAAAGACCCCACAGAAATATTGACGATGCGGATGTTGTATTCCTGCCTGTGCTGGCGAATCCAGCGGAGTCCGCACAGCACATCCGAGGAATAGCCGTTGCCCTTCCGGTCCAGAACCTTTACCGGGATCAGGTGGCAGGAGGGCGCCACTCCCCGGAAGGAGCCGTTGCTGGCGGAACCGCTGCCGCCGATGATGCCGCATACATGGGTCCCGTGTCCGTTGTCATCATATGGAAGCAGCCGCTGCTGGAGAATATCACAAAATACCGGAATCCGCCCCTGCAAGTCTTCGTGGGGAGCGCACCCGGTGTCTAAAACCGCGACGCCTACGCCGCGTCCTTCATATCCGAAACAATCGGTTCCATGGATCTGGATGATTGCCTGATTCACATATCTTACCTGCCTCATTCTGGGTGGTTTACTATTAGGATATTCAAAAAACGGCGGCAGGTGTAACCGTCCCGGGGAATCTGGCTGGTACTGCTGACTGGGCAGGGTCAGATACATGCCACCGGTACAAGCTTATTCTTTTCATCCAGGGGGATGACCATGGGTGTCATGCAGATGACGGCACCTTCCCCGGTTTCTTCCGGAAGGCCGTCAAGAACACTGAAATTTTTTAAAGCGTTTTTGCCTGGGTCCGCACTTTTCTTAATTTCCACAGGGTACCCTCAGTGAACAAGGGGCCACTCGGTTTTGCACCACAGATTTACGATTCTGCCGCGTTACTGTCACTCAGCGT
>CAJTOV010000247.1 GCA_910577765.1 uncultured Lachnospiraceae bacterium
ATTACGGTTTCGTACGGTCAGCGCGGTGAACGCGCAGACCTATCTGAACTGTTACTAACAGTTCAGACGGGGCGGAAAAACAGGAGGGCATCTGGAAACAGGTCCAGATGCCCTCCCGGGGTGCAGTACGTTACAATAATCCGGTCATGGCTTGATTGACGCCAGGTCTGTAACACCCAGAACCTCAAGACGTTTTTCCGTAACTTTAATTTTATGCTCCAGAACCGCATTCTCTTCTTTGTTTGCTGCCTTGATGGTATACAAATCAGCCAGCATTTCTAACAGCATATCTCTCTTTTCTTCAATCGTCATATCAGACACCTCCATATTCATGTCATATCCGTTATCTTAATCATAGTATATAGTCTTCCATATGTCAAAACAAATCAAAAGAAATTGGCACCCGCAACACAAAAAACGGAACAGTTCAGATAACCCTTGAACTGTTAGCAAAAAACTACTTGCATAAACCTGCATCTTCATGTATAATTTTCTCAATTTAGGCTTTCGTCCGGCTCGCTCCGGAATCCCTAACCATAAACCCAAGGTTACATTTGGATAAGAAAGGACAGACACCCCCATGAAAGCATTTCTCATTCTGGAAGACGGCACGGTAATGGAAGGTACCAGCATCGGCTCCACCAAAGAGGTTATCAGTGAAATAGTGTTTAACACGTCCATGACCGGTTATCTGGAAGTACTGACAGACCCGTCCTATGCGGGACAGGCAGTGGTGATGACCTATCCCCTCATCGGCAATTACGGCGTCTGCCGGGAGGATATGGAGTCGGACCGGCCCTGGCCGGATGGATTTATTGTTCGTGAATTATCAAGAATCCCCAGCAATTTCCGCAGCGGGGAGACGATTCAGCATTTCTTGGAAACCTGCGATATTCCTGGTATCAGTGGCATTGACACAAGAGCTCTCACAAAGATCTTAAGAGAAAAAGGAACCATGAACGGTATGATCACCACCACCGTGTATACCGATCTGTCCCAGCCTCTGGAAAAGATCCGGTCCTACCGCGTCCAGGGCGTGGTGAAGAAGGTTTCCTGCAAAGAAACATATGTGCTTTCCGGAGAGGGAAAGCGGGTGGCCCTTCTGGATCTGGGCACCAAGAAAAATATTGCCCGTTCCCTTCACGTCCGCGGCTGCCAGGTGACCGTATATCCCTCTGACACCAGGGCGGAGAAGATTCTGGCCGACCGGCCCGACGGCATCATGCTGTCCAACGGCCCCGGGGACCCCAAGGAGAATGTGGAGGTTATAAAGGAAATCCGCAAACTGTATGAGTCGGATGTGCCTGTCTTTGCCATCTGCCTGGGCCACCAGCTTATGGCCCTGGCCACCGGTGCAGATACCTACAAACTGAAATACGGCCACCGGGGCGGCAACCATCCGGTGAAGGACCTGGAGACCGGAAGGGTCTACATCACCTCCCAGAACCACGGGTATGCGGTGAACCCGGACAGCCTGGACCCGGCGGTGGCAGTGCCGGCCTTTGTCAATGTCAATGACGGCACCAACGAGGGGCTCCGTTATATAGGAAAGAACATTTTCACGGTCCAGTACCATCCGGAGGCCAGTCCCGGCCCCCAGGATTCCGGTTACCTGTTTGACCGCTTTATCACCATGATGGGAGGGAATGAATAATGCCGAAGAATCCTGAGATTAAGAAAGTTCTGGTACTTGGCTCCGGCCCAATCATCATCGGCCAGGCCGCGGAGTTCGACTATGCAGGCACCCAGGCCTGCCGCTCCTTAAAGGAGGAAGGCGTGGAGGTGGTACTGCTCAACTCCAACCCGGCCACCATTATGACGGACAAGGATATTGCGGACCATGTGTACATTGAGCCTCTGACTGTGGAGGTAGTGGAGCAGCTGATCAAAAAGGAGCGGCCCGACAGCATTCTGCCTACCCTGGGAGGCCAGGCAGGGCTGAACCTGGCCATGGAGCTGGAAGAGTCCGGCTTCTTAAGGGACAACCAGGTACGGCTGATCGGAACCACGGCCCTGACCATCAAGAAGGCCGAGGACCGGGAGATGTTCAAGGAGACCATGGAGAAGATCGGGGAGCCGGTGGCCCCCTCGGATATTGTGGAGAGTGTGGAGGACGGCCTGCGCATCGCCAGCCGGATCGGCTATCCGGTGGTGCTGCGGCCTGCCTATACCCTGGGAGGCAGCGGCGGCGGCATCGCGGAGAACCCCCAGCAGTGCCGGGAGATTCTGGAGAACGGCCTGCGGCTGTCCCGGGTAGGCCAGGTGCTGGTGGAGCGGTGTATTGCCGGATGGAAGGAAATCGAGTACGAGGTCATGCGGGACGGGGCAGGCAATGTGATCACGGTCTGCAACATGGAGAACATTGACCCGGTAGGAGTCCACACCGGAGACAGCATTGTGGTGGCTCCTTCCCAGACCCTGGGGGACAAGGAGTACCAGATGCTGCGGACCTCGGCCCTGAACATTATTACGGAGCTGGGCATCACCGGCGGCTGCAATGTCCAGTATGCCTTAAATCCCAGAAGCTTTGAGTACTGTGTCATCGAGGTCAATCCCAGGGTCAGCCGTTCCTCAGCCCTGGCTTCCAAGGCTACAGGCTACCCCATCGCCAAGGTGGCGGCCAAGATCGCCCTGGGCTACACCCTGGATGAAATCAAAAATGCCGTTA
>CAJTOV010000248.1 GCA_910577765.1 uncultured Lachnospiraceae bacterium
TATCATCACCATCCCGCTGCCTGGCGGAAGCTCCCTGGGGCTTTCCCTGCTGATACTGATCCTGATTCCTTCGGGAATCTACTTTACCCTGCGGACCAGGTTTCTCCCTTTCCGCCTGTTTCCCGAGATGCTGCGGATCTCGGTTGAGAAAAGCAATGTATCCCAGAAGGACGCGATCTCTGGCCTCCAGGCCCTGTTTGTGTCCACAGCCACCCGGGTGGGCATGGGCAATCTGGTAGGCGTGGTGGCCGCCATCTCCGCAGGAGGCGCAGGCGCCGTGTTCTGGATGTGGCTTATGGCCCTGCTGGGCTCTTCCACCGCCTTTGCCGAGGCTACCCTGGCCCAGCTTTACAAGGAGCAGGACCCTCTCTACGGAGGGTACCGGGGCGGTCCTGCCTACTATATCCACCACTTTTTTATTAAGAAAGAATCCGGCCGCAGGTATTCCCTGGTTGCCGTGCTGTTTGCCCTGTCCGGGCTGATCTGCTGGTGCGGCATCAGTCAGGTCATCGGCAATTCCGTGTCCTCGGCTTTTGAGAATGCCTTCCAGGTTCCGCCTTTGTACACCACCATTGTTCTGGTAGCGGTGGCGGCGTTTATTGTGCTCCGCAAACATGCCACGGTCAAGGTGCTGGATATTATTGTACCGGTAATGGCTGTCTGCTATTTTGTCATCACCCTGTTCATCATCATCAAAAATGCCGCCCTGCTTCCGGGAGTATTCCAGCGGATCATTCTGGAAGCCTTTGGACTGCGGCAGGTGGTGGCCGGCGGCTTCGGCGCAGTCATCATGAACGGAGCCAAACGGGGCCTGTTCTCCAATGAGGCCGGGTCCGGATCTGCCCCCTGTGCCGCGGCTGCCGCCGATATCAGCCACCCGGCCAAGGAAGGGCTTTTGCAGGCTCTTGGGGTGTTCATCGACACCATTATCATATGCAGCTGTTCTGCCATGATCATGCTGCTGGTTCCTGCGGACATGACCGTGGGGCTGGAGGGTATGGACCTTCTCCAGGCTGCCATGCGCCACCATCTGGGAGAGTTCGGGGTCATTTTCATCGCCGTGATCCTCTGGCTGTTCAGCTTCTCCACCTTTATCGGAATCCTATTTTATGCCAGGTCCAATGTGGCCTATCTCTTTGGGGACAACTGGCTGTCCCAGACCCTTTATAAGGTTCTGGCCCTGGCCATGCTCTTTGTAGGCGGCCTGGCTGCTTACACCTTTGTCTGGGACTTGGGCGATATCGGTGTGGGACTTATGACGGTCTTCAATATGATCGCCCTGATTCCCCTGGCGCCCCAGGCTCTTGTGTCCCTTAAGGATTACGAACAGAAGAAGGCCGGTAACCTTCTCTGAGGCCAAAGCGGCCCCCTATGGAAAGGGCAGCGGATGCTTCATTCACCGGAATCTCATTGCACCTGATTATGCGGGATTCCGTGAGTACATTTTACAGAATTTCGTACCGGATAATCTCATCCTCATGGCGGCGGAGCCTTCCCGTGACCACCAGATGGTCCAGGTGGGCCAGACATTCCCCCAGGGCGAACCATTTCTGCCCCACCGGGAAGGTGTCCCAGCTGTCTGCCCGAATCCGCCACTTCATGGATGAGGCGATCTCATTAAGCTGCCCTTTGCCAAGCCGTTCCACGATTCCCATACATTCCTCCAGACGGGCTGCATGGTGGGCCTTCAGGGCAGCAGTCCGTCCATGGAAATCCCCGGGTTTGCGGTGCCCCGGCATGGGGATGGTCACCTGGTACCGGTCAATCTTGTCCAGGCTGGCCAGATAATCTCCCAGGGAGTCCTCCGCCTCCTCCCAGTCGGTAATATTGGGGGTAATGTCAAACAGTACATGGTCTCCCAGAATCATGGCCCCGGTCCCTGCAATATCAAAACACATCTGCCCCGGAGTATGGCCCGGGGTATGGACCGCTTTCAGTATATAATCGCCGGCTGCCAGCTCCTGGCCGTCTTTCAGCGGTGTGTAGGCAATAACCCCTTCCCGCCCTGCCATGGTTCTGGAGGGGGCATTGTCAAACATGGCCTGGAGAAGCTCCTCCGGAATGCCATGGGCCCGGAGCCGGGCCTGCCTCATCCAGTGAATCCGCTCATTTTCCGATTTGTCCTCATGTCCCACCAGATGGACCTGGTCGATCTCACCGATATAAGCATGTCTTTCCGGGCACAGCAGTTCCGCTGCGTTTCCTGTATGGTCCGCATGAAGGTGGGTCAGCAGAATGTCCGTATCCTCCATACGGATGCCCAGCAGCTTCAGTCCTTCCAGCACCGCGTTTCTGCATTCTTCCCGGCGAAAGCCTGTATCCACCAGAACATTCCGGTCCCCATTGCCGTTTCCCCGGATCACGTAGCTGTTCAGCTCTTTTAAAGGATTGCCGGTCAGGGGGACCGGAATCCGGTAAATCCCCGGCAGTATTTCCATAATATCTTCTTTTGTCATCTTTTCCTCCATTCTGTGCACCGGCACCTTTGCAGCGCTGCATCCATTCTTAAATATCCGGATTCGTGCAGCCATGTGCCGGCCCCATAGTCTTCTTCCGGATATAAGTATACAGCCGCCGGGGCGAAAAGTAAACCCGGGTGTGCATCCTTAAATTTTTGTAACAGTTCAGACGGGGCATCTTCTTGCCCCCGAAAAGCATCGGGGACAA
>CAJTOV010000249.1 GCA_910577765.1 uncultured Lachnospiraceae bacterium
TGATACCGAGGTTTATTCCAATACCGGCGGACAGTCCTCCAAGGCTACCAAGACCGGCGCTGTGGCCCAGTTTGCCGCTGCCGGTAAGGAGACCAAGAAGAAAGACCTGGCAAGTATTGCCATGTCCTACGGCTACGTATATGTGGCACAGATCTCCATGGGCGCTGACATGAACCAGACCATCAAGGCCATTGCAGAGGCAGAAGCATATCCGGGTCCGTCCCTGATCCTTGCTTACGCTCCCTGTATCAACCATGGTATCAAGAAGGGCATGTCCAAGGCACAGACCGAGGAGAAACTGGCAGTTGAGACCGGTTACTGGAACAACTTCCGCTTCAACCCGGCAGCCGACAACCGCTTCTCCTTAGACAGCAAGGCTCCCAAGCTGGAAGGCTATCAGGACTTCTTAAAGGGCGAGGTACGCTACGCATCCCTGGCCATGAAGAATCCGGAGAGAGCTGCCAAGCTGTTTGCACGGAACGAGGCTGAGGCTAAGGAGAGATATGAGTATCTGTCCAAGCTGGTTGCTCTGTATGGGAATGAATAAGAATTAAAGTATGAATTGAGACAATAGCATATCCAGAAACGCGCTGCCAGCGTGTTTCTGGTATGCTGGGGAATAAGACGGAGCCGCCGCCATCCTGATGCAGGATGGCTGGCGGCTCCGTTTTACATTACCAGGCGACGTGTTTTCTGGCTTTATACGATAGCTTCCACCAGCAATTTGTCCTTTACAAAGACTTCTTTTACGCCTGTTTTCTTTTTTCTGTTAAAATTGAAACAGATCATATAACCTTTGGTCATGTGATAATGGTCCAGGTAATCTGCCAGCTGCATTTCCCCCTCCCTATGCCTTTTCTCTCCACGCCAAAGCTTGAGCTCAATGATAAACTGCTCCCGGTTATAATCAATGATCAGATCCGTGCGTTCCATGTTACGGGTCTGTGCTTCTATATAATAATTGCCGGAACCATTGATGATCGGCCTTAAGTAAAGCATAAAATACCGTCGGCCGTCCTCTTCATAAAATTTTTCGCCCTTGTCACCGTAAGCATCATCAAAAAATATTACAAATTTTTCCAGAATCCGTTTCATATCCAGGCGTCCGTTTTGGATAAACTGGATTTTGTCCCGGCAGGCAGCCTGGTAGAGGTCTGTGCTCTGGATCTCCGGTAATGTCAGAAACATATTGTATAAGCGGGTTTCAAATATCCGGTTGGACACTGCTACGGACCCATTGGAAACCTTCACGAACCCAAACATAATGGCGGCATCAATGGCCGGATCATCTGGATTGTATGCGATCCGCTGCCCCTGGAATAATAACAGATGGATAATTTTTTTCAGTTCCGGATAATCACTCAGCTTTCCGGTCAGTGACTCAAATAAGGGACTCTTTTCTTCCAGAAGTATTTTAACGGCCTCTAAGCAGCCCTGCTTTGTCCATGCGCTGGTTTTGTCCGGAAAATGTGTGCTTCCTGGGATTCGCTCATCCATCAGTTTGCACAGCCAGGACACCAGAACCGGATATCCGGATGTAAAATCGAAAAGAAGACGCGCCATGTTCTGGATGTTCATGCCGGTATGGTGGTCATTTTCATAGCTTTCAAGCATTCCTGCAATATCCTCAGCGGAAAAGCTCATATTCATGGGGAAATCGGCTGCAATATTCCAGGGACTATTGAATTTGTGGTCTTCCTCTGGCCGGATTTTCCTGCGGATATTTCTGACATCGTAGACGCCGGCAAGAATAACGGACTGGAAAGCAGGCTTTCTGTCCCGGTTGATATAATACCCCCGCAGCTGTGCCAGGAAATCCAGAAACACCTGATTGCTGGTTGCGCTGTCTACCTCGTCAACCAGCAAAACAATTCTTTTCTGGGAAATACCACACCATCTGCTCAAAACTTTGAAAAGGGAGAATAGGGTAATCTGCCTGGCACAGCCTTCTGCAAAGGTACACAAATGGTTTTTGATTTCGTCAGGAATCGCCTCTGTACTGTCCAGCAATTCGGCAGAAAAGGCGGAAACAAATAGAGACTCACTTTCAAAGCATGCATGTCCCATGACCTGGAAATCCATGCTGATGACCAGATAATCGTTTTTTAGGAAACGGTCCAGAGAACGCAGTATGGTAGTCTTTCCGTATTGTCTGGCCCGGTTGATCGTGAAATACTGCCCCTGGTCCACCATGCTTCTGATTATGTCAAGGCGTCCGTGAAGATCAACCATGTAATGGAGCCCTGGCTTGCAGTCTCCATTTATGTTGAATGTTTTTCCCATGTCCGGTATCACCTCCATCCGGTATATGATTACCCAAACAGCGCCCCCAGCAGCCCATAGGACAGCAGGGACATAATAATCGTCGCAATGGCAATTCCCACCAGAATCGCCGGAAACGCCTTCCGAAACCGCATATGCAGCAGTGCCGCCACCAGAGACCCGGTCCAGGCTCCGGTTCCGGGAAGTGGGATGCCTACAAAGAGAGCCAGTCCCCAGAAGCCGTACCGTTCCACCTGGCCCTTGTTCTTGTCAGCCTTTCTGCGCAGCCACAGGGCGATGGAGCCCAGGACAGGAATCCGCTCCATCCAGATGAGAATCCGCTCGATCAGCAGCAGGATAAAGGGGATGGGCAGCAGATTGCCTACAATGCA
>CAJTOV010000250.1 GCA_910577765.1 uncultured Lachnospiraceae bacterium
CAGGCGTCTGTAGTTCTTGCGAAGCTTTCTCAACATAATCCCTCTCTCCTTTTTAGATTTTAGGCGGAAATCCCGTATATAGGATTTCCTATACATAAAAGGCATCATTGACACCTTTCTGCATACTAATTTCCCTCATCCAGCCTCCGACAGCAAATAAATCAGTTCCAATGCACTGCGAAACGTGATATACTTCTTTTTAGTAACCCGCCCCCAGATCCGTCCCTGGATACTGGTGTGCTGTCTGCCAATTAACTGGAGATAAATGGTGTCCCGCACCCTGGGCGTGGGCCCGGCGCCTTCCTCCTGCCAGTATTCCTCCGGCAGGACATTTCCGGTTCCGTCCCTGGCTTTGTCCATACTGCGGAAGGTGGTTTCAGAAGCCGGAAGGTTCAGGCTGCGGCTGATGGCATCAATCCTTAGTACCAGCTCTGCCGACCCCTGGTAGGGAACCGGCTTCTTCAGATCATAATGAACAATGTCCCCGTAGGGTTCATGGTCCCTTCTGCCGAAGATGCGGATGAGCATGGCCGTGGGACCGTCTGCTGTTCCCGGCGTCTCCCGCCAGGTTCTTCTGTCCTCAGATTCATCCTTAAGCACCTGCTCCTCCTCCCTTCTTTCGATGTGTGACATAAGGATTGTTATGTCATATTCATCGGAATGTGAAGGACAAATCCCACCTTCAATGCATCCGGAAACATCAAAAAAAGGCCTCTGGAAGCCGCATACATACCGGTATGGCTCTTCCGGACACCTGAGAGTAACTTTTTTAAAGGCATGATTGACCCCATGCCTATTTGGCGTGCTGAAAAAGGCCTATTTTAGGGCATAGTTATCCCCGGAATTTTCCCAGAACTTTTTTCGAAAAATCAGAATGGATTACATTCGGATACTGCTTCAGTGTCAGTCTAAGAAAAAGTATATTTTTGTAGTTATCCTAGAAAGAAAGCTACCCAATAGGTAATGATTCTACTGGTACGACATAACAATCCTTATGTCCTATCAGTATTTTTTTTACGCCTCTGCCCCTGCTCCCTGCTCCGGCCAATTCTTATTTTCCGGCTTTCCTGGCTCTAGTCAACAATGTACCAGATTTCCTTCCAGCGTTTATATTCTTCCTGGTTTTTCCATATTTTCCGGTTTCTGCATGCTTTCCGGCTTTTACATTTTTCCCGGCCTCTCCTATTCTCCCGGTCTCTGCATCTTTCCGGATCTCCGCATTTGCCTGGACTTCTACGTTATCCCACACCTCTACATTCTTCCAGTTCTCTGCATTCGCCCAGACCGCTACCCGATCCCGGACCTCTGCATTCTTCCGGGTCCCTATATTTTTCCAGTCTTCTGCATTCTCCCAAATCTCTGCATTTTTCCAGGCCTCCTCATTCCTCCTGCTGCCAGCCGTTCCCCCTGCATCCCGCTCCACGGTCAGCCCCATTTCCAGCTGCTGCCTGCATGCGTCCATGCGGCCGGTCATGGTGTAGCGGCGGGTGGTTTCCACATTGCTGTGGCCCAGGTAGTCGGCCAGGCGGACGATATCCTTTTCCTTCTCATAATAACTGCGGGCAAACAGATGCCGCAGGTTGTGGGGAAATACCTTGGCCTGGTCCACCCCTGCCTTCCGGCACAGCCCTTTCATCTCCTTCCAGATGTTGCGGCGGTCCACCGGCCGTCCGGTGCGGGTCACGAAAATACTTCCGGTCCTGCGGCCTGCCATCCGGCAGTATTCTTCCAGCTGCTTCACCAGGGACGGCGGCAGAAGGATCTGGCGCAGCTTTCCTTTGAAATTCACGGACACGGTCTTCTGTCCCAGGGCTTCCACGGTAATAAAGGGCAGCTCCCCCACCCGGATACCGGAACCGGCCAGGGTCTGGAGCATGTAGTACAGGCGGGTATTACCATCCTGCCTGGCCTGGTCCACCAGCCGCCAGTATTCCTCCCGGGTCAGTTCCCTGGCCTCGTCCAGGAACATTTCCCGCTGAATCCGCAGGAGACTGACGCACCATTCCTTCCGGTCCGTGAATTCCAGATAGCTGTTCAGGGCGGCCAGCATGGAATTGACGCTGGCAGGCTTGTAGTTCTCCACCAGGCAGGCCCGGTAACGGGCCACGCAGGCATGATCTGTTACAGGGCCTGTCTGCCGGCTGAATTCCAGGAACTTCATTACGTCACGGACGTATTTTTCCACAGTGTTTTTGCTCATGTCCTGGGCGATCAGGTGGAGCCGGTAACGGCTGACCGGTTCCAGGGCGCCGGTGCCTGCTGTGGATGGCTGCGGTATGTACATTTCCATGATTTTGTCCTCCTTTTTTGTGAAATGTACTCTCGGAGTCTCACAAAATCAGGCACGGTGAGATTCCGGGAGTATATTGAAATGAATTTCAGGCTCAATTTAGTATACCACATGACCTGTCTCGCAAAGTGTCTCGCGAAAGGGCAAAATCAGGGATATTGAAAATTTCATTACTATTCACGGGGGGCATCTTCTTGTCCGGCTATGCCGGACAAGAAGCATCGG
>CAJTOV010000251.1 GCA_910577765.1 uncultured Lachnospiraceae bacterium
CCAGCCGCCAAAAGACGGTACTTGGGGCGAGTGTCCCCTTGTTCACTGAGGGTATGAGGAGGAAAGCCTGAAAGGAGGAGAAGAATAATGTCAAGTACCGCGATTGCAGCCGTCATTCTGTTTGTAACCTTTTTCGGCCTGATTATTCTCAGGCTTCCGGTGACCTTCAGCCTGGTAGCCTCTACCCTGGCCGCTGCCTTTTACCTGCAGGTGCCGGTGGTGGCCATTTTCCAGAGAATGGGGCAGGGTGTGTATTCCTTCTCCTTCCTGGCCATTCCCTTCTTCATCCTGGCCGGTGAAATCATGGCCACCGGAAGCATTTCCACACGGCTGGTGAAGGTGGCCGACCTGATTATAGGCCGGTTTGTAGGCGGATTTGCCCAGGTGAATATTCTGGCATCCACATTTTTCGGCGCCATTTCCGGCTCCGCCACGGCGGATGTGGCCTCGGTAGGGGGAATCCTGATTCCCATGATGGAAGAGCAGGGCTATGACCGGGATTTCTCGGTCAATGTCACCGTAACCTCGGCATGCCAGTCCATGATCATTCCACCAAGCCACAATATGATCATTTTCGCCCTGGCTGCCGGCGGGCTGTCCACCGGGAAGATGTTTCTGGCCGGCGTGATTCCCGGACTGCTGCTTGCGGTAAGCCTGATGACCGTTACCTACTTTATCGCCAAAAAGCGCAATTACCCAAGAGGGGACCGCTATTCCATGAAGGAGGCCCTGGTGATCATCAAGGACGGGATTCTGGGCATGATGACCATTGCCATTATCATGATCGGCGTTACCACCGGATTCTTTACGGCTACGGAATCCGCGGCCATTGCCTGCATTTACAGCTTTGTGGTGACCTTCTTCGTGTACCGGGACATTCCCTTGAAAACCATGTGGGTCATTCTGAAACGGACGGTCCGCACCCTGGCCATGGTGCTGGCGGTGATTGCGGCTGCCAACGGCTTCTGCTGGATTATGTCTTATCTGCGCATTCCGGAAATGGCTACCCAGGCACTGCTTTCCATTTCCGACAACAAATATGTGCTGCTGATTCTGATTAATGTATTCCTGCTGGTTCTGGGCTGTATCATGGATGTAGCCCCGCTGATTGTCATCACCACACCGGTGCTGATTCCGGTGATCCAGCAGATTGGCATGAATCCCATCCAGTTTGGGATTGTGCTGCTGTGCAACCTGGCAATCGGCATGTGCACGCCGCCGGTAGGGGCAACCCTGTTTGCAGGATGCGCGGTAGGAAAGATTCCCATGGAAAAATGCATGAGGGGCATTGTCCCATTCTATGCAGCCATGGTGGTGGTTCTGCTTCTGGTAACCTATGTTCCCGCTGTGAGCCTTTTCCTTCCCAATCTTCTGATGGGAGCATAGGCCGGCGGCAGACGATACACCCGGTGAGATTCCGGGTGTACGAAAGGAAATGGAGGAAATTATGAGTGTATGTTTTTACTGCGAAGACGGTGAGAAACGGGAAAGTCTGATGATTGAAATCTGCCGGCTGTCCTGGGCCCATATCTATCTGAACCGGGACCAGAAGCACAAAGGGCGGATTGTGGTAAAGTTCAGGGACCACAAGACCGAATACTTCCAGCTTACAAAGGAGGAAAATGCAGGCTTCTTCCAGGAGCTGGCCCTGGCAGCCCAGGCCGTGTACAATCTGTATCACCCGGACAAGATCAATTACGCAACCTTTGGCGACGGCGTTCCCCACGTCCATGTCCATGTGGTTCCCAAATATAAAGACGGTCTCAACTGGGGTGCGCCCTTTGATGATACGCTGCCTAAGAAGCTTCTTACAGAGGAGGAATACGGGCAGATGGTAAAGGAAATCCGGGGAGAGATCGAACGCCTGCGGGAAATGTCCCGGTGAGTTACGGTTCGCTGGGACCCGGTGAACAGTAATCACCTGCGGTATGTGAAAATTCATTGCCACCGGCCCCATCCGCTGCTATAATGGAAAAAAAGAATCCGCCACCGGATTCCCCATTCCATTACAGTCAGGAGGACGCACCCCATGAAGCTGCCATTTAAAAAGAACAAAGAAGTAGTATTTCAGAAAGTCAAAAGCCCCCAGGGCTTCACCCTGGAGAACCAGGACCGGAAGCTTACGGATTTCAGGGATGTGGATCTGGAAGAGTATCTGGAGGACCTGTACGTCACTCCGGACCAGTTCCTGATTCTGACCGCGCCAGAGCTCCAGCACCAGGTGCGCTATATCCAGGCCTGCACCCATGACGGGCAGGTGGAAGTAGAATTAGGCGTGGAGGATGAAGGAACCCGTCTGTTCTACAAGATGTGCACGGAGGAAGAATGCACCCGCATATTCCTGGATTTCTATGACGGATACTTTGTCCCGGATATGAAAGAATATAAGCCGGTAGAATTTTAGTTACAGTTCACGGGGCGGGGAAAACTGGACGAAAACAGATGTCAAGCTGG
>CAJTOV010000252.1 GCA_910577765.1 uncultured Lachnospiraceae bacterium
TGGTTTGGTAACCCGTTACAATGACCTTCTGGTCAGGGGGCTGGGGAAGGCGGAAAAAGAAGAGGATTTTCAGGGGGCTTCGGCCCGTCTTCGCTCTGGCGTTTGCAGGCCCGGAGGTATTCGTAGGCGATCAGCTCCACCAGCATCAGGGACTGGGGGAAGAAGGTGTTTGGGGTGATGTTCAGGTCATCCAGCTTGCGCAGATCCTTGACCCTGAACCAGAGATCCGCGTAGCGGCTGATACTGTTCTCCTCCTCGCCGGTGATGGCGGCGGTAAAGACGCCATTTTCCCGTGCGGTGCGGATCTTGTCCCGGACCTGGGGAGTCTCGCCGGATTTGGAGATGCAGAAGAAGATCCCCATACGGTCCAGATTATTCTCAAACATGCCCACGGAATCCTCCCCGCTGGCGAAGATACAGCGCTTTCCCATATTCACAAGCTTGCGGGCCATGTAGTTGCCCACGGTTGCAGAGAAGCCGGTGGCATAGATAAAGATCAGATCCTCCTCCTCCCGGCTCATCCGTCGGGCGCACTGCTTCAGCAGATCGTAGGTATTGTAATTGAGGAGGGAAGAGGTGCAGAAGCTTTCCAGAAAGGTCTGTTCCTCATTGGCTAGCTGCTGCGGTTCCTCCACCAGGGGGCGCAGCTTGTAGCACATATCCACGAAACCGGAATAGCCCATCTTCCTGGCCAGACGCATGATGGTGGAAGTGGAGGTGTAGTTGGCATGGGCAATGGAACGGACTCCCTGGGCCAGGGCCGTGTCCAGATGCTCCACGATGTACTGTAAGACCAGCTGCTCTGTGTCGGTGAGATTCTTGTTCTGGGTGAGTTTGGATAGATTCATGGGGGATCCTCCTTTTCTGGGATATGTACTCTTGGGGGGATTTATGCCAGCATATTGATAGTATTATACTCTGTTTTTTTGGAAAAATCGATACAAAAAGAGGGGATGTGTGGGGGTGTTCCGAAGGGTCTCTATAATAAGGATAGAAAGGTCGTGAAAATACAAAATAGGAGGTTACACATGAGGAAACAAGAGGTATCTTGTAACAGGGGTATGCCTATGATAAAATTTATGGTAGTGGTTCGGGGATAAAGCGGCAGCCAGAGAGCATATTTTATTAAAATTGAGAAAGAAATAAACAGATGAATACAAAATATAATATGGTAATTATTAAGGGAGAAATAAAGACATCCGAAATTATATCATGCCAATATATTAATGCAGGGAAAAACAGTAGAGATCGTATCCAATAATAACTCGGCTACTGAACGGATAAAGAGATGAAAGACGCGCACCTCGCGCCCATAAAAGTCCGCGCTGCGCACACAGCCCGGACAGCAGCCATGAATACATACCACAGTCAAAAAGGAGAAAAGAACATGGGAATGGAATACAGTCTGGAAAAGTACACCCATCAGCCCCCAGCAGCCCGCATCCGCATCACCGAGTCTGTCAGCCGGTTCCGGCTCCACCTGGCGATCCACGACAAGAGCCCCAACACCATTGACAAATACATACGGGACGTGAAGAAATTTCTGGAATTCAACCAGGGCGGCCCCCTGGACCATGCCGCCGTGGCCCGCTACCGCGCCCATCTGGTGACCTCCTACAAGCCCACCAGCGTCAATTCCATGCTGGCGGCCCTTAACAGCTACCTGGAATTCATGGGCCAGAAGGACTGTTGCGTAAGCCTTTTGCGGATCCAGCGGGAAATGTTTCTGGACGAATCCCGGGAACTGACCCGTGAGGAATACTGCCGCCTGGTGGAGCAGGCCGACCGGGACGGAAACACCCGTCTCTTTTACATACTCCAGACCCTGGCCGGCTCCGGAATCCGCGTCAGCGAGCTGTCCGCCATCACCGTGGAAGTCCTCAGCCAGAAGACTGTATCCATCAATTCCAAGGGAAAGATCCGCCAGATCCTTCTGCCCCGGTCCCTGGTGGAACAGCTCCGGGAATACTGCCGGGAGACAGGGCGCACTGCCGGGAGCATCTTCGTAACCCGCAGCGGCAGGCCCATAGACCGCCGTAATGTGTGGAAGGAGATGAAGAGGCTTTGTGAAAGGGTCGGCGTGGACCAGGCCAAGGTCTTCCCCCACAACCTGCGTCATCTGTTTGCCCGCAGTTATTATGAGAAAGAAAAGGATATTGTCCGTCTGGCTGATTACCTGGGCCACAGCAACGTGGAGACTACCCGTCGTTATACTATCACAGGATGTATGGATGCATGCAGGAAGCAGCTGGAAATGGGACTGACTATGAAGCGCGGATGCGGAAAGACCGCAGATGTGTGGAAGGCGAACAGAAAAAATACACCCGTATGACATAAGGATAATTATGTCGTACCAGTGTAATGGATAGTTTTTCCTCTAGGATAACTATACACCCATTGGTTTCAGATTTCA
>CAJTOV010000253.1 GCA_910577765.1 uncultured Lachnospiraceae bacterium
AAGGGCACCAGGGCTCCACCAGTCCCGTACACCAGAGCACTGCCAAAGACGACGGGGGTATCCCCGGCCAGGGGATGGGTGTCAACCACCGCGTCCGGCTGCCTGGCATAACTTCCCGCATATCCGTGGGGCATGGTCTTTCCGATAGTCTGTCCTCTCATCACTTTTTCTCCTTTCTGTGGGGGTTCATGCTGTCATAGGCCTTCTGCACTTCTTCCGTGCCGGACCGGGAGCGGCTGTCTGCGACCTGGGCTGCATTTCTGCGGACTGTCTCCATGATCCTTGCCGTGTCGGGAATGCCGGTCTGGTCTGTGACGCTTGCAATGATGGCGTCTGCCACGGCCTTCCGCTGCTTCTCGTCCCCGATGGCGGCCACGGCAGGGCGCACCCTTTTCAGAATGGCAGCTGCCAGGGCACTGTCAAGTCCGCATCCGGCAGGGCCCTGGTCATCAGCCGGAATCACCTTTGCCCCATCATCTTCACTTCCAGATGCTGCCGTGGCCTCTTCCGGGCCTATGCCGCTGTCGCCGGTGCCTTTTCCTGTTTCTTTTCCGGTCTCTGCCGCACCTGCCTCCTTTCCCTCCAGCTTTTCGATGGCAGCATCCATGGGATCCTTCCCCGCGTCTTCCGTCTTTTTGGATGCCCCGTCCAGCAGTTTTATAACAGTATCCATCTTGTCGTTCAGGACATCAAAAAAAGCAGCATCCTTTACCTGCTGCTGTGCCGGTTCCCCGGTCTCCTTCTTCTCTTCCGGCTCTTTCACCTGAGGCGCCGCAGCGCTCCCGGCATCCTCCTCCAGAGCTGCCGCCGCATCCATGGCAAGCTGCTCGATCTCTTCCGGGCTCTTGTCTTTGACAGCCTGCCCGAAGAGGCTGAATATCAGTCCTTTCTTCTTCATTGCTTTCCTTTCCGGCCCTGGGGCCTTTCGTGTTTCTGGTTTATCTGAGTCCAGTATCGCAGCCCGCTTTCCGGCCCTTCCCCGGTCTACCACTGCGACATGGTTGCCTCTGATGCTGTGCTGGGAGTAGGTGCCATCCCCGTTGGCTGTGTATCCGCACTCATATCCGCAGGAGATCTCCCGCTTTCCTCCCTGGATGGCCAGGATCAGCCCCCGGTCGTGGATATGCAGGTCCGCGATCACATAGCCCTCCCATTCCCCCGTTCCCCGGCGGATCCCCTGGGCATGGCCCTTTTCATACATGCCCACTGTGTCAGGGTCCAGAAGCTGGGGCGGGTGGTTGTCCGTCACGGGCTTTCCCTCAAAGGACGCCAGGGCCGCCTCAGAGAATACCTCCGCCGGATCGCGGTGGACCGTCACCACCCGGGTGCCCGCAAGCCCAAGTTCACTCTCCAGGTACTGCATGTCCCCGGTCCTGGCAATGGGGACGTTGCGGCATATTAAAAAGCCCTCTCCAGTCTCGATCTGGTTGGGGCTTATGGTGTAGCCGTAGTAGGCAAGCATTGTAGTCTCCTTTCCCTGAAAATGGGTATAAAAATACTACCGGTCTGATGACCGGCAGCCCTATAGCCCTGGTACCGTCTCCTTGAGTGACCTTAAGAGATCCCTGGCTTTTGCCATTTTTGAATTATCCTGCAGAAATTCAATACCTTTTTGTGTGATCCTCAACTCCAGCAGTTTGATCCCAAACCCTCCGCCCATCCGAGGCAGTACGGCAATTCCTTTAATATATCCTTCGGATAGCAGGCTTTCCATAATATTCCCCCAGTATCCATTGTTAATCCCAATGGCATCTGGCCCAAACACGCTGATATCCGGGGCTTCCCCCTGCTTAAAACAATTATACAGATATGTCAATATCCGGTATGTGATCACAAAATAATCATCCTTTGCCACGGCCTATCCCTCCACAACTTCCCAGCGACCGCCCGGACCGCTTCCATCAAGTGGCCTGGGATTATTACGGAAATACAGATAATCTTCACCGCTGTCATCTATTACACGGTAATAATCCTGGTCTTCAACCCATGCCTCATACACTTTCCCATTCGTAAGCTCATCAACCCCGAAGCTTTCCCCGACATATCTCAATTTCAAAGTTTTTTCTGGTTTATTAATTGGTTTAGGCGGCTCGTAATATTGTTTTTTCATATTTTACTTTTCACTCCTCGCTTTAACTTTCGCCTTATACTGCTTTCCATTCAGCTCATACCAGTGAACATCAAAAACATATTTACCGCTTTCGATTTTTCCAACACGTTTTTTCCATTCCCCTATATTCCCGCCAAAAGAATCTACCAGCTTTTGTTCGATTCTCAATTCTGTCTTGCTGCCAGCCCCGGCAATCGTTCGAACATTCGTCATGTTCGCCCCATTTGGGATAAAGAGCTTTTCACCATTCATTTCATATGCA
>CAJTOV010000254.1 GCA_910577765.1 uncultured Lachnospiraceae bacterium
GAATTCATTTGTAGAGAGCCCGACGATCAGGTAATCCCCTAATCGCCTGGCTCTTTCTAACAGATTAATATGTCCGTAATGAAGAAGGTCATATGTTCCATAAGTAATAATTCTTTTCATGCTAATTCCTCCAGGTATAATTGTTGATCTTTCTTATATGGTTAATCTCATTTAGCTGCCTATTCTATCCTGTTAGTACAATTTCTTCTATGCCAGTATCCATTTTCCTTGTTCTACCCCAACTCCCTAACCACATCCTCCGCATACCTCCCCAGACTATTCTTCAAGTCCTTGGGCTTGCACACCTTCTCAATCCCTGCCATAATCCGGTACTTGTCAAAAATATTAATTACCATCTTCATGGACAAGGGCTTTCCCAGCTTGGAAAGAAACATCCGGTTATGGTAAGGTCCGGCCTGTTCAAAATACAGATGTTCCGACAGCCACTGGTCCATCTGCTGCCGGAGCACACGGGAAAACAGGTGTACACTATAGTCCTCCTGCCTTTTTCTATGGATCACCAGGGTCGCTGTCTTAGGGTTATAGTCGGATAATTCCAGCTGCAGCAGATCACTGATATCCATCCCATGGTAGAACAGAAGCTTCATCATCACCTGATCCCGGAGGCAGATGCGTCTGCGGAAATCACTGTCCAGATCCTCATATTCCCGGTCAATGGCATGGAAAAATGCTTCCACTTCCTTTTTCGTCAATAGTGTGTCAATGGAAGCCTCCCTGGAATGGCCCACCGGTTTCAGGGGACGGCGGCCCTTCCGGATGCCCCTGGACACCAGATAGGCCAGATAGTATCCAAATACCTTCTGTTTTCTGGAAATGGTGGACCAGCGGAGCCCCTTCTCCCTGGAAAGATATTCCAGATAGGCCTCCATCCGGTCTTCCATCCGGTCATCTCTGTCCGGCGCCCCGGCTGCCTTCTCCGACTCCCCAGGTGCTTCCGGCCACAGATAAAAGTTCTCCAGGTCCATCCTGTATGCAATGGCCGTCCGCTCATCCAGCCCCCGGCTGATCACCTGGGCATGGATAAATTCATCCACCAGAGCCGGGCAGTTCCTGTTCCATGCCATCTGCGTCCCTCCCTAAATAACAAAATAAAAAATTTTATTTAAAGTTACTTGCCCTTTAAATTTTCGCAGATTTTTATAATCTGCGAAAGAAAAATCCGCCTATTTACACATTCCAGGAACCGAAAATCGGTTCTGTCTTTTGATATCGACGTAATTCTACCACATGTCGTGGGAAATTGCTACTTAATTTTTTATGATTTTTTGTAAATGCACGGCAATACCGTATAAAAATGGGTATTCGGATGATTTTTGGGGTCAGATTCATGGTCAAATTCCAAAGAAAGGAAGCCGGATGGAATCCAGGCTCACCATGGGCTGCGGGCAGGATGCCAGATATAGGTTTCGGATTTTAGGGTCATTTTTGGGGTCAAATCAGGCGGGGAAAGCCTTACTACATCAGCGTTTATTGTAAATTTTCGCAGATTATAAAAATCCACGTAAAAATCATTTTTTCAGTCCACAGTCTTCCGCACACAGTCAAATCCCCCGCAGCAAACTGCGGGGGATTTGACTCTCATGACATTCACCAAATACTCCTATAGGCACGGCACATGGCTCCACCTATAAATCTTCTGACTTAAATGTATTGTATCCTTCATAATAATAACTTGCATCAATGCCCTTCATATATACTTCCCTGCTGTCAATCTGGTCTGTCAATGCCTGTTTCAGCAAAACCTTAATTTCCACATCCTTGATTGGGCTTCTTTCCATAGCAAGTAAATAGTCTTCTTTGTCCACCTTGTTCCAGTCAACAACCAGTTTTAATTCTTTTTTCAAAATCATATCCAGCCAGATACGGGTACTTCTCCCATTTCCTTCCCGAAATGGATGCGCAATATTCATTTCTACATATTTTTCGATAATCTCATCAAAGGTGGATTGCGGCATACGGTCAATATTGTTTAAGGCAGCTTCCAAATACATAACCGGCGCAAACCGGAAATTGCCTTTTGATAAATTTACCGTTCTAAGCTTTCCTGCGAAATCATAGATCGAATCAAATAAAAACTTATGAATTTTCGCAAGCCCGGAAAATTTTCCCACCTCAATATCCATAACAAAGTTACTTTTATACAATTCAATTGCTCTGATTTTGCTTAGTTTTTCCTCTTCCCTTGCAAGTTCTGCTGAACCGTTAATACCTAATTTGTTTTCCAGAGCCATAACATTCCTCCATAAACCGATTATTTCTATATTAGTTACAGTTCACGGTGCGGGGAAAACTGGACGAAAACAGACGTCAGGCTGGCTTGTAAGACTGTTTTTGT
>CAJTOV010000255.1 GCA_910577765.1 uncultured Lachnospiraceae bacterium
AAGCGAGTTTGCAACACACTTTCTCACAAGATTTGCTGCCCGTCTGAACTGTTACGTTCAATCATCTCATACAGCTTTCCCAATGCCTCCCGGATTCCCCCTACTTCATCGATAAGCCCTTCCTTCACATTCTCCTGGCCCACCAGCACGGTTCCCAAGTCCCGGGTCAGCATCTTGGTGTTGAGCATCAGCCGTTTCACCTGGTCATAGGCGATTTTGGAGTGGGTGCTGATAAAGCTTAAGATCCGGTCCTGGATCATATTGAAATATTCATAGGTCTGGGATGCCCCGATGACCATGCCGCTCATACGGACCGGATGGACCATCATGGTTCCGGTAGGCACGATAAAGGAATAGTCTGTGGACACTGCCAGGGGCACACCGATGGAATGGCTGCCTCCCAGCACCAGGGACACCGTAGGCATACTTAAGGAAGCGATCATCTCCGCAATGGCCAGTCCCGCGTCCACATCCCCGCCGGAGGTGTTCAGAAGCACCAGAAGCCCCTCCACACTGTCATCATCCTCCAGGGCAGCAAGCTGGGGCAGCACATGGTCATACTTGGTTGCCTTGGCGTTTCCTGACAGGTTCTCATGGCCCTCCACCTCCCCGATAATGGACAGCAGGTGAATCTTCTTCTTTCCCCCGTTGTTCTCCAGGGTCATCTGGCCGTACTCCTGCATTTTCTCGTTCTCTGCCGCTTCCTGCTCCTGCTTTGTCTGTTTCTGTTCATCCTGATTCCGGCTCATTGTGTCAGTCCTCCATGTCTGTGTATTGGCAATCCTTCCGGGGCCCGGAACGTCCGCACCAGTGCAATCCTGTACCAGCCGGACGCCCATGCTTCCTGCCAGACACCGCCGGACAGGAACATGCCTTTGTAAACAGTAACAGTGTGTTCGGGAGTACCTGGATTTATACATGAAATGCAACAGTTCAGACGGGGCATCTTCTTGTCCCCGAAAAGCGTCGGGGACAAGAAGCTTCGGGCGTCAGCCCGATACCAAATCTTGTGAGAAAGCGCTTATGCAAAGAAAAGCGAGTTTGCAACACACTTTCTCACAAGATTTGCTGCCCGTCTGAACTGTTACCATGAAATCCGTTTACGGGGCAGGGAAAACAGGTTATAATCGGAGCTGTACCATTACACATGCGCCAGGTTTTCTGCATTCCTGCCATTGCCGCTGCCGGTGCCAGGAACATGGCAGAGCCTGCACAACACACCGAAGGGAGACTGCCATGTCCGAATACACCTTAAGCCAGATCCGCCCCACTGACCGCCGGGGCCTTAGCCAGATGGATGCCCTCTTACAGAAGGAAGGAATCGAACGGGACAGGAATCTTGATTATACCGTGGGAATGTTCGACGAAGACTACAACCTGGTGGGAACCGGCTCCTGCTTTGGCAATACCCTCCGCTGTCTGGCCGTGTCCTCGGACCACCAGGGGGAGGGGCTGTTAAACCAGATCATCACCCATCTGACGGATTACCAGTACCAGAGGGGAAACCTGCACCTGTTCCTATATACCAAATGCAGTGCCGCCCGTTTTTTCGGGGATCTGGGGTTCTATGAGATCGCCCGGGTAGACCAGAAGGTGGTCTTTATGGAGAACCGGAAAAAGGGCTTTGAAGAGTATCTGGGCCGGCTGAAGGCAGAGACGTCCCCGGTCTGCCAGGACGCCGGAGCCGTGATCCTCAATGCCAACCCCTTCACCCTGGGCCACCAGTATCTGCTGGAGCAGGCCTCGGCCCTGTGCGGCCTGCTTCACGTGTTTGTGGTGTCCGAGGATGCGTCCCTGGTTCCCTTTGCCGTCCGGGACCGGCTGGTGTGGGAAGGCAGCGCCCATCTGGGCAACCTGGTGTACCACCACACCGGCCCCTACATGATCTCCGGCGCCACCTTCCCCTCCTACTTTCTCAAAGACTCGGAGACGGTGATCCGCTCCCACGCCATTCTGGATATTGCCCTATTCACCCGGATCGCCCGGGCCCTGGACATTACCGTCCGGTTTGTGGGGGAAGAACCCTTCAGCCAGGTCACCGGCATCTACAACCAGGTGATGCAGGAGTCCCTCCACCAGGCAGGCATCCGCTGCCACATCATCCCCAGAAAGGAAGACCGCGACGGACCCATCAGCGCCTCCGCCGTCCGCCAGATGATCAAGGAACGGCGGATTCTGGACATAAAAAATAAGGTGCCCGAAAGCACCTACCGTTACTTCACCTCCCCGGAGGCAAAACAGCTTTTACGGACCATCCAGAATGCGGAGGATGTGATCCACTACTAATACATGGTTGCACCAGGGGGCTGTCGCAAAATATCAGATATCCGGCAGATATCATCTGTATTTTGC
>CAJTOV010000256.1 GCA_910577765.1 uncultured Lachnospiraceae bacterium
TGAGTACTTTTCCCAACAGCACCCCTATGGACATTATTCCAATATTAATACATGGAAAAGAAAATTTTTGGAAGCTAAGGACATACTGGCACCTGGCATTTCCAAATATATCTGTCCGCCGGTCTATCCTGCCTTAAACCAGATTCAGCAATGCTATCCGCCGATTGGAAAACCCATCTGCAGGAACCAGGCCATCAGCTTTATGATCGCTGACATGGCTACTGAGATCGAGGCGGCAAGAGAACTGATCTACAATACAGCGGTAGCCAAGGATGCAGGCGCCAGGGACGCTCCCATGAAGTGCTCTATGTGCAAATATTACGCCTCCGAGATGGTCAACCGGGTAGCAGGCAAAGCGGTTCAGATCCATGGCGGTTATGGGTTTATCAAGGAGTATAAGGTAGAAAGGCTCTACCGGGATGCGAGGATTACTACGCTGTATGAGGGAACAAGTCAGGTACAGCAGATGGTTATTTCCGGGAATTTGCTGAGGTAGGAGGAAAGCCGGACGGCATACCATGATGTCCAAAAAGCGTGGACAAGAAGGAGGAAAATAGCGTGAGAATATTTGTGTGTGTAAAACAGGTTCCGGATACGTCCGGAAAAGTCGCTGTGAAAGAGGATGGTACCCTGGACCGTGCATCCATGGAGACCATCATCAACCCCGATGACATGGCGGCCATGGAGGCTGCCTTACAGCTTAAGGATGCTGCCGGCTGCCAGGTGACGGCTGTGACCATGGGCCCGCCACCAGCAGAGGGAATGTTAAGAGAACTGATTGCCATGGGCGCGGATGACGCGGTTCTGTTCTCCGGACGGGAGTTCGGCGGTTCCGATACCTTCGCCACCTCCCAGATCATTGCCGGCGCCCTGCACAACTTAGGGATAGGGGAAGAGGACGTGATCTTCTGCGGACGTCAGGCCATTGACGGCGATACCGCCCAGGTAGGCCCCCAGATCGCGGAGAAGCTGCAGATCCCCCAGGTCACCTATGCTGCCGACATCCAGAAGGAAGGCAATGTCTTAAAGATCAAACGCCTCCTGGAGGACGGTTACATGAACATCGAGGTTCAGACTCCCTGCCTGATTACCTGCGTGAAAGAATTAAATGACGCCCGTTACATGACTATCAAGGGAATCCTTGAATGCTATGACAAGCCTCTGACGGTTCTGGATTACAATGCTTTAAAGGATGAGCCCCTGATCGACCCGACCACCATCGGACTGAAAGGCTCTCCCACCAATATCTTCCGTTCCTTCACCCCGCCCCAGAAAGGCGCAGGCCAGATGCTGGGCGGAACAGCAGAAGAGGCGGTAGCAGAGCTGGTGGGCCAGCTTGCGAAGAAGCATGTGATCTAATACCAGACAATACCAGAGGGATTTCCCGGAAGAAGGATCCCGGTATCCGCCAGCCAGCCCCGGCGGGCAGTTATGCCGGAGGCTTACGGCACACAGGAGGCGGAGGGGGACCGGGGATCCGGGAGAAGGTCCCGCAAGGTGCGATTATTATAGAATAAGAGAGGAAAAGAATATGGCTTTTAATAGTGCTGAGATAAATGAATTCAGTGATATCTGGGTATTCTGTGAGCAGCGGGAAGGCAAACTGATGAATACCGATTTCGAGCTGATCAGCGAGGGCAGAAAGCTGGCCGACGAGAGAGGCTCTAAGCTGGTTGGTATCCTTCTTGGCGGTGAGGGGATTGAGGCTGCCGCCAGAGAGCTTGGGGGCTACGGCGCGGACAGGGTGATCGTGTGTGAGGATCCGGCTCTGGCCGTGTACACCACCGACGCCTACTGCGATGTGATCTGTGACGTGGTTATGGAGAAGAAACCGGAAGTGCTGCTGATCGGCGCTTCCAATATCGGACGCGACTTAGGCCCCCGTGTGGCAGCAAGACTCCACACCGGCCTGACCGCCGACTGTACCCACCTGGACATTGACATGAACAAGTATGTCCAGTTCCTGCGTGAGTCCTCCACCATTGACGTGGATTCCGTAAAATTCAAGATGGAAGACACCAACTTGAAGATGACCCGTCCGGCATTCGGCGGCCACCTGATGGCAACCATCATCTGCCCCCGGTTCCGTCCCTGCATGTCCACGGTGCGCCCGGGCGTTATGAAGAAAGCAGAATTTGACCAGGCAAAAGCAGATGTCTGCCAGATCGAGAAAGCAGCCGTGAAGGTGGATGCAGCCGCCTTAAAGACCAGGGTTCTGGAAGTAGTCAAAGAGACCAGGCCTGATCCTGTTTCCCATCAGGCTCTTTCTGTTTCCCCATGCCGTTGTAACTGCAATTCCGCAAATCGGAATATCATAAAAGTCCAGAATCTCA
>CAJTOV010000257.1:0-1733 GCA_910577765.1 uncultured Lachnospiraceae bacterium
CCGGGAGAATTTCGTAAAATATCTCAATTATGCTGCCAGAATCGTGAAACGGTATGCTGTCCGGAAAAGGTTTTCCTGGTTAAAGAAGCTGCGGATCATAGTGATCTACACGGCAGATCCAGAAGGTTATTGAGCAGAGCTGCCGGAAACTCCCGAAAGGCAAGACACCGGAAGTGATTGCCATGGAGCTGGAGGAAGGACTGGAACTGATTCAGCGGATCTGTCAGACCGCTTCCCGGTTTGCACCGGATTATGATTTTGACCAGGTGTATGGAGCCTGGAGCAGCAGTGTGGCAGTACTAGCTCCGGGGCCTGCCTTGTGAACTGCAAGAAAAACCACTTGTCTAATCCGGAAAAATCGGCTATAATTAGAACCAGTAAAGCATGAAGTCTTCGGGGCAGGGTGTGATTCCCTACCGGCGGTAGAGTCCGCGAACTACCTTTGGGTGGCTGATCCGGTGTGATTCCGGAACCGACAGTATAGTCTGGATGAGAGAAGCGTGCGGTTGCTGCCAGCGGCATTTTCTTGGCTGGCTGCGTTTTTACGTGGATACTGCCCCAGGTCTGCATGTGGCCTGGGGCTTTTTGTGTGCCCCGGGGTATGTGTGCAAACCGGTTTCCAGGCTTGCCGGCCATTTTCCAGGTTCCGGGATGGGACTTAAGGGAGCCGGGCGGCAGCCGTCATGAAGGAGGATAAAAAATGAACGAGAGATTACTTACCACAAGAAATGTCGTACTGATGGGAATGTTCAGCGCCCTGGGGGCGGTGCTGATGCTGTTTG
Source organism: uncultured Lachnospiraceae bacterium (assembly GCA_910577765.1). Taxonomy (GTDB): domain Bacteria; phylum Bacillota; class Clostridia; order Lachnospirales; family Lachnospiraceae; genus Brotaphodocola. Next base: position 783 of record CAJTOV010000257.1, read on the forward strand.
AAATTCCCCTTCCCTTTATCGCTCCCAGCTTCTATGGGCTGGACCTGGCAGAAGTACCGGTGCTGGTGGGCACTTTTGCCCTGGGGCCGGTGGCCGGGGCGGTCATGGAAGTGGTCAAAATCCTGATCAAGCTGGTGTTAAAGCCTACCTCCACGGGATTTGTGGGAGAGTTTGCCAATCTGGCCATCGGGTGTGCGCTGGTGGTTCCGGCCGGGATCATTTATCAGATCAACCGGACCAAGAAAGGGGCCTTGTATGGGATGGCCGCTGGAACCGTCATTATGTCCATGGCCGGGGTGGCCATCAATGCCCTGGTGATGCTTCCTTTTTATTCCAATTTTATGCCCCTGGAGAATATTATCGCGGCGGGGGCGGCTATCAATCCTTTTGTCAGCAACATCTGGACCTTTGCCATCATCTGTGTGGGACCCTTTAATGTGGTCAAGGGCGTGGCGGTGTCCCTGATCACCTGGCTGGTGTATAAACGGGTCAGTGTCATCATCCATGGCGGCGGGGCTGTGAAGCGCAGTGCCCAGGTGGGGTAAATCCGGGGGAATCCTCCCCTCAGTGGACAATGGAGCACTGAGGGGAAGGAATGTTATTATAATCCTGCCGTATACTGTTCTCTGTCCTTAAGCGGCACTTTCATGGCTTCCATGGCCTGCTCGGCGGTCCATTTCGTGGAATCCATGAGATTCTTAATCAGCTCGATTGTACTTTCCCTCTTCGCCTTCTGCTCAGCCTGTAATGCTGCCTGCAATGCTGCCTTCCGCTCCCGTTCCTCAATCTCACGTTCAATCTCATCCTTCATCAGTTCTCTCAAAGCCTCACACATAACTGGATTGCACCTCCTTAACTTCTCATACAGCACTCTGTTTGCAGATACACTGGCCTGCATTACCGCATCCGCATTGTTCCGGTCTCCCGGCTCCGTCAGCCGGGATGCTTCCT
>CAJTOV010000257.1:1743-1964 GCA_910577765.1 uncultured Lachnospiraceae bacterium
GGAAACACCGGGCACTGCGGGTCCTTTCCCACGCACATCCTCTTCCATGGCGTTTTTTGAAAGGACCCGCAGTGCCCGGTGTTTCCCGTCAAGCTCTCCGGTTACCACGATCTGTGTGTCGGGCATTGCCTGCCAGCCCCGGAGATAGTAGATGCCGGGATAGGACCTCTCAATCTTCATTCCCAGGCTTCCCAGAATCTGAAACAGCTTTCTGGGATACA
>CAJTOV010000257.1:1974-2201 GCA_910577765.1 uncultured Lachnospiraceae bacterium
TGGACAGTTCCTTCAGCGGAATCTGGCCTACCTTCTGCCCCAGGCCTTTATACAGGCAGGCATAACCTACGGTTTTGTAAAAATCGTCAATAGACAGTTCGTCCTCCGGGCTCTTGTACTCAATTATATTATGCCTTTTAAAAATGTGTCCGATTTCATTTTCTATAGGGGAATCTGCCAGTTTTCTGACTACCAGCAGGTCCACCCGCAGCGGCTCCTTGCCCAGG
>CAJTOV010000258.1 GCA_910577765.1 uncultured Lachnospiraceae bacterium
GCCAGCCGCCAAAAGACGGTACTTGGGGCGTGTGTCCCCTTGTCCACTGAGGGTAACAGAGAATTAAACAAAAGATGCTCCCCTGGAAACCGTAACGATATGATCCCGGTTATTTACCAGATGCTCCCGCATGGCTGCGCCGGCTGCCTCTGCATCGTGCCGCGCAATGGCATCTGCCACCTGACGGTGGGTCTGGATGGTCATCTCCGTAAGGCTGGAATTGGTCACCTCGATAAATGCGGAGACGCTTTTCTGGATCACCGGCGCCATGCTGGCCATCACATGGTTGTGGCTGGCCGCCGCAATGGCTCCATGGAACTCCATGTCTGCCGCCGAATGGGACTGGCCGCTGTGAATCGCCTGCTCTACCGCTTCACAGCAGGTCAGAATATAGTCCACCTCTTCCCGGGTGGCCCTTGCGGCGGCCAGCGCTGCGATATCCGGCTCCAGCAGCAGCCGTACCTCGCACAGATCCTCCGCAAGCTTCCATTTGTCCCCGTAAAAGGCAAAGCCAAAGGGGTCCTCCACCTGTCCCGGATTCTCCACCACATAGGTGCCGTTGCCCCGGCGGATCTCCAGGACATTGCGGGTCACCAGGATCTTCACTGCCTCCCGGACGGTTCCCCTTCCCACATTCAGGTCCTCAATCAGATCAAACTCCGTGGGCAGCTTCTCCCCCGGCTTCCACTCTCCCTTTAACACACGCTCCTGAAGTTCTTCTGCAACCTGGTCTGCCAGCTGTTTGCGGCGCGGACGCTCTGCCATATCATCAAACCTCTTTCTGTCGTTTACTTTTATGTCTATCTATTATAATAGAAAGAAAAAGGCTTGTAAAGATAAAACGTATGATGAATATTCCCCTTTTCCAAACGGACGCAAAAATGCCACAGATCCGCAGTACATCCCGAATCCATGGCATTTCCAATAACGGTTCAGACTCCACGGTCACCCTGCCGTACGGCAGGACAGCTGCCACGCTGACCAGATCCAGCACCCGGAAGGCCGCAGTCTCCTGAACCCGGGGCGGAATCTGCTCCCAGGTCAGGCTGCGGATAAATTCTGCCAGTTTTCTTATTTCACTTTTTCTCTTCCGTTCATTCTTTAATTTACCTTATAAAAGTTGATCAGGCTTCCTGCCAGCAGCACCTGCTTCTCCGCCTCCGTCACCTATTTTAGCCAAAGCTCCAGCTTCCGGGTGCTTCCGCCTGTTCCGATGACCACGGCTTCCACCTGCTCCTGCCCGGTTTCCACCGCCTTCCGGATTCCCGGCAGGTAAAGGTACTCGCCGGGAGCCAGCTGAATCTCCTCATCCGGGCAGGTAAAGGGAAGAATGCCCCAGTTGACACAGTTACTGCGGTATCGCCGGGTAGCATACTCGATGCAGATATTGGCCAGGCCTCCCAGCACCTTCTGGCAGCTTGCCGCATATTCCCTGGCCGAACCGTCCCCCGGACGCTTTGCATACAGGACCGAACCGATCCCTATGGTCTTCATCAGTTCCTCCACCGGTGTGTCAATTCCGGCTCCCCCCAGTACCTGGTAGAACTCTCCTGCCTTCCCGGCATCCCCGCTTCTTCTGGCGTTCTCATACACCTGGGCAGCCTTGGCTCTCCCTACATACTCCGGGTCCTTACGGATCAGGGTAAACTCGGAAATCCTGTAAGGATTGGACCGGTAGGAGGCGGTCTCCCCGGAAGGGATCAGCTCATCGGTGGTGGATTTCAAAATAGTTCCGGGTCTTTTCATCTGTAATCCATATGGAAGAAAGGCAGGCTGACTCGGTGGTCATGGTGTCGATGCCGTTACGGAAGTCCATAATCCTCCGTGCCGTCCGGGTCACGCCCCCTTTTACCACGGTCTCTCCCTCCATCTTCACGTCCACCTCCGTCACACCGCTGGAGTGTCCGATGCGGATGATCTCCTGGTCCGGGGCCGGGGCTGCGGTCTCGTTGACAAGGGTCCCCGGAATCCGGGCCGCCGCGCCGGTACCTACGGCCACGGTCATGGGATATGCCTTATGTAAAGCCCCTACAGAAATGGCCCGGCAGCAGATATCCATGCTTTCTGCCTTTACCTGGTTTCTGTCCATGTCTGTATAATCCTGGGGAGCCGAGATAATGGACACCTTGGGCGCGGACGTGGACTTGGTTCTGGCATCTTCCCAGTTCTCCACAAACTAGTACATCGTTGCATTA
>CAJTOV010000259.1 GCA_910577765.1 uncultured Lachnospiraceae bacterium
TGACGTCTGTTTCCGTCCAGCTTTCCCCGCCCCGTGAACTGTAACGAAAAAATAACAGTTTTACAGCAGAATCATATTATGCTCCCGGCATACCTGCCGCATTTCCTCCGGCCACAGACTTGCCTGGACCTCGCCGATATGGGCCCGGTCCAGAAGCAGCATACACAGCCTGGACTGGCCGATGCCGCCGCCGATGGTGTAGGGCAGCTTGCCTTCCATAAGCATCTTGTGGTAGGGCAGGCCTCGGCGGTCATCACAGCCGGCCTTGGCCAGCTGTTCATCCAGGGATTTCTCATCCACCCGGATGCCCATGCTGGAGATCTCCAGGGCGCAGCCCAGGGTCTCATACCAGAAGAGAATATCCCCGTTAAGCTGCCAGTCATCGTAGTCCGGCGCCCGGCCATCGTGGGGCTTGCCGCTGGCCAGCTTGTCGCCGATCTTCATCAGGAAGACACAGCCGTGCTCCTGGGTAATAAGATTTTCCCGCTCCTTTGGCGATTTGTCCGGGAAACGGTCCTCCAGCTCCTGGGAGGTAATGAAGAAAATATCATCAGGCAGGCGCTTCACCGCCTGGGGATATTTGTACCAGACCTCATGCTCCATGTGCTTGATGATCTTGAAGATGGTGCGCACCGTGGCTTTCAGGGTTTCCTCATTGCGCTGCTCCCGGGTGATCACCTTCTCCCAGTCCCACTGGTCCACGTAGCAGGAGTGCAGATTGTCCAGCTCCTCGTCCCGGCGGATGGCGTTCATGTTGGTATAGAGACCTTCCCCAGGCTGGAAGCCGTAGCGCTTTAAGGCCATACGCTTCCACTTGGCCAGGGAGTGGACCACCTCAATAGTCTCACCGGGGATGGAGGCAATGTCGAACTGGACCGGCCGCTCCACGCCGTTTAAGTTGTCATTGAGACCGCTGCCCTGCTCCACGAACAGGGGGGCGGAGATCCGCTCCAAGTTCATTTCCCGGCCCAGCTCCTTCTGGAAGGTGTCCCGGATATACTTGATCGCATCCTGGGTTTCCCGGATGGTCAGCCGCGGGGAATACCGCTCTGGTAAAATAAGTGCCATGTGAAAATCCTCCTGATCTTAGTTCAGGTACACACCGGGTCCTGTGAAGCCAGGAAGACAAAAGACACCGGGAGTATCTGTCATGAAAAAATTAGTATCCCAAAAAGTACCAGATAAGAATATCATAATATGTTTATGGCGTCAATTAATGGGATATGAGTGTTTCCAGCACCCGCTTCTTATACGCCTCCAACGCCCCCTCCGGCACCACCTTCCCGCCGTTCAGATCAATACCGCTGTTCCGCTCCTTAAGAAGCGCCATCAGGGCCTTGCCTGCCTGCTCCGTGGTATCGGAGAAAACACTGACCCCATTGGATGCCACCAGCAGAATGGCCAGACAGAGAATCTTCTTGCTGGTTTTTCCGGTATTGACATAATAACTGTACTCATAAAAGCAGCAGGCCTTTAGCTGGTCAACCCGCATAACAATCTGGGAAGCGTCAGCCAGATAAATATAATCCTTTGTCAGCAGTCCGTCCTTGTTGGTGCCGCTGGAAAGGAGCCGGTCAAGTCCTGCGGTCAGCCTGAGTATGTAACAGTCGGGAGCCACTGCCTGCTGCTCAAAAGCCTCGATTTCGCTTTCCGGCAGTCTGCTGTTCTTTGCCGCGGCTGCGATATAATCACCGCGTTTCTTCCGGGTGCTCCGCAGCAGAATGACCAGGAGAAGCCCGGTGACCAGAGCCGCAACCCCAAAGAATCCGCAGATCACCATACAGACGCCCATCATGTCGTCCCGCCCCTCCGCGGAAAGCTCCATGGTCCTGCCAATGGACCAGAACAGCCCATAGAGGGAACCGGCAAAAAAGAGGCCCATGAAGAACATGAAAACGACGCTTCTCCGCCTGATGGTTTTCATGGCACTTTCAAATACACCGTTTGGAAAATGCTTCCGGGCATAATCCGAATCCATGTTTGCAAAAAAGTCTGTCATAGCTAACCCTCCGTTTCATATGGTATATAAGTTCTGGAAGGAGTATAGCACGATTTCACAGGCAAGGCAAGAAGATGCGCCGTTACAGTTCACGGGGCGGGGAAAACTGGACGAAAACAGACGTCAAGCTGGCT
>CAJTOV010000260.1 GCA_910577765.1 uncultured Lachnospiraceae bacterium
CAATCATTTTGTTAGAATGAGTAGAATGAATTAAAAATACAAAATGATGGCAAATGCGGGATCCCCTTCAACATGTGGTAGAATTACGAGATGATATATGAGAAATGACAGAGGAAATGATGGAATTTACCGGTCAAATACTCTTATTTGACTGTTCGCAGATTGGATGGATTCACGAAAAAACAGGTGTCTGGTTCTTAGCCAGACACCTGTTTTATTTCCCATATAGTTATCGTTATTTCCTGACCCTGATAAGCCGGGACCAAATTAGTTCACATCCCTCTTGAACTGTTACGATGATCCGGAGAGCTTTCGCCCAGAGCTCTCTTTGCTTTACAGAATAATATATTTAACCACAAACAGCACCGCAAGCACATACATCAGCGCGCTGATCTTCTTGTCTTTCACCTTCCCGGTGGCCACATTGATTACCACATAGGAGATGACCCCCATGGCGATGCCTTCGGAGATACTGTACATGAAGGGCATGGCAATGATGGCGATGTAGGCGGGAATGGCCTCCGTGAAATCGTTAAAGTCGATCTTTACAATGGAGGTAAGCATCATGAAGCCCACCACAATCAGGGCCGGCGCTGTGGCAAAGGACGGAATCGCCAGGAAGATGGGGGACAGGAACAGGGACAGTCCGAACAGAACCGCCGATACCACGGCAGTCAGGCCGGTCCGTCCGCCCTCAGCCACACCGGAGGCGCTTTCCACAAAAGTCGTGGTTGTGGAGGTTCCAAGTATGGCGCCTATGGAAGTACCGACAGCGTCTGACAGCAGGGCGCCGCGGATATGCGGCAGCTTGCCTTCCCCGTCCAGCATGTCCGCCTTGGAGGCCACCCCGATCAGGGTTCCCAGGGTGTCGAATAAGTCCACAAAGAGAAATGCGAACATGATCACAACGAAATCCAGGGACATGATTCCCTTAAAATCCATCTTCATGAAAGTGGGGGCCAGACTTGGCACATGGATTCCTGCTGAGAAATCCGGGATCAGGCTGAACAGTCCGGCCTCCGGGTTCACCTGGTACAGCCCGCAGAGCTGGCAGAGGATCCCCAGAACCCAGGTGATCAGGATTCCCAGCAGAATGTTTCCCCGGACATTTTTCACTACCAGAACCGCGGTGATCAGGATTCCCGCCAGAGCCAGCACTACGGTGATGCCCTCTCCCCAGAACATCCCGCTGGTCACAGAATTCCTGAAGGAATATAAGCCCACCAGGGTGGCACTTCCCACAACAATCTTGGCATTCTGCAGACCGATGAAGGCGATGAACAGACCGATGCCTACGGACACCGCATATTTTAAATTCATGGGAATCGCATTGAAGATTGCCTCCCGGACATTGGTCAGGGACAGCACAATGAAGATCAGACCTTCGACGAATACGGCGGCCAGGGCCATCTGCCAGGTGTAGCCCATCTGAAGCACCACCGTATAGGCAAAGTACGCATTGAGACCCATCCCGGGCGCCAGCACAAAGGGATAGTTGGCAAACGCTGCCATCATCAGGGTAGCGATCATGGAGGCCAGGGCTGTCGCCACAAAAACGGCTCCTGTATCCATGCCGGACACCCCAAGGACGTTAGGATTCACCGCCAGAATATACGCCATGGTCATGAACGTGGTGATACCGGCCAGTACTTCCTTCCTTACATCTGTACCATTCTCACTTAAGTGAAACATCTTTTCCAGACTCATAAGTTCCTCCTTTTCTTTGTCTCAAGAATTCCTATGGCAATTCTCACGGATCCGTGTATTCACCGGATATTGTGATAGACCAGCAGTGCGATGATCACACCGATGATGCCTGCCATAGTAATCCGGATGGAGAGTCCGAATGTGATCACAAGTACTCCCAGATTCAGGACCAGAGGCGTGTCCAGCCCGAAGGACTGGCCAAAATTCAGCCATGACAGAAACGAAATCCCATCTGCCAGACTGCCCAGAAAGCCTCCCAGGACAATTCCTGACAGCATCATGAGCAGCAAAATCCAAAAATTCCTGTTTCCCATTCTTCTTCCCCTTAACCATATATGATTTCCTACCTACCGGGTCATTATAGCACTCACGGGGAAAAATGTAAATTAATTTGTTTCCCCACT
>CAJTOV010000261.1 GCA_910577765.1 uncultured Lachnospiraceae bacterium
GGTAGAGCAGCGGTCTCCAAAACCGTAGATGGGGGTTCGAGCCCCTCTTCCCCTGGTTGGCTGCAAGGTGATTGCCTTGCAGCTTTTTTGTGTAAAATTTTAAAAAACAGGTATATTTTGGCCGGGATCTCTATGAGACTTAAGCGAATTGGGAATAAACGGTTCTATATCCGGTGACAAGAAGGGAAAAATATTGTAGAAACCTATTGAAACATCCTTGAAAATGGGAGGATATCCATAAGAAGGGTTGGAAAATTCGAACCAACGAAAAATTGACAAAAAAATATTATTCTGCTATAACTGGAAATGAAAAGGAAATTTGCATATGGGTTATGCCATAAGGATTAAGGAGAGTGTTTACGGCACAGCGCAGTGCATTTGATGTATTGGTATAACTGGCCGGAGATAAGGCCAGTTATGTTCCGGCACATGGAGGGGCCGATTGTCATGAAAGAAAAGAAGATTAAACTGTTGACTATAAACGATGCCAAGGCATTTGTTACAGAAGCAATGAAGTGCAAGTTTGATATTGATGTTGGATATAATCACGTGGTTATTGATGCCAAGTCGATCCTGGGCGTCCTGAGCCTGGATCTGAGACAGGTTCTCAGTGTCAGAGCCCACGGTGCGGATGAAGCGTTTGAACAGTATCTGGATACGTTGTCGGTGGCAGAAGGACTGATCGCTTAAGTTGTCTGAGCTGCTGCAAGAATACAAGTAATGAAAAGAACGATAGGGAGAACGGGAGTATCGGAGATGCTCCCGTTTTTCAACGTGGGACTGGAGTATAGCTGGTGTAAGGGGGCGGCAATGGGAGAAAAGGAGAGAAGGTCTGCCAGGAAGGGGCAGCTGGAGATACAGAGCGGAACGGCTTCTGTACTGCCGGACAGGCAGATCATCCGTATCTCTGTCAGGAATCTGGTGGAGTTTGTCATGAAGGGCGGGGATATCGACAACCGCCGGACATCCAGGGCGGATCTGGATGCTATGCAGGCGGGGAGCCGTATCCACCGGAAGATCCAGAAGCGCCAGGGGGCGGACTACCAGGCCGAGGTGGTTATGCGCCATGTGGTGGAGGAAGAGAAGTACCAGATTCTGGTGGAGGGCCGGGCCGACGGGGTGATCGAAAACTCCTCACGGACGGCCATCGATGAGATCAAGGGGGTCTACATGGATCTGACGAGGCTGGAGGAGCCGGTGCCAGTACATCTGGCCCAGGCCATGTGCTATGGATATTTCTACTGTCTGGACAGGGGAAAGGACCGGATCGAGATCCAGGTCACATACTGCAATCTGGAGACCGAGGAGATCCGCAGGTTTGTCCAGGAGAAGAGCGTAGAGGAGCTGGAAGCCTGGTTCGCAGGACTGATCCACGAATATGTCAAGTGGGCGGACTATCTTTACACTCATGGCCTGCGCAGGCAGGAGTCCCTGGAGGACCTGGTGTTTCCCTATGAATACCGGGAGGGGCAGAAGGACCTGGCAGTTTCCGTCTACCGGTCCATTATCCGGGGCAGGAATCTGTTCATCCAGGCGCCTACCGGCATCGGCAAGACTTTGTCCACAGTGTTCCCTTCCTTAAAGGCCATGTGCCAGGGCTATGGAGACAAGCTCTTCTACCTGACTGCCAAGACCATCACCCGCCAGGTAGCCCAGGAATGCTTTGGCCTTCTGCGGCAGCGGGGGCTGTATTTCTCCACCGTCACCCTGACGGCCAAGGAGAAGCTGTGTCCCCTGGAGAAGCCCGAGTGCAATCCAGATGCCTGCCCTTATGCCAAAGGCCACTTTGACCGGGTAAATGATGCTGTCTACGATATCATCCACCAGGAACGGGGGATCACCCGGGAGATAATTCTGGATTATGGGGCCAGATACCAGGTGTGTCCCTTTGAATTCTGTCTGGATGTCAGCAACTGGGTAGATGGGATCATCTGCGACTACAACTATGTATTTGATCCCAACGCACGGCTGAAACGTTACTTTGGGGACAGTGTCACAGGGGGATACATCTTCCTGGTGGACGAGGCCCACAATCTGGTTAACCGGGCCCGGGAAATGTTCAGCGCCAGCCTGCATAA
>CAJTOV010000262.1 GCA_910577765.1 uncultured Lachnospiraceae bacterium
AAGGGCTTTGTCCGGTCACCAGGACAAAGCCCTTGGTCATACGGGCGATCTCAATAACCTTTTTGGGGATATGCAGGCTTTCAAAATCCGGCAGATCAAAGGTAATAACACGGATAATGGCAGCCAGAGACCCCCTCTGGCGGAACACATTGGCACGGAACCGGGACAGTCCCGGAATAGCCATGGAGAAATCGTCGTCTCCCAGACGCAGAACCCGGTTCATATCCCGGTCTCCCGCCAGATAATAGAATTCCTTGATGATGCTCTCCATCTCCTGGGGGAAAATCTTGTCAGTGCCATAATTGATGATTCTCCCTCCCACCCGGTAGGCCGCCGGCATACCAGGGATCAGAAAAATGTCTGCTGCTTCATTCTCCACCGCGGTCCGGAGGATCTCTTCGATCTTCATAGTATTCTTTCCCTCCTGCTACATCTGACCGTCCCATACCTTCATGGACTGGTCAATCTCATATTCTTCCCGGTTGTACACCTTCCAGGTCAGGATCCGGCAGGCTGCCTCTTCCCAGTCTGCCTGCACCCGGATCTGCAGGGCCTGACCTGCATGCATGGCGATCTCCGTGGTGAACACATCCTCCGAACGGTCATAATAATCCTTCCATTCCTCTGTCACTGCTGCTTTCAGACTCTCTGCCCGTTTCCCCTCACCAGATGCCTGCCGGATACTGGTATCCAGCTGTCTTAAAAATTCGCTGCCCAGGCTGTCTGCCCGGTAATACTCCTTCACTGCCTCCGCATTCCGGTCGGAAAGCAGGGAATCGCTTTTTGCGTTGCCCAGGGACAGAAGACTGAACGTCGCCAGACAAAGCACGATAAATATTACGATCAGAGTCGAACTGCCGATATTGGCCTTCCGACGGATCTCCTGACTTGCCATATCATGTCCTCCTTCTAATCCTGCCCCAAAACATACCTGGAGGCCTCCAGAGTAAAGAGAGGATTTCCTGGTGCCGATGACCGCATCAGGTCTGCATAGTACCCGATGACCACCTCCATCTGCTCCAGCTCCCCATCGCCGCCGGACAGCCTGAGAGTCCCATAATAGGTGACCTCCATCTTCCCGGCATATTCTTCCGGAACCGGATTCCAGTTCTTATCCCAGTATATCCCATACAATGTCTGGGGATCACCGGTTCCATAGGGATACATCTCCATCCGCTTTGTAAGACCTTCCATATCCTCTGCCTTCCAGATCTCCACCACCGTCTGGGCCGCGCTGACCGCATTGTTGGAGTCCTTGGCCAGACGGCTCATATGATCTGATTTGGCAAAAGCCAGGATGCAGGTGGACGCACAGAGCATGAAGAAGAAAACCGCGACAATCATCTCCATCAGAAACAATCCGGAACTACTTTTTCTATTCATCATTCTCCTCCGTACTCCGGACCGCCAGCATCAGCCTGCCGCCTCCCTCTCCTGCGGTCTCAATCTTTAAGAGGCTGCCTTCCCGGGAGAAGGAAAGGCCCTCGCATTCCATGATCTCGATCCCGTCACTAAGCCCCAGACCACTGTCCACGCTGGTGAACAGCTCCCGGATACTTCCGTCGTAATAGTAGATCCAGCTCAAATACTCATCGCCCTCCAGCACCTGGCGCAGCTCCAGAACCGATGTCCCGTCAATCTCCTGGACATGGATCCCGCCGGCCTGGTCTCCCTGGCGGACCTTATTGGCAATATACTGCAGCGCCACACTTCCGGTGTAATTGTCCGCCATGCGGGCGCTGATATTCTCATACACCTTTCCACCGGTCAGAACGGTAAAAAGTGCACACAACACAAACACCAGAAAAAGCAGCATGGTAAACAAGGTACCTGCCACCTGCCCTTTCCGCTCAGCCTTCTGCGGCATGCTCTCCCCTCCCTATAAAATCCTACGGCTCCTCCACCGGAATCACGGTAATATCCGGCATCAGGTTGGAGGCAAATCCGCTGTAGAATACGTTGTACCGCTCCTCGTCGATCTGGATCCCATACC
>CAJTOV010000263.1 GCA_910577765.1 uncultured Lachnospiraceae bacterium
CGATCTGTATGCCCGTACTGTCTCCTGAATCTAACATATAAAAAATCGATCTCCTTCTCTTAAATGATATAATAGACGGCAAAATGCTCCTTCATCCGGCCGCTCACTGCTCTTAGTATAAACAGTTCCCGATTCTACAACATTTTCCGGGTTCTGTCAATCTGTTACGGCATACACCCGCTACATTTTCTTACGGTCAGAGCGGCGGTTATCCCGTATCTCCCGCACAAGCTCCGCCAGGATCAGCACCACACTGCCCAGAAATACGCAGATATCCCCCAGATTGAAAACCACCTTCTTCAGGGGGCCGATCTGGACACTAAAGTAGTCCACCACATATCTGCGCACAAAGCGGTCGTAAAGATTGCTGAGAGAACCGCCGATTACTGTGGCCAGAGCCAGCTTGCGGACGATATGCTCCTTCCCGGCCGCCAGGGCTGCCAGGGCGCCTGCAAGGGCTGAGGTCACCGCCAGAGGCAGCATCCGCACCAGCTCTCCATACTTCTTAAACAAGCCAAAGGGGAAGCCTGGGTTGTGGTTCTGGTAGAGCAGAATCTTTCCATTAGTCCCCTCCAGGGGACGTGGAAACCGCTCCGGCTCCTGCCGCTCCACAAGCTGCTTCAATACCAGATCTGCAGATGCCAGTAGTAAAATGATCACACCATAAATCATATAGGAATACCCTCCTTGTTCCATTTCAGCCTTTTCCATATAGTATCCGCGCTCGTAAACAGTGGTAATTGTCCAGAAGGCTCCTGTACCATTGCAGACAGTGTACCATACAATCAGGGCAGCCGTCAATTGCCAGGGCCGCACAAGGACAATCCCATATAACAGTTCAGGGGGTATCTGAACTGTTGAACGGTTCGGGCGCCTGCGCTGATGGACTTTAACAGTAATTAATTATCCCCATTCCGGCATATACTGATACTGACCGCCTTCCAAAGGAGTGAACTGCCACGCAAGACTGCATCTATTCTCCAGAATCCAGCGATTATTATGACTTTATCCTTACCTATTCCTCCCGCAGCGAGGAAATCGCCTACCAGGTTGCCAATACAGCATGTGTAAATTTTATAGACCAGGAATATGCAGTTGCATATATCCCAAAAAGCAATGTACCATTCCTGACCTCTGCCCGCCAGTACTATTCCGCCATTCCCAAGCTGTATGGGCTTCTGGACTCGGCAGCCCTGGAAAGCAGCGGGATCCCGGCGATCCTGGACCAGCCGACACTGCGGGCCACCGGACGGGGTGTCCTGCTGGGGATAATTGATACCGGCATCAATTATACGGATCCCCTGTTCCGCAACCCTGACGGCAGTACCCGCATCCGGGGGATCTGGGACCAGACCATCATCACCGGCCATATGCCGCAGCCGGTCATCGGTTTCCAGCCCTTCTATGGTGCCACCTACGATGAGGATGATCTCAATACGGCCCTGGCCTCCGACAATCCCCACAGCCTGGTTCCCACCCGGGACACCAATGGCCATGGAACCTTCATGGCTGCCATCGCTGCCGGCAGCCGCGGCGCCCGGTTCCCGGAGAATTCCATGTTCCCTTCCGACTTTCACGGAGCCGCTCCGGAAGCCAGTCTGGCCATCGTGAAGCTCAAGCCGGCCAAGGAATATCTCCGGGACTATTTCCTGATCCACCCGGATGCGGATGCATTTCAGGAAAATGACATCATGGCGGGAATCAGCTATCTGGCCGGACTTGCCAACCAGTTCCAGATGCCTCTGGTGGTATGCCTGGGGCTGGGTACTAACCAGGGGAGCCATTCCGGCACCTCCCCACTGTGCAACCAGATCCAGAACTTTGAGAGCGCCACCGGCATTGCCTTCTCCGTAGCTGCCGGCAATGAAGTAGGCTTCCAGCACCACTATATGGGAACGGTCCACCCGGACCAGGGCTACGATGATGTGGAACTGCGGGTTGGCCCGGATGAACGCGGCTTCTGCATGGAGCTGT
>CAJTOV010000264.1 GCA_910577765.1 uncultured Lachnospiraceae bacterium
GCTCAGCGTACGTCCAGTACGCTTCGTTCCAGTGCCTTGCAGAATCACAAATCTGGGGCGTGTGTCCCCTTGTCCACTGAGGGTATGTATATTTGATAAACCTTTTGGCATTATATCCTGACTTTGTCTCCAGCATAGTCCCCTATGCTATTCCCATACAAATCTCCCCCGGTCCAGAATGGCCTTTCCGGTCTGCTCCGATACGGTCCTAAAAACCGCTTCCGTCTCCCCGGTCTGCCACAGTTCCAGGCAAAACCGCTCTCCTGGATAAGCCACACTGCGAAACTGAACCTCCATCTCCTTCATCCGCTCCGGCCTATGGGGAATCAGCATCCCCACCAGCATCCGGCAGCCATAGCCCATGGAACAAAGACCATGGACAATACACCGGTCAAAGCCGGATTTCTCTGCAAATTCCGGATCTATATGAAGACGGTGGGTATCCCCAGTGAGACGGTAAACCGCATTGGCCAGCTCTCCATAGGAAGCTGACAGCACCCTGTCCGGTGTCCGCCGGGGAATATCCGTACCGGGGCTGGGCGGCTGCTGGCCTCCGAAGCCTCCGGCATACCGGTTAAAATATCCGATGGTATTGGTAAAGACCGGTCCCACCCTGTCAGACACCTGTACCTCTATCATTATCTTTGCCCCTCTGTCTTTGCCCCGGTCATACACCCGGGATACCTGTTTCTCCACATGCCAGTTTCCTCCCTGTGGATCCGCCGGTCTGTGGATTACCAGACGATGGTCCATATGAAGGGTCCCTTCCGGGCGCAGACCCTCCATCAGGCTGGTAGGAAGATAAGGCCGGTCATAATGAGGCTTTGTGCCAAAGGTGGCAAAGCAGGGGACCACTCCAAAGGTTGGCAGCATTTTCAGGTCCTTCTCATAAATATATTCCAGATCCTTCTGTCCGGCTCCTATCCCCAGATGGTAAAGAATCACATCCCGCCAGTCATAGGTATAATCCTGGGAAACCCTCAGTCCCACACAGGCTTCATTAATCATATCGTTGTCCTTTCCGCTTCTGTTTTGCCAGTTTCCTCCTGGACCAGAACTCTTTTTAACACCTTTCCCGTGGCATTTCGTGGAAATTCCTCCCGGAAAAAGAACTCTTTGGGAATCTTGTAGCCGGCCAGCCGGCCCTGACAGAATTCCCGCAGCTCTTCCCCAGTCAGGTGTACCCCGGTCCGTGGGATCACACTGGCATGAACCGCCTCTCCCCAGTATCCATGGGGTACCCCATAGACTGCGCTTTCCCTGACTCCCGGACATTCTCCCAGCACATCTTCAATCTCCTTTGGGTAAATGTTCTCGCCGCCAGATATAATCAGATCGCTTTTCCTTCCGGTCAGATACAGGTATCCGTCCTCATCCAGCCAGCCTATATCACCGGTATGATACCATCCTCCCCGAAGGGCCTGTCTGGTGGCCTCTTCCATCTTATAATATCCCCGCATCCTGCCAGGGCCCCGCAGCAGAATCTCTCCGGTCTGTCCCCTGGCACGGTCCCTGTCCTCCGGATCCACGATCCGCACCTGGCATCCGTCCAGCGGACATCCGGCAGAATGGAGCCGGACTCCTTCCTGCCTATGGTCCTCCGGCCCCAGAATGGTAACAATGGACCCCATTTCCGTCATCCCGTAAGACTGGACGAAATCACAGCCCAGAGCCCTCCTGGCCTGCCGGATAAGCCCTGGCGGGATCGGGCAGGTGGAATAGTATACGGTCTTTAAGGAGGACAGATCGCTGTGTTCCAGCTCCGGCTCGTCCAGAATTGCCCGCAGCACTGTAGGAATGGCACTTAGACGGGTCACTTTGTAGCGACCGATACTGCGCAGATACTCCTTAGGCTGAAAACGTTGAAACATCACCAGGGTCCCTCCCAGGGAAAGGCAGGTATAAGGCCCGATGCTGGCTGCGTGATACAACTGGCTCATGACCTGGAACACGGTATCT
>CAJTOV010000265.1 GCA_910577765.1 uncultured Lachnospiraceae bacterium
TATCTGCCTCATGGCCATTTCCCCGGTGCTGGCAAAGTGGGCGCTGAAATTCCAGGCTCCGGAGTATTTTGCCCTGGCGCTGTTCGGGCTGACCCTGATAGCCAGCTCCAGCAATGATTTTCTGAAGGGGCTTATCTCTGGCTTTGTGGGGCTGCTTTTAAGCTGTGTGGGGGTGGATGTGATCACCGGTTCTGCCCGGTTCACCTTTGACTCGGTGATGCTCATCGGCGGTCTGAATGTGCTTCCCCTTCTGGTGGGACTTTTTGCCATTGCCCAGGCATTTGCCGATGCCACCAACAAGTCGGAGCCGCCCAGGCAGGAGAAGAGCTACGGCTCCTTCATGCTTACAAGGGATGAATGGAAGCGGATTCTGGTGCCGGTTCTGGCATCCGGGGCCATCGGGGTGGGGATCGGCATCATCCCCGGTTCCGGCGGGGCCATTGCCTGCTTTCTGGCCTATGAGGTGGTGCGGAAGCTGTCCCGGCATCCGGAGGAATTCGGCCAGGGCTCCATCGAAGGGATCGCCGCGGCAGAGTGTTCCAACAATGCCACCTGCGGCGGAGCCATGATTCCGCTTTTAACCCTGGGTGTGCCGGGGGACGCGGTGACCGCGGTGATGCTGGGGGCCTTTATGCTGGTGGGCATCAAGCCGGGGCCCACCCTGTTCCGGGATTATGGAACCCAGATGAATACGTTCTTCATGGCATTTCTGGTGATGCAGTTTGTGATCCTTTTCCTGGGGATCCTGGGAACCCAGGTGTGGATCCGGGTTCTTGGCATTCCCAGGACCATCCTGATGCCGGCGGTGATGCTGTTCTGCTTCCTGGGAGCCTTTTCCCTGACTAACAGCACCCGGGACGCGTTCTTTGCCCTGGCATTTGGGATTCTGGGATATTTTATGAAGAAGGCAAAGTATCCGGCGCCGCCCATGATCCTGGGGCTGGTTCTGGGCTCTCTGGCAGAGCAGAACATGAACCGGACCCTGATGATTTACAAAAATGACTGGACTGTGCTGTTTAAACGGCCTATTTCGGGAGTACTGATGGTGGTTTCCATCGGGATTATCCTGTGGAGCTTCCGGGAGGTCTTAAAAAAGAAAAAGGGGGATGCTTAGGGAATGAATGAAAATCGGGAACTGCATGAGAAAAAGGAAGAGAATGGAAACAGGGGATTCCATGACAACCGGGAGCTGGCAGAGAAACTGGGACGTGTCCGCAGGCTCATGGCAGAGAGAGGCCTTAAGGGAATCTATGTAAAGCGCCAGGACAATTTCGGCTGGCTTTCCTGCGGGCGGGTCAGCTATCTGGGGCCGGGCGAGATGGGAAACTGCGGTCTTCTGGTGACAGAGGAGGGACAGTATGCGGTGACCACCAACATCGAGGAACCCAGGATGAGGGAAGAGGAAGCCTTAGAGGAGCTGGGATTTGTGATCCGCGCAGGTGTGTGGCACGACGAGGGCTTTGAGTCCAGGACAGTAAAGGAGCTGGCAGGAGGCGCAGTGGGAAGTGACTTTACAGATGCCTGGGGATCCAATCTGGCCGGAGATATCCAGAAGCTGCGGTTTTCCCTGACCCAGGAGGAGCTTGACCGGTATATCACCGGAGGACGTCTGGTCAGCCGCCTGGTGGAGGAAGTGGGCATGACCATGCGGGCCGGGGAGACAGAGCTTTCCGTGGCAGGACGGCTCAACGATCTGGCCAGACAGTGCAATGTGGAGCCATTGTCTGTGTTCTGCACCTCGGATGAGCGGATCTATAAGTTCCGTCACGCCATCCCCACGGAGAAACCGGTCCGGGAACGGGCCCAGCTTGGCGGCAATTACCGTTATAAGGGGCTGGTACTGTGTCTTACCCGGTATGTAAACTTTGTGCCTTTGACAGAGGAGCTGAAAAAACAGTACCGGGACAATGTGGAGATCG
>CAJTOV010000266.1 GCA_910577765.1 uncultured Lachnospiraceae bacterium
GGCTTCTCTTCCGATGCATCAGCGGCCGGATCTTTCTCAAGAGGTGTGATCCGGCACCGGTTGGAACGCATAGCCGGGAAACCGGAATAAGGATCCAGACGGCTGCGCCCCACCAGACTGCCTACATTGGCTTCACGGTATCCATGGTAAAGAGAGACCAGTCCCCTGGGAATCCGTTTGGATAAGGTGGCATGGACGCAGATGCTTCCGGCAGGAGTCTCAATCACCATCAGATCCCCCTCCCTGATCTGGAGCATTTCCCCATCCTCCAGGCTGATCTCCGCGCAGGCCTTTGGCCGCAGGGTCCGCAGCCAGGACATGTCGTGAAGCCGGGAGTGAAGGGCATTGGGCAGACGTCCGCCTTCGGTCAGGGTCATGGGATAGAGAGCCGGATCCGCGTCATCCAGAGGCGCCCGGTAGGTGGGAAGGGGATCCAGCCCCCATTCCGGATGGGACGCGATGATCTCGGATTTCAGCTCAAATTTGCCCGTAGGGGTATCCAGTCCCCGGCGGATGGCGGCAAACTCCTGGTGGGGAGCAAACTCCGGCACCTTCAAAGGCGTGTCAGCCTCCTGGAGCTGGTCTATGGTGTAGGAGATGGGACTCAGGATATACTCCAGGCAGGCCCGGTAGCCGCCTTTAAGGAGAGGATCATCAAGGTTCATATGGCGGGCCAGATCGCACATGATATCCGCGTCGGAACGGGATTCGTAGAGAGGCGCGATAACAGGCTTCGTATAATAAGCATAGCCGCCGGGATAAGACTTGAATTCCTCCCGCTCAAAAGAACTGCAGGCAGGCAGAACGATATCCGCATACTTGCTGGTATCTGTCAAAAACAGGTCCACGTCCACGAAGAAATCCAGTTTCTCCAGGGCGTTTCTCATGCTGCTGTCGCTTTCCGGGAACATGCGGAAATTCATGCCGAAGGCCAGGACGGCCTTGACAGGGTAGGGAGTCCCCTCCAGAATCTGCCGGGGAAGATCCATACTCTGTGCCTCCTTTTCCAGCTCGTTCCACAGAGGGAAGCGCTGTGCGCCCACCGGCGGGGCCATAGAGGACTTGCGGGCCTCCTTGACAAATTCATGCTCCAGGGTGTGATAACCGGAAGCCTGGTGGGTGTAGGTGAAGGGGGAAGGTATCTGTCCGCCCTTGCGGTCATAGTTGCCGGTGATGGCGCTTAAGGCCATGATGGCCCGGTAATTCTGCATGCCGTTGATATGGTGGGCCAGGGGTGCGGAGCTTTCCCGGATGCTCATGGGGCCGTATTCATGGATCATCTCGGCGGCTTTTTTCACCTTCTCATAGGGGACACCGGTAAGCTCCTCCACATTACCCTCATGAAAACCTTTACAGTACTGGGCGTACTCGTCAAAGCCGTGGACGTAGGCGTCTATATAGTCGTGATCCACCCAGTCGTTGGTGATCAGCTCGTTGGCAATAGCCAGGGCCAGGGCACCGTCTGTGCCGGGCCGGGGCTGGAGGAAGAGGTCTGCGATCTTCTCCACGGTCTGGGTGTACATAGTGTCAATGATGATGAATTTGACGCCCTGTTTTTTTAGCCGTTCCGTATTCCGGGCACCCAGGTAGCCGGAAAAGTAAGGATTGTGTGCCCAGCCCAGGAACAGGCGGCAGTTGCGCATGTCCGGACGTGTGGGGGATGCGGTAGCAGTCTCCCAGGCCATGAGTCCGGAGGTGAAGCAGGAGCTGGATTCGGTTCCATAGTTGGGGGAACCGAAGGAATAGGCCAGCCGCTGCAGGATGGGGCGGTACCACTTGCTGTAGCCGGAGAAGAAGAAGACCGACTGGGCGCCATATTCCTTCTTATAGCCCAGAAGCTTTTGGGAAATGGTCTCGTAAGCTTCTTCCCAGGTGATGGGGGTG
>CAJTOV010000267.1 GCA_910577765.1 uncultured Lachnospiraceae bacterium
CTTCTTGTCCCCGACGCTTTTCGGGGGCAAGAAGATGACCTGGCTGAACTGTTACACTTTATTCCCATATTTCAATGGGATTCCATTGAAAAGAAGCGGAATCTGTGTTATGCTTTGGAGAAAATGCGCAATGGCCCAGTGGGTACCGGAAGGGTTCCCGGATGCCGGAGCGTGTCTGAAACCAAGGAGTACATTTCCATGAAATACATTGAAAAACATCCCATGATCATGATTGTCATTGGCATCATCGGCATTTCCTTTTCCGCGATCTTTGCCAAATATTCCCAGGCCCCTTCCGTGGTGACGGCGGCTTTCCGGCTTTTGTGGACCGTGGGGCTTCTGTCGCCGGTGGTCTTTCTCAGTCCGGGATACCGGCGGGAGCTGGGGACCACAGACCGGCGGACCGTGGTTCTGTGCATTATCAGCGGAATCTTTCTGGCCCTGCACCTGGTGATCTGGTTTGAGTCCTTAAAATACACCTCCGTGGCCAGCTCCACCACCATTGTGTGCACGGAGGTGGTCTGGGTCAGCCTGGGCTTCTGTCTGTTTCTCAAAGGAAGGCTTGGGGGAAAGGCGGTTCTGGCCATTGCCATCACCCTGTCCGGCAGCGTGGTCATCGCTTTGTCTGATTCCGGCTCCGGCGGCGGCCATCTGTACGGGGATATTCTGGCCCTGGTGGCTGCCATTGCCGTGGCTGTCTATACCCTGCTGGGACGGGTGGCACGGGCTACGGTATCCACCACGGTCTACACCTGGCTGGTGTATGCGGCTTCTGCGGTGACCCTGGTGGTCCTGACCTTTGCCCAGGGGTATTCCTTTGCAGGACACGGGACCGACGGCTGGCTCATGGGCCTGCTGCTGGCAATCTTCTCCACCATCCTGGGCCACAGCATATTCAGCTGGTGCCTGAAATATTTCTCCCCGTCCTTTGTGTCTGCCTCCAAGCTGTGCGAGCCGGTGGTGTCCTCCATTCTGGCGGTGTTTGTGTTCCGGGAAATTCCCGGTATCCTGCAGATCCTGGGCGGAGCGGTGATTATCGGCGGAGTGACTTTCTATTCGCGGATCGAGGGGGAAGCCTCTAAAAAATCCGGTTGACATTTCCGGATTTTGGCGTTAAAATGTTCGCATGCTTACATTTTCCATGAATAAACGGTTATAGCTCCATTCCATATGGACCCACCGCTGCTGCCCCTGTTCTCTTCCGGGGCGGCTTTCCGTTTCTTCCGTGGACCTTATCCCCAGTGGACAGGAGGCGGGTGTTCCCTTGTCCACCGGGGGAATCAGGGCACCGGGGATACACCTGGTTCCCGGAAAGAATCAGAGGAATCTTTATGGCTGAGAACCATATCGGATTTAACATCCGCACCCTTTCCAATCTGATCCACCGCAGGATCAACCAGATGGTCGCAGAGGAAGAGGAGACTCTGACCGCCCATCAGGTCTGGGTGCTTAAGTACCTGATCAATCAGGCAGCGGACCGTGATACTATCCAGCGGGATGTGGAGAAGCAGTTTTCCATCCGCCGCTCCACGGCCAGCCACATGCTCCAGCTTATGGAGCGCAGCGGGTATATTCTCCGGGTCTCTGTCCCGGAGGACGCCAGACTCAAGAAGCTGGTGCCTACCAGGAAGGGACTGGATGCCTGCGACCGGATGATGGAACGGCTGGACCGGTTCGAAAGCATGCTGCAGGATGGCATTTCCCCTGAGGAGCTTCAGCAGTTTCTGCGGATTCTCCGGATTATGGAAAAGAATATGATGTGATCCGTACACTAGTACATCGTTGCACTAATTCCCGAGTAACTAGCACTCGCTATCCGCGCCATC
>CAJTOV010000268.1 GCA_910577765.1 uncultured Lachnospiraceae bacterium
ACGTCCGCTTCGCTCCCGTTCGCTCACGGGCCTTCGGCCCTATGGAAAAGCCCCAGTGAGAAACTGCTTTTGTGCGAGCACAACGCTGTTTCTCATTGGGCCTTTTCCGCACTGCTCTTCGCATTCGTGGATATTATACCACATAATCTCAAAATAAGCAAAGTTGTCGATTTTTGATGCATTTTCCCAGGTTTTGTGTTACAATCCCATGGTATATGTCACTGTGACCTGGGATGGTAACTTAATATGGAGGGAGAGTTCAGGAGAATGAAAACAGGCTTTGACAACCAGAAATATCTTACTATGCAGTCTGAGCATATCCGTGAGCGGATCAGCCAGTTCGGCGACAAGCTGTACCTGGAGTTTGGAGGGAAGCTGTTCGATGATTTCCATGCGTCCAGGGTTCTGCCGGGATTTGCTCCGGACAGCAAGCTGCAGATGCTGCTCCAGCTGGCAGACCAGGCCGAGATCGTTGTGGTGATCAATGCGGCAGATATCGAGAAGAATAAGATCCGCCACGACCTTGGCATCACCTATGACCTGGATGTGCTGCGGCTGATCCAGGAGTTCCGGGACAAGGGCCTCTATGTGGGAAGCGTGGTCATTACCCGTTATTCCGGACAGCGGTCCGCAGACATTTTTAAGGCAAAGCTGGAGAATCTGGGTATCCGGGTATACCGCCACTATCCCATCGACGGCTACCCCAACAACATTTCCCACATCGTCAGTGACGAAGGCTATGGGAAAAATGATTATATCGAGACCACCAGGCCCCTGGTGATCATCACGGCCCCCGGCCCGGGAAGCGGCAAAATGGCCACCTGCCTTTCCCAGCTTTATCATGAGAACAAACGGGGCATCAAGGCCGGCTACGCCAAGTTTGAGACCTTTCCCATCTGGAATATTCCGCTGAAGCACCCGGTGAACCTGGCCTATGAGGCAGCCACTGCCGACTTAAATGACGTGAACATGATCGACCCCTTCCATCTGGAAGCCTACGGTGTCACCACTGTCAATTATAACCGGGATGTGGAGATTTATCCCGTGCTTTCCGCCATGTTCGAAGGCATCTACGGATACTGTCCCTACAAATCCCCCACAGACATGGGGGTCAACATGGCAGGCAACTGCATCGTAGACGATGAGGCGTGCCAGGAAGCCTCCCGCCAGGAGATCATCCGCCGCTACTACCAGACCTTAAACCGTCTGGCCCAGGACACCGGCAACAAGGACGAGCTTTTCAAGCTGGAGCTTCTCATGAAGCAGGCCAAGATCACCACGGCCCTGCGCCCGGTGGTCTCCGCTGCCAATGAGCTGGCGGAACGCAACCAGTCACCGGCTGCTGCCCTGGAGCTTCCTGACGGCCAGATCGTCACCGGCAAGACCAGCGCCCTGTTAGGCGCCTCGGCTGCTGCCCTGCTGAATGCGGTCAAGGTCTTAGGCGGCATTGCCGACGGCATTCACCTGATTTCCCCGGCCTTTATTGAGCCCATCCAGGGACTTAAGACCCGGTATCTGGGAAGCCGCAATCCACGGCTCCACACGGACGAGGTCCTCATCGCCCTCTCCACCTGCGCGGCCACGGACCAGAATGCCCGGACCGCCCTGGAGCAGCTTCCCAAGCTGCGGGGCTGCCAGGTCCACACCTCGGTCATGCTTTCCAGCGTGGACATCAATGTGTTTAAGAAGCTGGGCCTGGAGCTGACCTCGGAACCCCTGTACGAAAGCAAGAAGATCTATCATTAGACCAGTACATCGCTGCACTAATCCCGAAGTAAATAGTGCTTGATATTCGTGTCAGCTG
>CAJTOV010000269.1 GCA_910577765.1 uncultured Lachnospiraceae bacterium
AGCGATTCTAAATGGCCGTATGCCGTAACAGTTCAAGGGGTATCTGAACTGTTACTTAGAATTAGTATAAAATATCTGAAACAATCTGTCAATGGCTTTATAAACCCGTCTGGCGGATGCTTTTCCACTGCCAGCCGGACCGGAAGGTCTCCCCCAGATCGGGAATATCCTCCTCTGGCGTCCCCTGAAGATTCATCTTCTTAGCCCTGAAATCCACCACAAAGAACACGCAGGCAAAGCAGAGCACTGCCGGAAGCAGGGCCCGGCCAGCCACTTCAATGTACTTCATATTGATATTCTGGGCCAGGATAAATGCCACCGCTCCCATGACCGGCGGCATGATCTGTCCGCCGGTGGATGCCACCGCTTCCACGGCCCCTGCAAAGGTAGCATCGTAGCCGGTCTTCTTCATCAGGGGGATGGTAATGGCCCCGGTTCCGGCCACATTGGCAATGGCACTGCCGGAAATGGTGCCGAATGCGGCGCTGGACACCACTGCTGCCTTGGCCGGACCGCCTCTGGCCTTTCCGGTAACGGCAGTTGCAAAATGAATAAAGAAATTCCCCGCACCGCTGACCTCCAAAAGGGCCGCAAAGATCATAAACAGCACCACATAGGTGGACATGACCTGCACCGGCATACCGAAGATTCCGTCGGTCCGCATGACCACAAAATCCAGCATGCTGGTGTATTTCATATTGGCCCGCCGGAAAATGCCGGGCAGATACTGGGCAAGGCAGTTCTGGGAGAAGAAGAACAGGGCGATCACCACCATAGGCATTCCTGCCACACGCCTTGCCAGCTCCAGCAGAATTCCCATGTAAATGGTGCCGGTAACCACGTCCATCCTTGTCAGGGAGCCTACCCGCATCTGGTAGCCGTTGATATCATAAAGCACATATACGGCAATCCACAGCACCAGGGCTGCCAGACAGAAATCCACCCCATTGGCCAGTCTCTTATGGCTCTGTGAAAAGGGCTTCCGCATCAGGCAGACGATCATCATGGAGTCCAGAAAGAGATGACGGTATGCCAGGCTGGTAGGACTGCCCCAGTTGGGAATATTAAGGTCCGTACTGATGGTATCGGGAAGCAGTCCCTGACGGATGCATTCCGCTGCCAGCGGAATGGAAAAATTCCCCTGGCCCTGGGCCACATCCAGAATCAGCCCCTGCTCCTGGGCCCGGAACAAAGCGTCTGCCACAGCGCCATCCCTAAGTACAGTATTCCCGTCTCCGTGGTAAATATGGCAGAGCACATCCCCCGGCGCTGACATGCAGCACCAGCCGCCACCGGATCTCAAAATCCCGCAGAATCCGCACCACTGCCCGGAAATTGGACACCCCGGAGCTTCCGCAGTCTACCACTGTGGTCACCCCGTTGGGAATGCAGGCAATATCCGGGTTCACCCCGATGTGGGTGGAAAACGGCTTACATGGGTATGCAGATCAATCAGGCCCGGCAGCACCAGACACCCGGCGGCATCCAGGGCCTGGGCTGCCCGGACATCCGGTCCGGCCTGAGTGGAAATGATCCTGCCGCCGGACACCGCCAGATCCCCTGGCCGGCAGATTCCGCCACCCGGATCGTAAAGTTGGCCATTTTTAATAAGAAGATCAGCTTCCATAAATCGTCCTCATTCCTCTGTTGATTTTTTCTTGTAAAATTAGTATAATTCAGGAAAATAGAAAATAAAAGTTTCTTTATTTTTCAAAACATGTGCATAAAATTTACACTTACGGTTCGCAGGGAGGGGAAAACTGGACAAAAACAGTCTTACAAGCC
>CAJTOV010000270.1 GCA_910577765.1 uncultured Lachnospiraceae bacterium
ATCGGGCGGACGCCCGATGCTTCTTGTCCGGCATAGCCGGACAAGAAGATGCCCCGTGAATCTGAAGACCTTGACCCATTGGGGCTCCTATAGTAAAATAGGTTACAGTTCACGGGGCGGGTAAACTCCGGGCGTACATTACAAAAAGGAGGCTGTTCTATCATGGAAAAGATCGCAAGCTTTACCGTCAATCATCTGAATCTGGTGCCTGGTGTCTATGTGTCGCGGAAGGATACTGTGGGACAGGAGGTGCTGACCACCTTTGATCTGCGGATGACCACACCCAACAAAGAGCCGGTGATGAATACGGCGGAAATGCACACCATCGAGCATCTGGGTGCCACCTACTTAAGAAATGCAGCGGATCTGAAGGACCGGGTCATCTACTTCGGGCCCATGGGCTGCCGGACCGGGTTCTACCTGATTCTGGCCGGAGACCTGACTTCCCGGCAGGTGCTGCCGGTGGTCACTGCCATGTTTGAGTTCATCCGGGACTTTCAGGGAGAGGTTCCCGGCGCCGCGGCCCGGGACTGCGGCAATTATCTGGATATGAACCTTCCCATGGCAAACTATCTGGCAAAGCAGTATCTGGACCGGGCGCTGCTTTGCGCAGGGGACGGGAATCTGAATTATCCGGAGTAATGGCCGCTGCCTGCGGCATCTGTGGGCCTGCAAAGGGACGGCGGAGTCACGACCAGCTTTGCAGGCGTGCAGAGGGCGCAGGCAGCGGGCGCTTCATTCACCAGCATTTCCCTGCTTTCCGGACCCTGCCGTTTTCTGCGTATTCAGATATTCCATCACCCCCATGTGGATGGTCCAGGCCACCCGGTTCTGGTAATCCTCCTGATTCAGGGCTGCGGCCTCGGACCAGTTGGAAAGGAAGCCGCATTCCACGATCACAATGGGCTGCTTCACATGGAGAAGCAGATAGTAGCTTCCGTTGGGCTTCTCTAAGCGCCTGTTCTTTTCCCCCAGGACAAAGTCAAACCGTTTCTGCAGGATCTGGGCCAGCTTTTTTCCCTTTTCCGAGGTCTTGTAGTAGAAGACCTGGGCGCCGGAGACATTTTCCTGGTGATAGCTGTTCTGGTGGATGCTGATGACCAGGTCCGGCTTTGCCTTGTCGATCAGGGCGCAGCGGGCCCGCATGTCTGCCACCTTTTTGTTTCTGTCTGTGGAACGGTAGAGGCCTTCGTCCTTCTGGCGGGTCATAACCACCTCCACATCCGAGGCTTCCAGGTAGGCTTTCAGCTTCCGGGCAATGCTTAAGTTGATATCCTTTTCCAGGCTTCCGTCTACCCCGATCTTGCCGGGGTCATTTCCGCCATGCCCCACATCCACCACTACCACCGGTTTCTTCTTCCCGGCCATCACCTTCTGGGCCGACACCATCATCCCGGCCTGGCCGGATATCAGATACACAAACACCAGCAGCAAAATTCCCATCAATAATTCCGATTTGCGATAATTCACCTGGCCACCCGTCCATATATGTTCTACAGTTCAGTATATAGGGGTGGGGGGCGGAATAGACCTTTAGTCTGCATGTTACAGTTCACGGGGCGGGGAAAACTGGCTTGTAAGACTGTTTTTGTCCAGTTTTCCACATCGGGCGGACGCCCGATGC
>CAJTOV010000271.1 GCA_910577765.1 uncultured Lachnospiraceae bacterium
CCCCACTTTGCGGTATATTTGGCCCAAATTCACTTAACGTAGCCCACTACGCCGCGTTCATTTGGGCCAAATCTCCCACAAAGTGTGACGCACAGCTACCAGAAAGCAATTTTCAAACACGCTCTAGCTCTTCACCAGCTCCATATCACTGAACTTCAGCTTGTCGCTGTCCCTATCCACGGTCACCCTGCCTCCGCTCTTCACATGGCCTTCCAGGATCTCCTCAGCCAGCCGGTCCTCCAGGTGGGTCTGGATGGCGCGGCGCAGAGGTCTTGCGCCGTACTTCTCGTCGTAGCCCTTCTCCACAAGAAAAGCCCTGGCGGCATCTGTCACATCCAGTCTCAGATCCATCTGGCGGGCGGTCCGCTTCATGATGGCCCCCAGCATGATGGAGACGATCTCCTTCATATTCTCCTGGTTAAGGGGATGGAAGACCATGATCTCGTCAATCCGGTTGAGAAACTCCGGCTTGAACAGACGCTTTACCTCCTCCATGACCCGGTCCTTCATGAATTTGTACTGCTCCTTCTCATCATTGGAAGAAGCAAAGCCCAGCCGCCTGGGAGATATGATATTCTCTGCGCCGGCATTGGAGGTCATGATCAGGATGGTATTCTTAAAGTCGATCTTCCTTCCCTGGGCATCGGTGATATGGCCGTCATCCAGAACCTGCAGAAGGATATTAAACACATCAGGATGTGCCTTCTCAATCTCATCAAACAAGATCACAGAATAAGGGTTGCGGCGTACCTTTTCACTGAGCTGGCCTCCCTCTTCATAACCCACGTATCCTGGCGGGGATCCGATCATCTTGGACACGCTGTGCTTTTCCATATATTCGGACATATCGACCCGGATCAGGGCGCTCTCTGTGCCGAACATGGCTTCTGCCAGAGCCTTGCACAGCTCGGTCTTGCCCACGCCTGTAGGCCCAAGGAACAAGAAGGAGCCGATGGGACGTTTGGGATCCTTAAGACCCACACGGCCCCGGCGGATGGCCCGTGCCACCGCCGTGACAGCCTCCTCCTGACCTACCACCCGTTCATGTAGGATGGATTCCAGCTTCTTAAGGCGCTCGGTCTCCTCCTCTTCCAGCTTACGCACCGGGATCTTGGTCCAGCCGGATACCACGTCCGCGATCTCTCCCTCACCCACTACCAGCTTCCGTGAGGTCTTCTCCTTCTGCCATCTGGCGCGGACCTTCTCAATCTTCTCCCGTTTCTTCTCCTGCCTGCGCTTCAGCTCTCCGGCCCGCTCATAGGCCTCCGCCCTGATGGCATTCTCCTTCTGTTTCTCAAGACTGGCAATATCTTCTTCCAGCTCCCGGATCTCCCCAGGCTCCATATAGGTAGTAAGACGCACCTTGGAGGAGGCCTCATCCACCAGGTCAATAGCCTTATCCGGCAGGAAACGGTCGTTGATATAACGGGCGGACAGACGGACTGCCGCTGTCAGGGCATCATCCGTGATAGTCACCTTATGGTGCTCCTCATACTTTGGACGCAGGCCCTTGAGGATACTGATAGACAGCTCCTCACCCGGCTCTTCCACAGTCACCGGCTGGAAACGGCGCTCCAGGGCTGCATCCTTCTCGATATACTTCCGGTATTC
>CAJTOV010000272.1 GCA_910577765.1 uncultured Lachnospiraceae bacterium
AAGCCAGCTTGACGTCTGTTTTTGTCCAGTTTTCCCCGCCCCGTGAACTGTAACAAAATATTAGCTGTCAGGATTATCGTTCCCGCAGCCGGATGCATATGCTACAGTAACTGATGCTGACGGAGGCTTCTCATGGCCTATTATACTCCTACCGTGGGAATTATCACCCATATTGACACCCAGACCACCGGCAATACCCGGACTTCCGGCTGTACCCTGTTTCTCAGTGTTGTGTCCGAGGACCAGGGGCAGGTGAATATCCTGCTTCCTGCTACTTCCTATGTGCTCAACGGCCGTCCCTTCCAGGTGGGAGACCGGGCCACCTTTTTCTATGATTCCATGGCCCCGGTTCCGCTGATCTATCCGCCCCAGTACCAGGCAGTGGCAGCCGCTTACACGCCCCATGGGCTCAATGCCTATCTGGATGTGTTTGACGCCATGCTCACCAGCAGCGACCGGAACCTGATCCTGAACATGTCAGGAAATATCCCCATGACCCTGCCTAACGGCCAGACCTTCCGGGGCGACCTGGCAGGAAAGCTTCTGATGGTTATCTACGGAGCCACCACCAGAAGCATCCCGGCCCAGACCATGCCCAGGCAGGTGGTGGCCTTCTGCAATGGGGCATAAGGGTCAGATTCCGGATTCCGGCTCCACACGGATGCATACCAGCTCCGGCGGATTGAAAATCCTTGGCAGCCGGTTAAGGCACAGCCCCCGGCTGACCACCAGGGTGGCGGCTCCCAGCCGGTAACATCCCCCTGCATACCGGGGGAAGAAGCCCTGGTGAGGCGCAAACAGTCCGTTGCAGATACCCGGTATCCGCACCTGCCCGCCATGGGCGTGGCCTGCCACCACCAGGTCAAAGCCGGTTTTCCGGTAATACCGGACCGGCTCCGGCCTGTGGGTCAGCAGGATGGAATAAAGGGCCGGGTCAAGCCTTTTCCCACAGCCGGCCAGCTGTTTCTTCCAGCCGTCCCGGAGCCGGACGGCATGGGGCGAGCGGGTAAACCGGTGGGGATCATCCACCCCGCCTGCCTGAATCTGCTGTCCCTTTACCCGGACCGTCTCCACACAACCGTCCAGTACACGGATTCCGGATTCCCGCAGCCACCGTTTCAGGACAGGCACCCTTCCGGTCTGGAACTCATGGTTTCCCGTTACATAAAAGCAGGGTGCCAGGGAGGTTACCTGGGAAAACAGATCCTTCACTCCCCCAAAAGGCATTCCGTTTTCCACAATATCCCCTGCAAACAGCACCAGATCCGGACTGCATCTTTTTACTGCATCCAGCAGAATCCCCTGGCCCTCTCCGTACCGGATTCCGTGAAGGTCCGTCACCAGCACAAAATTAAGGGGAGAGGTCAGCTTGCGGGAAGAAATCCGGTAAGTCCGCACCACCATCTCCCGGCTGAGAAGCCGGTGCCATAGAGCCGTATAAGGCACAGCCATTCGCATCATGTTATTACCTCCGGAATATAGCAGAATATAAAATCAATGTGAACAGTACTGTTCATGGGGCATCTTCTTGTCCGGCTATGCCGGACAAGAAGCATCGGGCGTCCGCCCGA
>CAJTOV010000273.1 GCA_910577765.1 uncultured Lachnospiraceae bacterium
GAATGGGGGCAGCCAAGGTCCGGGACCTGTTTAAGCAGGCCAATGACAAAGCCCCCTGCATTGTATTCATTGACGAGATCGACACCATCGGCAAGAAGCGGGACGGCAACGGCTTCTCCGGCAATGATGAGCGGGAGCAGACCTTGAACCAGCTTCTTACGGAGATGGACGGTTTTGACGGCAAGAAGGGCGTGGTGATCCTGGCAGCTACCAACCGGCCTGAATCCCTGGACAAGGCACTGCTGCGTCCCGGCCGTTTTGACCGGAGGATTCCGGTGGAGCTTCCCGATTTAAAGGGCCGTGTGGCCATTCTGAGAGTCCACGGAAAACACGTGAAGCTGTCGGACAATGTGGATTTTGATGCGGTGGCCCGTGCAGCCACCGGAGCCAGCGGTGCCGATCTGGCCAATATTGTCAATGAAGCAGCCCTGCGGGCAGTCCGCCAGGGACGTTCCACCGTGAGCCAGGAAGATCTGGAGGAAAGCGTGGAGGTGGTCATCGCCGGATACCAGCGGAAGGATGCGGCGGTTTCTGAAAAGGAGCGGCGGATCGTGGCTTACCATGAGGTAGGACATGCCCTGGTGGCAGCCTGCCAGAGCCAGAGCGCCCCGGTCCACAAAATCACCATCATCCCCCGCACCTCCGGCGCCCTGGGCTACACCATGCAGGTGGAGGAGGGCGAGCGGTTCCTGATGAGCAGGGAGGAAGCCCTCAACAAGATTGCCACCTTTACCGGGGGACGGGCCGCCGAGGAATTCATGTTCGGTTCCATAACCACCGGGGCGGCCAATGATATCGAGCAGGCCACAAAGCTGGCCCGGGCCATGGTCACCCGCTACGGGTTCAGCAGCCAGTTCGGCATGGTGGCCCTGGAGACGGTCAACAACCAGTACTTAAGCGGCGATACCTCCATGGTATGCTCCCCGGAGACGGCAAGGCTGGTAGATGAGGAGGTGGTCCGCATCGTGAAGGAACAGTATGACAAGGCCATCGGAATCCTGAAAGAACATGCAGCCAAGCTCAATGAGATCTCCGCATACCTGCTGGAGAAAGAGACGATTACCGGGGAAGAGTTTATGGAGATACTGGAAGGATAAATGAAAACCTGGCAAAACTGTATTGCGAAAATGGAAATCATCATCAGGGAAAAGGATGTTGAGTTTGCGGAGTACAGACGAAAGTCAGATACAAAAACAGTGAGGAGAAATGTGGCATTGCCAGGCCGGATGGATTATGAAGCAGAACATGCCATGAACAGTAATGAATAGCGGATGATATCCATAGTGGCCAGGGGACATATATCCCCTGGCCACTACGCACTATGCCATGTTGTTCTGATTGAGCCGGATCATCTGGTTCACTACTATGCTGACCAGAAGGATCCCTGGGAATATATGTGGATCGAATTTGACGGCTTGAAGGCCAGAGAGTATCTGACCGAAGCAGGACTCAGCCAGGGAGCGCCCATTTACCATGCTGTTTCCCGGGAAGGGCAGCAGGAGCTGTTCGGGCATCTGCAGTATCTGGTGGAGCATCCGG
>CAJTOV010000274.1 GCA_910577765.1 uncultured Lachnospiraceae bacterium
AAACAGTCTTACAAGCCAGCTTGACGTCTGTTTCCGTCCAGTTTTCCCCGCCCTGCCAACTATAATATAAATTATACCACCCGCGCCGGTATCTTGTAAACCCATTGACAGACCCTCCGGGTATGATATAATGGAAACAACTACTAATCAATAAAC
This sequence comes from uncultured Lachnospiraceae bacterium, assembly GCA_910577765.1. Taxonomy (GTDB): domain Bacteria; phylum Bacillota; class Clostridia; order Lachnospirales; family Lachnospiraceae; genus Brotaphodocola. The sequence continues at coordinate 157 of CAJTOV010000274.1, forward strand.
AGTAGATACGCAGGTGACATAACATGTATGTACCCCCGAAGTCTCACCCTGCCTGGGCTCCGGGAGTACCTGTTTCAGAAATGGAGGGAGAGCCGGGCATGAATATTTTTAAGACAAAGACAGACAGCAGGATATCTGCAAAGCAGGAATACTTACATAAGCTTGGAAAGTACCTGCTGTTATTTTTTCCTGCCAATCAGGTTCTGGAGATTCTGGGGGATTATCAGGAGTACATTTCAGAGGAAGAGGAAAAGACCTCCATGGAACAGCAGTGGGGAACCCCGGGGCAGGTGGGAAAGGCTCTGCTGGAAGAAAATCCCCAGGCAAAAAGGTATTTCTGTCAATGGCTGGCTATCTGGACCCTGGTCCTGGTGCTTACTTTTCTGTGGACCGTTTCTGTCCGGCAGGATATGTTTGCAGGGCTGATTCTGGTTCCGGTCTTTGCGTTCGGTTTCCTTCATGGGCCGGGGCAGCTGATGGTGGAACATTCTCTTTCCATAAAAGCCGGCAGCCCCAAAGGGATTTTTCTGCTGTATCTGTTTCTGACAGCAGTCCTGGTATTGCTGGAGATAGAGATCCAGTGCATTGTAAAGCATGTGGGGAAAATGCCGGCCTTTGTGGGCGGGATTTCCACAGGTACCGCCATTGACATTCAGTATGCCTTTTTTCAACTGGTTCTGGTGCTTTTGATGATATGGATGGCAGGAAGGGCAGCAACGGTTTCCATAGGATATCTCCTGGATGTGGGATACCCATGGGGCGTGATGCTGTTTATCGCATACGTGAGAAACTGCCTTCACCGCATGATGATAACAGAAGAGGTGGGAGCGGAATTTTTATTTCCGGTGCTGTACGGCGGAATCGGGCTGGCCATGGCCATGGTCTTAAGATTATCCGCAGGCCGGATGGGAAGGTATGGCTTATGGATGCGCAGATAAAAAAGGGGATACTGGAACTGTGTATCCTCCATTATATAGAGCAGGAAAGCCTGTATGGATATGACATTATACAAACCATGCATGGATTTTTCCCGGAAGTGACGGAAAGTACGTTCTATGCGATTTTAAGGCGGCTTCACAAGGAAGGGGCCGCAACCGTGGAGGAGGGGCAGGTATCCAGAGGGCCGGTCCGCAAATATTACCGGATTACGGAGCAGGGGCAAAGGAAGCTGGCGCGGATGAAGGATGAGTGGAGGCATCTCCGGAACATGATGGAAGAAATGGGTATTTCATAATTTCGTAAGCAATCAGTAAGAAATATGTTCCATAAAATTCCTCCATTGGGTCCGTATCTGTAGTATATATAAAGTTACAGTTCACGGGGCGGGGAAAACTGGACGAAAACAGACGTCAGGCTGGCT
>CAJTOV010000275.1 GCA_910577765.1 uncultured Lachnospiraceae bacterium
AGAATCGTAAATCTGTGGTGCAAAACCGAGTGTCCCCTTGTTCACTGAGGGTATGAATGGCAGAAATATCGGAGGGAGTGGTAAGCGCTTTCTCCTGCTCCAAAAGAGTGGGAAGATAAGCAGCTAAAGCTTCCTGTGCAGCTTCCATGGTTTCATTGACGGAACTGCCGTAGGTGTGGCAGCCCTCCAGATCAGGAAATTCAACCCAATATGCGTCCTCTTCTTTGTGGAAGATGGCGGGATACACAAACAGCATAAACATACCTCCTTACAAATTGTGGAAACAAGGACATTTCTGTGGTACTATATACAGCAGGAGCAGTTGAAAACCCAGCACAAAAGTGTAAGCCGGGAGCGGCGGGAAGCAGAGAAACAGCGGCAGTTTGAACGGAAACAGCAGAAGAGGAAAGAGAAACAAAAGGGGCAGGTAACGAATCTGCGATCCTGAGGCATCCGCATACAAACAGAGGAGGAGCCATTCATGAAAGAAATCACAACCACAGCCATCGTCGGCATGGGAGCCCTGGGTATGCTGTATGGGGACCTGATTATGGAGCATCTGGGGACGGAATCCGTCTGCTTTGTGGCGGACCCGGACCGGATCGGGAGATACAGGGGCATGGAATTTACGGTTAATGGAAAACACCGGGAGTTTCCTATAGCGGACAGCCGGGAGGCCGTGGCCGTGGACCTGGTGATTGTGGCGGTCAAGTACAATGCCCTCCAGTCTGCCCTGGACACCATGAAGAACTGCGTGGGGCCTGACACCACCATTATTTCCGTCATGAACGGGATCACCAGCGAGGAGATCATCGGGGAACGGTTTGGGGCAAAGAAGCTGGTCCATACCATCGCCCAGGGCATGGATGCGGTGAAATTCGGAGGAGCGCTGAACTACACGAAGCCCGGGGAGCTGCGGATCGGGATTCGGCAGGAGAACACAGAAAACAGGCTCCGCTTAGAAGCCCTGGCCCGCTTCCTGACCCATGCAGGCATTGCCTATACCGTAGAGCCGGATATTCTCTACCGGCTCTGGGGCAAATTCATGCTGAATATAGGCATCAACCAGACCTGCATGGCCCTGGAAACCGACTACGGCGGAGCCCTGGAGCCGGGGAAGCCCTTTGACACACTGGTGGGAGCCATGGAGGAGGCAATGGCTGTGGCCCATGCGGAGGGCATTCCCCTGAGGAAAGAGGATCTGACCTCCTACATCGACTTAATCCGCACCCTTTCCCCGGCCGGAATGCCCTCCATGCGCCAGGATGCCATTGCCAGACGGCCTTCGGAAGTGGAGATGTTCTCCGGCGCCCTGCGGAAGATGGCAGCAAAACATGGGATTCCGGTGCCGGTCAATGACTGGCTTTATGGGCGGATTCGGGAGATGGAGGCGGGGTATAACGAGTAACAATATTTGTAACAGTTCAGATAGGTCTGCGCGTTTACCGCGCTGACCGTAAGAAAACGTAGC
>CAJTOV010000276.1 GCA_910577765.1 uncultured Lachnospiraceae bacterium
CCGAAGCTTCTTGTCCCCGGTGCTTTTCGGGGGCAAGAAGATGCCCCGTCTGAACGGTCGTTACTGTTCACTGGTACCCAGCGAGCAGTAACCCGGGCCGCCATTTTCTGCCTGTTCTTTGCTTTCCGTAAATCCCTTTCTGACAGATTATCGTCAAACGGTACGGAGAAGTCATGCAGGAACAGCAGATGGTTATGGCTGTACTTTTTCAGCCGGCCAAGCAGCGCCGTTTCCTCCTGCTTTGCATATTTATGGGCAGTGGCTTTATTTTCCTCACACCCCTGTTTCGGAATGGAAAAGTATTTTTTCTCATAATCAGCTGTCGTTCCAGCAGGCATAACCTCCGCTCCCTATGCCATCAGTCCCTTACGCTGCTTATTCATCCCGACCAGCAGCGAAATCATTTTGTCTGACCACTGGTTTCCTGTTTCCTCTGTATTCTTCCGAAGATAGCGGATGATGTGGACATTGCATTCTGCATGGTCTGTCCCAAAGTGGTACAGGGCTGTTTCGTGGTCATGGACGAGAATCCCTGCACACCTGCGGTACTGTTCCGGAATAGAAAATTTCCCATTTTCATCCGCAAAAATACGGATCTCCGTAATGACAAGCTCCACGTTCAGATCCGCAACATATTTTGTAACGTAATTCTGTCCGGATACTTTGTTGATTGTCCTGATCTCATGCCTGCATCTTCCGGTTGCGATTTTTTCTTCTATGTCAGATTTGGTAAGCGTCGTTCCGGCATGGCTTTTCTGTCCGCCTGCCTTACGCTCCGTTTTCTTTCTTCCGTTAAATGTATTTGCGGGTTTCCCGCCTTTCTGGTCAGTGGATGGCGGGAGAGAGGTGTTGGAGCTGCCATTGTTAATGATGCTTCTTAAACGGGCATTGTCATCTTTGAGAAGCCGGTTTTCCTGCGTCAGACTGTCTATTTTTTTGTTCAGGCGGTCAACATCTTTTTTGTGTTCCCTTTTTTCACAGCAAAGGCTGTCCTCCATGGCATCGAGGCATGCCATAACCACCATGAGCTGGTTATACATACCCTTTTCATGATTTCCACCCATCTGTAGCCGCCTCCATTCCCTGAATTCCTGACAAAATGATTTTATCAGAAATCCAGAGAAAAAGCGAATCCCAGAGTTTTCCTGTTTCATCAAAATGACGGTGGATAACTTTTGTTTTCAATGGTTTGGTGTGTATCAGTTCCACTCAACAGAAAGAAAAAGCGGAAAATTGGAAATGATTATCCGCATAAATCTCCAGAACTGTTTTTTTGTTATCCATTCATCTGGTGCAGGCCTGCTTTTGGTAGAAAAGTCATTGCTATGAGGTAAAATAAATTCGTCACTTTTACAATAACTTTTTGTTCCGCTTTGCTGAAAGGCTGAACTGTTGTAACAGTTCAGATAGGTCTGCGCGTTTCCCAAGGGACGCCTTCGGTGCACCGCG
>CAJTOV010000277.1 GCA_910577765.1 uncultured Lachnospiraceae bacterium
CCGTATGCCCGCGACCGCTGCGTTTTCTTACGGTCAGCGCGGTAAACGCGCAGACACAGGTTTTGTTCACAAAGGAACCCTTTTGATACACAGATTCAGGAGCGTATTTTATGGAAATCCAGGAAAAATACATGAAAGAAGCCATCCGCCAGGCCAGAAAAGCCGCCGCCCTGGGCGACGTTCCCATTGGCTGCGTCATTGAGTACCAGGGAACCATCATCGGCAGAGGCTATAACCGCCGCATGGCCGACAAGACCACCCTGGCCCATGCAGAGATTACCGCCATCCGGAAGGCCTGCCGGAAAATGGGTGACTGGCGCCTGGAAGACTGTACCCTGTATGTGACTCTGGAGCCATGCCCTATGTGTGCAGGAGCCATCATCCAGGCCCGGATTCCCACGGTGGTAATCGGCTCCATGAATCCCAAAGCCGGCTGTGCCGGCTCCGTGCTGGACCTGCTCCACCAGGAAGGCTTCAATCACCAGGCCGAGACCCACACCGGCATTCTCCAGGAAGAATGCTCCGCCCTGCTGACCAGCTTTTTCAAGGACCTGCGCCAGAAACAGAAAGAAGCCAGAAAAGCCGAAAAAGACTGAAAGCACCACGGCTTTTTTCTGTTGCCGTCGTGCGGCAATTTAAAGCAAATATTCAACATTTCCTGACTGTATTCCGGGTATATGCTGCCGGATACGTTCTTCCAGCCAGTCCCACCATTTTATTTTAAGAAGTGAATTGTTAGTAAAGTGGGTTTTGCAAAAACAAGAGGAATAAAAGCTGGTGTGCAGGTGTTGTAAAAAGATATCTGGAACAGAAAAACTTTAAGGTAGTAATATATAATACGATTTCAGAGGTCAGACGAGCTTTGGAAATTCATGTGCCAACGGTTATTTTGTTGGATTGGAATATGCCGGATGGTCGTGGGGATAGTCTTTGTCAATGGATACGTGGCAGATGGAAGGAACTGCCGATTATTTTCCTTACGGTTCGGGATGATTCCCAGGATATCGTTTCAGGTTTTCAAAATGGTGCGGATGATTATGTAGTAAAGCCTTTTGAATTAAGCGTATTGTATTCAAGAATTCAGGCGGTACTTAGAAGAACGGGCAATGTGGCGGTGCAGTACCTGTCCTGCGATGGAATCAAGATAGATTTAAACCGCAGGACAGTTTCTTATGGTATGGAAGAAATAGATTTAAGCGTATCAGAGTATGGGCTGCTTTTGTATCTCTTGCAGAATAAAGGAAGGACTGTTACCAGGGAAAAAATCTTAGAACAGGTATGGGATGTAAATGGAAACTACGTGAATGACCATACATTGACAGTTACTATGAAACGGCTGCGGGATAAACTGCACCAGCCGTCCTGTTTGAAAACAATTAGAAGTGTGGGATACCGTATGGAGGA
>CAJTOV010000278.1 GCA_910577765.1 uncultured Lachnospiraceae bacterium
GATTCTGAATGGCCGTATGCCGTAACAGTTCAAGGGGTATCTGAACTGTTACACTCTGAATGTCCCTGTCTCGACTGCTGCAATTTTCCCACTTGCAAAATATGCGGGTACAGGGTATAATGGCTTCACCGATTCTGGTATTCTGACATTTCCAGGTTCATATTTCCCTTCGGAATTATTATTTCCTGCATGTCAAAGAATTATTTTATTTCAAGGAGGTACCGATTATGGTATACACAGAATTTCTCACAACCGTTCAACACATGCTGGAGCAGCGTCTGGGAAAGGGCTATACACTCAGTCTCCTGACCGTCCCCAAAAACAACGGGATTCTGCTGGACGGACTCAGCATCCTGCCGCCTGAATCCGGCCTGGCACCTACGGTCTACTTAAACGCCTTCTACCAGCAGTATCTGGATGGAATGTCCCTGGAAACCATTGTGGATGAGATCCAGAAGTTATTTGAAGACAATCCGCCTCCTGCCTGTATTCAGCCAGACAGAATATCTGATTTCTCCCAGGCAGCCCCAAAGATTATGATGAAGCTGGTGCAGACCATGTCCAACCGGGAGCTTTTGTCGGATGTGCCCCATATTCCATTTATGGACCTGTCCGTTGTCTTCTATCTGGCCCTGGGCCGCAATGACTACGGACAGATGACGGCTCTGGTCCACAAGGAGCATCTGGAGCTGTGGAACACCGACCAGAATACCCTGCTGCGTCTGGCGGCTGTCAACACACCGGCTGCCTGTCCTGCCCTGATCCAGAGTATGGGCCAGGTGCTGCGGGAGCTTGCCCGGAACAACCCCTGCGCCTCCCATGACGAGGCTGCCCTGGACCGGCTTATTGAAAAATCCAGAAATATTACCCCGCTCTATGTACTTACCAACACCACCGGAATCTATGGAGCCTGCTGTCTTCTGTATCCGAAAGTCATAAAGGACTTCGCAGATTCCCTGGCAAGTGATCTGGTGATCATTCCGTCAAGTATCCACGAAGTCCTTCTGACCCCTGTAGAAAAAGAGATATCTTATTCTTCCTTAAATGCCATGGTGGCCAGTATCAACCAGTCTGAGGTACCCCCGGAGGACAGGCTCTCCGACCATATCTATCTGTACCGGCGCAGGTATGAAACCTTCTGTATGATCCTGCCGGACGGAAGGATTGTCTAGAGTGCCAGTACATCGTTGCACTAATTCCCGGGTAAATAGCACTCGCTATCCGCGCCATCTGCACGCCTGCGAAGCTAGTACTGCATTGCGGAAATAACGGTGAATAAAGTGCCAGATGTCTGCGGCATC
>CAJTOV010000279.1 GCA_910577765.1 uncultured Lachnospiraceae bacterium
GACGCCCGATGCTTCTTGTCCGGCATAGCCGGACAAGAAGATGCCCCCCCGTGAACAGTAACGTCTACATAATATCATCCTGACTGCCTTGCGGCAAACCCATTCTTCTGGTACAATGTCCGCAATACAGCACAGGATTTCCATGGGCCAGCCCCATGACCGTCCACAGCCGGAAGGAGGTTTTTATGGAACTGAAATACATCCACTATCTGCAGGCCATCGCCGCAAGGAAAAGCATTTCCGCGGCAGCCAGGGTCCTCTATGTGTCCCAGCCCACTTTGAGCCAGTGCCTGAAAAAATATGAGGAGGAACTGGGGTATCCCATCTTTTCCCGGACAAAACAGGGGCTGATTCCTACCCGGGAGGGGCAGATTTTTCTGGATACAGCCACCAGGATGCAGAGCCTGGAGCGTTCCATGAGAAACCGGCTGGAGGATGAATCCCAGTCCATTTCCGGTACCGTGGTCTTCGGCCTTTCTTCCAACCGTGCCCCTTTCCTGCTTCCTGTGGTTCTGCCGGAATTCCACAGGCGTTACCCCCAGATTCAGATTCGGATTGTGGAGGGCCGGACCAGGGATCTGGAGCATGCCCTGGAGCAGGGAACCATTGATCTGGGATTTCTGATTCCTCCTCTCCGCAGCCCCGAAATATCTTATGAAGTGTTTGGGCAGGAGGAGCTTCTCCTGGCGGTTCCCAGGGCATACCAGTTGGGGGAGCCGGCCCATCGGAAGGAAGGCAGCCTGCCATGGGTGGCCTTAAAGGACCTGGCCGATTATCCCTTTCTCCTTTATGACACCCACAACCGGCTGTGCGACTTTATCCAGGAACTGTTTTTGCGGGAATCCTTCTCCCCGGGGAAATCCCTTACCTTCCACAGCATTGCCACCATCTCCAGTCTGGCTTCCGCCGGAATGGGGGTTACGGTACTGCCGGAAATGTTTGCGGCCTCCCATTTTCAGCTGGACTATTACTCCATTGGACCAGAGGGCTGCTGCCGCCAGCTGTCCCTGGGATACCCGCCCCATCTCTACAGGTCCCGTCCTGCCCGTCTCTTTGCCCGCATTCTGGTGGAAACCCTGGCAAAGGAGCGGGAAAGCTTCCGGAAACAATATATGTTACAGTTCACTGGGCGGGGAAAACCGGACGAAAACAGACGTCAAGCCGGCTTGTAAGACTGTTTTCGTCCAGGTTTCCACATCGGGCGGACGCCCGATGCTTCTTGTCCGGCATAGCCGGACAAGAAG
>CAJTOV010000280.1 GCA_910577765.1 uncultured Lachnospiraceae bacterium
TATGAGGCATCTGTTGATTTCATTATGGAGGGCTGCGGACTCAGTGTGGCAGATTTTAAGAAGACACCGGGAGTTCCCCAGAAGATGCCTGGCGCAAAGCCCTGCCCTCCGGGCTACTGGCTGGAAAAAGGCTTCCCCACACCCAGCGGTAAAATCGAATTCTATTCCCAGACGATTGCGGAGTTTGAGAAGGACTTTGGACTTGATCCGCTGCCGGACTATGTGGCTCCGCTGGCAGATGATGAGCATGAGGAATACGCGTCAGATTATCCCTTTATGCTGTCCTCAGGGACAAGGCTGCCCCATACGATTCACAGCAGGCTTCACGGTGTCAGCTGGTCACGGTATATCCGAAAGGAACCTCTGGTGGAGATTCATGAAACAGATGCCGAAACGCTGGGAATCTGCCAGGGAGACAAGGTGGAGCTTTACAGTCCCTTTGGCAGTATCACAGTGCGGGCCATGGTGACCGCGAAAATCCATGTGGGGACTCTTCAGATTGCCCACGGTTATACGGAAGCCAACTCCAGTATCCTGATGAGTGACAGGCATCTGGATCCTTATTCAGGCTTCCCCGGCTACAAAGCAATGCGGTGCAATATCAGAAAGGCAGGGACGAACCATGAAGAAGATAACCTTTGATTCATCCAGATGTGTTGCCTGCCATGCCTGTACCATAGCATGTATCGACCAGAACGATACATCCGTGGAGGAAGGCCAGGAGGCCCTGAGAAGGGCGGGCAGCCTTGAGATCAGGGAGGAATCTGGTCATACCCGGTTTGCATTTTTCTCTTCGGCATGCAGGCATTGCGAGGATGCTCCCTGCATTATGGCCTGCCCCGTGGGCTGCCTTGGCAAATCGGAGGAAACAGGTATGACGATTTATGATAATACAAACTGTATCGGATGCAAAAGCTGCGGCATGGCCTGCCCCTTCGGCGCGCCCCGCTATCGTCCTGGTGATGGGAAAATGGTCAAATGCGACGGATGCTACATCCGGCAGGCATATGGAATGGAGCCTGCATGTGTGCGGGCCTGCGCCTTTGGGGCGCTTAAGATACTTTAGACAGCAGGATGCCTGCTTCCATCCGGTCCACAGGGCCGGCTGGAAGCCGTTGGCAGGATCCGGAAATCCCTGGCTCTATTCCCATTTTTCCCCTAATTATTTTCCAGCGTTCTTATGGTACAATACTTTTGTAACAGAAATGTAAAACATTTGAAACAGAAGGAGGACTTACCATG
>CAJTOV010000281.1 GCA_910577765.1 uncultured Lachnospiraceae bacterium
GGGCGTCCGCCCGATGTGGAAAACTGGACAAAAACAGTCTTACAAGCCGGCTTGACGTCTGTTTCCGTCCAGTTTTCCCCGCCCCGTGAACTGTTACAACGAACTGTTACTAACTCTCAAATTTTTTTCCAAAAGTACTTGACATTTTTCTCTTCCCAGGTTATACTCTTTCATAACAGAACCCGCCACGCCTCTGGTTTCCAAGCGCAACCCGGCGGGTCTTTTTAACTTTTTCTATTTTCAGATTTTCAAATGAGGTGTCTATATGAATTCTTATCCGAAGAAGATCCTGACTGTTCCGCAGCAATTACAGGCTTACATAGATGCAGGCATGATCATACCCTCCATGGAAGAGGCCCGGACAGCCCTGACAACCATCGGTTATTACCGGCTCAGAGGTTACAATTTTCAATTATACGATAAGGTTTCCAGACAATACAGTCCTGGTACCACATTCTCCGGCACATTACAACTTTATCAGTTTGATCTGGAACTTTCGCGGCTGCTGTTTTCCATGGCTACAAACATAGAGGTCTCCTTACGAACCCGGTTATGTGACGCACTCCTTATCCACCAGGATGCCCTGGTTCTCAACGATCCGTCCGTTTTCTCCGACAAAAAGCTGTTCTGGCAGAACAATTCTGCATTGTCTTCCCAGATTGCACGGTCTAACGATGTGTTTATCCGCCATAACTTCCAAAACCATGAAGGTGAAATTCCACTTTGGGCGGCAGTTGAGGTTATGTCTTTTGGAACCCTTTCCAAAACCATTAAAAATCTGAAAACCGGAAACAGCAGTGCCTACGCGGTCCTGGCAGATTACTACCGGTATACCTCCCCCCGCGGACGGCTGGTAAAGCCTTCCCTGAAAATGCTGTCGTCATGGATTCATTCTGTTTTTGTACTGCGGAATATCTGCGCCCACAACAGCCGGATCTACAACCGTACAATCAACACCTCCCCGGAGCTGCTCATTACTGACCGGCTCTGCTCCAGACCGCTTCACAACGGGCTGTACCAGATCCTTCTGGCCATGAAGTATCTGCGCCCCACTGACGATATGTGGAAAGGCTTTTGCCAGAAACTCCAGGAGCTGTTTGACCAGTATCACGGGACCTTTGATTTAAACTGCATGAACTTTCCTGCTGACTGGACGGAGCATGTTTTTATATAGACTGTTTACCCTCAGTGGACAAGGGGACACACGCCCCAAGTACCGTCTTTTGGCGGCTGG
>CAJTOV010000282.1 GCA_910577765.1 uncultured Lachnospiraceae bacterium
CCCCTGAAATTACTTGATTTTTAAAGAAATCTTGCAATATCAGGGGAAATAAAAATGCGTCTGATAGATAGGAATCGAACCTACCAGACGCGCACTAAAAACCTTGTAAATTAAGGATTCTTAAGTTCCGTGTTGCATTTCGTGTTGCATGCTGTTAAAGTGGTTCATGATCTTCTGGTTCTGCCTGGCAGCTTCTTCGCTGATGGCATTGCGGTACACAGATTTCATGACATGGTCCGATGCCCATCCGCCGCGCTGCATGATGTACTGGTCCGGGACTCCGATGGCGTGGAGAATGGAAGCCGAGTAATGGCGAAGGTCATGAAAGCGGAATGTCGGGATACCAGCTTTGCGGACTGCTCTTCGAAAGGACTCCGACAGAGCATCCGGGTGCATTTTAATGATATTTCCTTCAATTCCCTTCATTTTATTAATAACAAATTCGGGAAGTTCAATCGTCCGGTTGCTGGAAAATGTCTTAGGCTCCTTAATAATCCATTCATTCTGTATATTCCGCACCATTGCCTTGTTGACTGTGATACAGTTACCATGGATATCATGATCTGTGAGGGCGCAGATCTCTCCCCGGCGCAGGGTTCCGAAAGCGGCCAGCAGGACAGCTATCTCAAGCTCCATTCCCTGCACAGTCTGCAACAGCTTCTGTATGTCGTGGTCCGAGGGTGTATAGAACTGGTTTTCCTTCTTCTGGGGCAGTGTGATCCTGAGATGAAGATCCGGATTGAACATGTCCAGGGCTGAGACCACGAGACCGTAGGAATTCCGGACGGTCTTGGGCTGGACACGCTGGGACAGATCACTGACCCATGACTGGATATCCGTATTTGTGATATCACGGATAGAAAGACCGCCTATGGCCGCACAGTGGGTACGCTGACTGCTCCGGTAGGTCCGCACAGTGCTGGGGGACAGAACTCCTGACTTGACAGCAATGTAACGGTCTATAGCATCGTTGAGGGTCATGTTCTCAGGGCGTTTCGTCCGGTCCTTGGTAGCGGCATAGACAGCGGCCCGACGTTCAGCCTCTTTCCTGGTGCTGGCCGTAAAGGACTCATAGTACCGTTTTCCCTCCGGATCTGTGTGATCATACACCAGACACCGCCAGGACCCGGATTTGAGTTTCTTTGCTTTTGCCATAATATCATCCGTTACAGTTCACGGGGCGGGGAAAACTGGACGAAAACAGACGTCAAGCTGGCT
>CAJTOV010000283.1 GCA_910577765.1 uncultured Lachnospiraceae bacterium
GGGGAATACCCCTATCCCGTCAAAGAGGCTCCCCAGCTTAATGTCCGCCGCCATCCTTCCCCAGCCCTTTCACGGCCAGGATTCCGTCAAGGGTGGTGGCGGCTATTCCCAGCCGCCCGGCCACCGCGATGTCGTTCTTCACGTCCTCGTCCACGTCCCCGCCGCAGACCACAAGCACATGGGAGCGCCGGAGCAGGCCCCGACGCATGTCAATCCCGGCCTTGTGCTCTTCGGGTACGCTGTCGTTGAGGAACAGCGGCATGTAGAGGACGGGGCAGACGGGGGAGAAGCCCGCCTCGTATGCCAGGCGGCTGTAGCGGGTTCCCATCTCTGTGTCCGTCTCCGGTTCGCCGCACCATGCGGCGGTGATGTATGCTAAAGGTCGTTTCAATCTTTTTCCCTCCGTTTCTGTTCTGGTTCTGGTTTTTCCGTGCCAGCCGTACTGGCTCCGCATAGGTCCTCGGGCCAAGTTGACCCGAAGCGGCCCCTACTTCTCCGGCTGGGCCTTCTTTTTCTCCGGCTTCGCCATTTCCTTCTGCTGGCCCTTCCAGTCGTCCAGAAGTTTGATGATCTGGTCCTTCATTTCCCTCGGGGTGGTCTCCTTCCCGAAATATTTCCCAAGCTCCGCTCCTGTCAGAATCACTTTGTCTACCTCCTTCTTGTCCTCCATCATTATCCCGTCGATCACGTCCCCGTTGAGGACCCCCTTCTGGTCAAGCTCCCTCATGCGCTGGGCCTGGGAGAGCGAAGGGCTGGACTGCTGGCTCTCAATGGCGACGGCGATGTACTGCTGGTTTTTTGGCTTGATGTACGAGAGCTCCACCGCCGGGGTGAACTTGACCTGCCCTCCGTCCATCATCTTTTGCAGGTCGGGCACAAGGTCGTTGAGCTTGATGTACCGCTGCACCTGCTTGACGGTCATCTTGTTGCGCTCGGCCACGATCTCGTTGGAGCGTTTCCCGGCGTCCTTCGGGTCAATCTGGCCCGAAGTGAAGTTCTTCGCCCCCTGGTGCTTGATTGCCTCAAGCTGCATTTTCAAGGCTTTGGCCCGCTCGCTGGGGAGGATGTTCTCCCTCTGGTTCGTGTTGTCCTCCACCATCTGCGTGATGGCCTGCTCGTCCGTCAGGTTGCGGATGATGCACGGCATGTCAGCGTAGCCTGCAAGCTCGCTGGCCTTCTGGCGGCGGTGGCCGGAGACAATCTCATAGCCGCCGT
>CAJTOV010000284.1:0-701 GCA_910577765.1 uncultured Lachnospiraceae bacterium
TACTGCTTATCATATTTTGTCTTTATCCATGTATAGATTATTGAAATTAGGGGTAGGAATTGGGGTATTTGTGGGGTAACGAAAAGGGCGGTCACAATGCCGCCCCTCTGCTATAAAACGATTTTCAGATTGTCCATTTCTTTTTGCTTGGTGTTCGGTAAAACGTGGCTGTACAAATCCATTGTCATTGCAAGGCTGCAATGCCCTAAGATTGTTTTTAAGGTCTGCGGACTGCCGCCCTGTTCTATGTACCGTGTTGCAAATGTATCTCTCAAAGCGTGTACTGTAAAATCCTCTATCGGCTTGCCTTTTTCCTCCAACCGGGCAAGTACGCTTCTGATTGCCTTATTTACGATGCTGTTATCTACCATTTTGCCAAACACTGATACAAATACCCTGTTTTCTTCTCTGTCTATTGAAATTACAATGCTCTGCTTTTTCTTCTGCCTTGCTAGTATACCCTTTATCGTGTCATTCAAGGGAATATCCCTTTTCCCTGCTTCACTTTTCGGCGTGCCTGTTGTCCGGGAATTATCCTCGTTGAATGTGGCTGTTTTTGTAACGTGGATTACATTCTGCTTATAATCTATGTCGCTCCATGTCAGGGCAGCAGCTTCACCAAACCGCATTCCAGTACAAAGAAGAAAAGCCACGAACTCATAATAATAATCGCTTGCCATTTCCTGCATGAAGTCCTTCTG
>CAJTOV010000284.1:708-1166 GCA_910577765.1 uncultured Lachnospiraceae bacterium
AATGCTCTGTGGTAAGTTTCTGCTGCCTTTGCATTGACTTCTTTTAAGGCTTTTATGCCCTCTGCTGGATTCTTCATTATGATTTCGTCCGTTACCGCATCATTCAGAACAATTTTAAGGATTTTCATAATATTGTTGCACGTCCTTATAGACAATTCGCCCTCTGACAAATCTTTCTGGAAAGACAATACCTGTCTGCGCTCAATCTTCTGAAGCTTCACATTTCCTAGGCATGGGGAAATATGCCCTTTGTAATATGTTGCATACCATTTAAGGGTATTTCCCTTTATGCTCCCTCTCTTTCCGTTCAGCCATTCATCAAAATATCCATCCAGTGTAATGTTGCGGTTATCCGTGTATATCCCGGCTTCAATCTTTTTCCTGACATCCTGCTCTTTCTGTGAAATCTCCTTTGCGTTCTTTCCGTAAATGCTGTACCGCTTGCCATCTATGGTAAA
>CAJTOV010000285.1 GCA_910577765.1 uncultured Lachnospiraceae bacterium
GCCAGCTTGACGTCTGTTTTCGTCCAGTTTTCCCCGCCCCGTGAACTGTAACGTATGTATTCCTGCAACAGGTCAAGTTTCAGCCCGGTGCGGCTGGTCTGCCGGAAGTGGTGGAAGTAGATTTTGGGGTGCTGGTGGAATTCCCGGGTACTTTCCTGGATCAGGACAATGGTAAAGACACCCTGGATATCCTTGTAGGAGAAGGCATCCCCCTGGCTGCGTTTTGCCTCCCGGACCTGGGAGTACTGACGCATAAGCAGATCGCTGGAATAGCAGGCACACCGGGCGCCGGGGAAGGCGTAGCCGATCCGCTGGATTTCCACATTGACCAGGGCGCCGGACTCCAGCTGTACCAGGATATCCATCACCAGCAGGGAGCCTCCTTCGGTCAGCCGCTGGGATTCATTGGGCAGGACCCGGAGAATCTTTACTTTCTTTTTCATACACAGACTCAAGAATTCCTCCAGCCGTTCCGGGCGGATTTCCGGGTTGAAAATTTTCTTGAATACGGGATCATAGGTGACTTTCAGTCCCCGCACCCCCATGGCAAACTCCACCAGCTCATCCTGGAGCTGTCTGGACAGCTTCTGGAATTCCCGGAACACCTCCGGCTGGGAGCGGATTTCCTCCATGACCTGCTCACGGGTTTTCTCCGGGCCGAAGAGAAGGTCCTTTTCCGAGGGGGCCGGGGCAGCAGCGGCGGACGTATCTTCTGACCCGGAGTTCTGTGGCATCACTGGGGGATTTCCAGAAGTAATCCGGATGGCCGGGGGCGCCTTCCCGCCATGTTCCGGCTGGGACTGGCAATGCTGTGGATACAATAAACTCATAAACAGTTCCTCCTTGATTGAAAAATGGAATGGCTGAATACCGCAGTGAATCACTGCATCAGGAATCATAGAAATTCCAGACAATAGGCAGATAAAAAGAATGGCTGTAACCATGTATCTGGAGTTTATTTACAGATACCAGTAGTCACAGACCGTCTGCCGGAATTGTGGATTTATAATAACACATCTAATAGCAGGTGTCAAGAAGGATTTTGGCATTCGGAGGGATATGGGGAACAGTTCAGATAAGTCTGCGCGTTTACCGCGCTGACCGTAAGAAAACGTAGCGGTCGCGGGCATACGG
>CAJTOV010000286.1 GCA_910577765.1 uncultured Lachnospiraceae bacterium
ACTCTTATTCTCCTCTTAAAACACGTAGAAAAACCCCTGCACTCAAGCGCCCAGGGGTCATTCTTGTCCGGAAACAGTTCTTACTCCCAAACTGTTTCCGGACATGATACGTTCGCTTACCTGCATGGACAAGGCAAAACCAGCCGTGGAATCATCTGTACATCCAGTCCGGCTGCACAGATCATCCCACGACTGCTCTTTAAGCCTGTCACTTCCGGCCAGCCCTGCTTATACAAGAACATCAGACAAGCCGGATCACTATCCCTGGATTACCGGTTGGCGTTCTCGCAGCTCTGGTTGCCCACGGTGCAGGAAGTCTTGCATGCGGACTGGCACGAAGTCTGGCACTCGCCGCAGCCGCCCTTCTTCATGGATTCTTTCAGGTTCTTGTTATTCAAAGTCTTCACGTGTTTCATACTATCGCCTCCTGTGATTTCAACCGGCCGTCAGCTCCCACCACTGTCCGGATGGGCCGCAGCCATAACTAAAGGGGATTATAACATACTCACTGGAATCCCGCAAGTAAAATTGTTACTCACTTGTTAATGGTGGCTTCTGGTATAGCTTGCGGTTTATCTCCTTTTTCTGGAATTCTATTTCTTCTTTTACTGCCTGCAGATCTCCCTTATCCACCTGCCTCTCGATTCTTTCTATCAATGTCAGCTGGTCAAACAAATTGCAGTTAAACTCTTTCTCATTTGTCGGCATACCGGGTCACCTCGCTTTCCACTCCTATCCTGTTTCTATGATTCTATAACGATTATACTGAAAATCACGATCATTGTAAAGGCAGAATGCCTGGGGCTTTCACTTGCCGTTACAGTTCACGATGCTTCTTGTCCGGCAGAGCCGGACAAGAAGATGCCCCCCGTGAATAGTAGCCATTTGCCGTTACATTACCATTCATTAACAGTTCAGATCCCCCCTGCCCTGCCACAGCTTAACAAAGACCATCCAGCATCTCCCGCACCCTGTGCCGGTATGTATGGGCCGCCGCGACCTTATCATGCCCATTCTTCGCAATGGCCTGCCGCTCTGCTTCATGGCTCAGGTAGTAATCCACCTTCCGCAGCAGAT
>CAJTOV010000287.1 GCA_910577765.1 uncultured Lachnospiraceae bacterium
CGCCCGATCATAAGCTCTGCAATCTCTACCACGTCTGTATCTTTAATCTCTTTTCTGGCAACAAATTCACCGTCACGCAGAATCGTCATGCTGTCTGCCACAGCCATCACCTCATCCAGACGATGGGTGATGAAGATGATGGCAATCCCCTGGGCGGAGATCACCCGCATGGCCTCCAAAAGGCGGTCGGCCTCCGACTCGGTCAGCACCGCAGTCGGCTCGTCAAATACAAGAATCCGAATTCCGGTCTTATCCAGTTCCCTGGCAATCTCTATAAACTGCATGTAGCCTACCGGAAGTCCGGCAACCCTTACATACTCTTCAATCTGCAGACCAATGGTCTTCAATGCTTTTCTGGCATCCCGGGCCATGGCCTCGAAATCCAGTGTTTCCATGGACTTGCCGAAAATACGGCTTGCCAGGTTGGGCGTACTGATTTCCCGCCCGATCTTAATATTTTCCGTCACGCTGAATCCCGGAATCAGCATAAACTCCTGATGCACCATACCGATCCCCAGCTCCATGGCTTTCAGCGGGGTATCAATGTTCACACTCTCTCCGCCTACCTCAATGGTTCCCTCAAACCCGCCGGTACTGTGAATCACCGGCATTCCGAAAAGAATGTTCATTAATGTAGATTTTCCCGCACCGTTTTCCCCCATCAGTGCATGGATCTCGCCGGGCCGGATATGGAGGTTTACTCCTTTCAGAACCCGGTTGCCGGAATACTCTTTCGCTATGTTGTCCATCTTAAGGACATAGTCTCCGCTTGTTCTCTCCAAAATCCACAACCTCTTTCTGTCTCTTAAATAGTTACACGATAATGGGTTCCGCCGGTAGAATCCCAAAGACTTCTGTTAGCGGAACCCACATACCTTCCTTTATTCTGTTCGGTTGCAACAGTTCCCATACCAGGAATGTCAGTTACAGTTCACGGGGCGGGGAAAACTGGACAGAAACAGACATCAAGCTGGCTTGTAAGACTGTTTCTGTCCTGTTTTCCACATCGGGCGGACGCCCGATGCTTCTTGTCCGGCACAGCCGGACAAGAAGATGCCCC
>CAJTOV010000288.1 GCA_910577765.1 uncultured Lachnospiraceae bacterium
TGCCGCAGACATCTGGCACTTTTTTCACCGTTATTTCCGCAAGGCAGTACTAGTAAGGCGGCTTCCTGCCCGGGAAACAGACCGGAGCCGGGAAGCCGCCTGCCGAAAGGGCTGCCATTGGAGAACTTATATGGAACAGAATACTGTATTGCTGGAAAAGAAGGACGGGATCGCGGTGATCCGTTTCCACAGACCGGAGGCACTGAATGCCCTTAACAGCCAGGTGCTGGGAGAGCTGGAGACGGTGGTGGAGGATGTGGCCGCCGATCCTTCTGTCCGTGTAGTGGTTTTTACCGGGGAGGGAAAGTCCTTTATCTCCGGGGCGGATATTCATGAGATGGACCGCAGAACCGGCCTGGAGATCATGGAGTATTCCAGAAAGGGCGCCGCCCTTTTCCGCAGAATCGAGACCATGCCAAAGCCTGCCATTGCGGCAGTCAACGGCTATGCCTTTGGCGGCGGCCTGGAGTTTGTGCTGTGCACCGATATCCGCATTGCCCATGAGAAGGCATCCTTCCGGCTTCCGGAGGTGACCCTGGGGATTGTGCCGGGCTTTAACGGAACCCAGCGCCTTCCCAAATGCATCGGTATGGCAAAGGCCAAGGAGCTGATCTTTACCGGACGCAGAATCTTTGCCCAGGAGGCCCTGGACATTGGGATTCTCAACAAGGTTACCTCCCTGGAAAGCTTCTGGGATCAGGTCATGGCGGAAGCGGAACTGATTGCAGGCAATTCCTCTACGGCCATAGCCCTGGCCAAGGCAGCCATGGCAGCAGGCCAGGATGTGGGCATTGACACAGGCATGGAGATTGAGCTGGGATTTATGACGGCCTGCTTCGGAACGCCGGACCAGGCGGAAGGCTTTGCTTCCTTTAAGGAGAAGCGCAAAGCCGTGTTCCGGTAGACATACCGGCAGGCTCTGAAACGCCGGAAAGGAGAGTGCACAATGGCTGGATGGTATCTGGAAGATTTTGAGATCGGAACCACTTATAAGAGTATTGCAAGAACCATAACCGAGTG
>CAJTOV010000289.1 GCA_910577765.1 uncultured Lachnospiraceae bacterium
GTTAAGATTGTGAACGAGGATCAGGATGACGATGATGACCCGGCTGAATACCATTACTACTATATGCAGTCCAATGGTAAGGCCTACAAGGCTCCGGACAGTTCGGATATCCGTTTCCGTACCATTGACGGCAAGAGATACGCCTTTGATGATGACGGCATTATGCTGTATGGCTGGGTAACCGCAGACGGCGAGAGGGAAACCGACGAGGATGGATGGGCCGAGACCGATACCCTGTATTATCTGGGTGCCTGGGATGACGGCGCTATGAAGACCGGCTGGCAGAAGCTCACCGTTCATGATGACAACGAAGACGATGATATGGATTATTGGTTCAACTTCAAGTCCAATGGTAAGAAGAGATTCAACGAAACTGATAACAATATCGATGAAGTAAGAATCAATGGCCGCAGATACGGTTTTGATAACCGTGGCGTTATGACCTACGAGTGGACACTTGCTACTACCGGTGGGACTCCCGGCGCAAGCGTTGCATCAACCACAAGCTGGAGATACTTCAATAATGTAGATGACGGTGCCCGCGTAACCAAGGGCTGGTTCCGTGTAATCGCTCCGGCAGATGATAATGACAATACCTTCATCAGCAATTATGGCGTTAGCTTCGCAGCAGATGATGCGGATGATGAAAACGAAAGATGGTACTATGCCGATGGCGACGGCCAGGTTATCTCTGGCCAGATCAAGAAGATCAAAGGTAAATACTATGGCTTCCGTCCGGAGGGTACCGCTACTGGCGGCGACAGAAAAGCAGGCGCTATGCTGTCTGGCCTGGTACTGATGAAAGTTGATCCGGCAACGGGTGTAATTCTGGAAGTGTTGGATGACGATGTAGATGCGGATGATCTGGATGACCTGTTAGATAACACCGGAACCAATGCAGCACGGGCTCTGGCTGATCCTTCAATTTCTCTGTACTAC
>CAJTOV010000290.1 GCA_910577765.1 uncultured Lachnospiraceae bacterium
TGCCATCCTCAACACCTGTCAGGCCACGACCTTTGCCTTCTGCACCGCCAGCCTTGCTGAACTGGAAGCTGTAGGAATCACCATCCAGGTTGATGGTTACAGAGCCAGTCTTCAT
Organism: uncultured Lachnospiraceae bacterium; assembly: GCA_910577765.1. Taxonomy (GTDB): domain Bacteria; phylum Bacillota; class Clostridia; order Lachnospirales; family Lachnospiraceae; genus Brotaphodocola. Next base: position 116 of record CAJTOV010000290.1, read on the forward strand.
TGCACCGTCGTGATCCTCGTCATTTCCAAAATAGAACAAAGTCTTGTTGGAGTCCTCGAAATCATCGAAGTCGCCTACACGGTCCATGCAGTCATCCAGATCATCTGCATCCATATCATCTGCAATGACGTTGATAATCTGGTCACCGCTTACTTCCAAGGCACAAAGGCCAGTTAGCATGGCACCGCCCTTCTTGCCGTCATCCGGCCAGAAGCCGTAGTATTTGCCTTTGATCTTCTTGATCTCGCCCTTTGCCAGCTCGCCGTCGCCGTCTGCATAGTACCACTTCTCAGATTCGTCATCAGCATGGGTAGCTGCGAAGCTGTCACTGCCATAATCCTTGAAGGTATTGTCCTCATTGGGGGCTACTACCTTGAACCAGCCTTTGGTCTTGCGGGCCCCGTCTTCCGGGTCACTGTAATATTTCCATGCACTGGTGGATGCTGTGGATGTTGTGGCAACCTCGGTCCACTCGGATACCATTACACCGCGGGCGTCAAAACCGTACTTCTTGCCGTTGATCTTCTTCTCCATAACTTCGGAATCAGCATCGTCCAGGAATCTCTTCTTGCCGTTGGACTTGAAGTTGAACCAGTAGTCCATGTCGTCATCTTCGTCCTCGTCATAGACATTGATCTTCTGCCAGCCGGTCTTCATGGCACCGTCATCCCAGTTGCCCAGGTAGTAGGTGGCAGTCTCCCAGTCGCTTTCATCGGTAGCCCTGGTGGCGTCCTCATTTACCCAGCCGTACAGCATCTTGCCGTCCTCGTCGAAGGCGTAGCGCTTGCCGT
>CAJTOV010000291.1 GCA_910577765.1 uncultured Lachnospiraceae bacterium
TGCGTTTTCTTACGGTCAGCGCGGTGAACGCGCAGACCTATCTGAACTGTTACTATGCCGTAACAGTTCAAGGGGTATGTCTACTCAAAAACAGCCAACATTGTTATTGCAATTATTCCGTCCATATGCTATACTTCAACCATCTTGTAAATCAGAGGTTCCGGTGGACTCCCACCGCATGTTCCGGATCCGATTTTCAATTTAATCCAATCTAATTTTATGGAGGTATCGGCCTATGGCACAAAAAACCGCAGCAGTCAATACGTACACAAATCCTTCCTTTGGCATGCCGCCCCAGGGTCCGGTCTGGGAAACCCTGCCGGAAACCAGCGGGCAGGTGGTCCGTCTGCTAAAGAACTCCCCGCTCCTTTACGGAAGCTACCAGAGTCTGAATGCGGAGTGGAAGCAGAGATTTCTGGATTTCTGTCAGGGAAAGAAGTCCCTGCCGCTGACCTACGACCCTTTCTTCAAACGGATTTTCCATCCGGATGTGCATCCGGACCGTCTCTCCCGGCTGGTTTCCAGCATTCTGGGAATAACTGTCAAAGTGCTCCACATCCTTCCCGGCGAGGACAGCATGATGGACGGGGCCAGCCTCCTGATCATGGACCTGGTTGGCCAGCTGGAGGACGGCTCCCTGGTAAATATTGAGATACAAAAGCAGGGATACGCCTTCCCTGCGGAGCGGATTTCCTGCTACTCCGCGGACCTGGTGATGCGTCAGTATGCCAGACTCAAAGGAGAAAGGGGAAGGGCCTTCACCTATCAGGATATCAGGAAGGTCTATGTGATCGTCCTCTTTGAAAAAAGCCCTGGCATCTTTCACGAGAGTCATTACGCATATCTCCATTACGGCAA
>CAJTOV010000292.1:0-320 GCA_910577765.1 uncultured Lachnospiraceae bacterium
TTCATGATTTTCTCCGTTTTGCCTGTACTGGTGACTTTCTTGACGAGGATGAAGCAAGATTCCCCACACAGGAGGAATTAGAGCAGGATTATTCCTGTTAACAGATTGGAGAACTTCGGCATGCCACTGATCATTCCAGGAAAACCGCAAATAGATTTTTTCCTGCGGACGACAAACAAATTAGTTCCGGAATTTCTGATCCGGGAATTGTTCGGAAAGAATCTTCCAGAGGAGTTTGAACATGGATTATGAGCAGTTTATCACAGAGATACAGAAATATTGGGATCTGCGTAAAAAGGGACTGAAAAAGCAGGCAAACA
>CAJTOV010000292.1:330-837 GCA_910577765.1 uncultured Lachnospiraceae bacterium
ATGCAGAAGCTGTTTTGTTTCAGTTTTGCAGAGAATACCTGGACGAGATGAAATTTCCGGGGGATGTGTTTCCCAGACGCCATCTGCCATTTCAATTAACAAAGTTGCTTGACGATTATTTAAGCCGTGAATGTGAGAAGGATCAGATGCCGCAGATGCGGTGGGCGTACCAGATTTTTGGAAACATTTACAATCCCCACGATCCAAAGCTGGAACATGATTTTTATCCCATCCTGGAGCGTGCATACATGCATGAAAAATGTGATCCGCAGACGGTTCAGCTCTATTTCAGGGAGCAGCTTGATTCCTTATGGTGGGGGCAGCATCATTTTCCGGAGAGCATCCGCATTACAAAAGAGGAATTTGAAAATATTGTAGGTGTAGCAAAGAAAATCCTTTCAGAAAAAACAGTAGATCCGCAGCTTGTGGAAGAGTTTGAGTATTACATGAAATTGTATCAAATTTATTTTGAATGGCAGAACAATGACAGGAACGGCGATTTTTACG
>CAJTOV010000293.1 GCA_910577765.1 uncultured Lachnospiraceae bacterium
ACAACGCCGGAACCGTCAGCCTGCAAGATATGGAACTGCGGGGCTGGTTCCCCATTTTCCGCAGCGAAAGCATCCCCTTTGTGCGGCAGTTTGTGGAGGAACGGGAACAGCAGACCTTTGACCTTACCCCGGATGTTCCCCCTGCACCAGCAGAACCCAAGCCTGTGCCGGAACCGATGGAGATTGACGGCGGGCAGATTACCGAAACCCCGGCGCAGAAGCAGGCCCGCCGCCGCGCCCAGGAGGAAGTGGGCGGCAGGGTATTCCCCAGCAAGATTATTTTACAGCCCCTGCGGTTTGAACCAGAGCGCCACAACTTCCAGATCACCGATGAAAATTTAGGCGTGGGCGGTGAAAAAACCAAGTACCAGTACAACGTGGAAGCCATCCGCACCCTGAAACAGATTGAAGCCGAAAACCGGCTTGCCACCCCGGAGGAACAGACTATTTTGTCCCGCTATGTGGGCTGGGGCGGCATTTCCCACGCCTTTGAGCCAAACGACCCCAAGTGGGCAAAGGAATACGCCGAACTGAAAGAACTGCTCACCCCTGCGGAGTACCAGTCTGCACAAAGCACGGTTCTCAATGCCCACTATACCAGCCCCACCGTTATCCAGGCAATCTACAACGCGGTGGAACAGATGGACTTTACGCCTGGGACAGTTTTGGAGCCGTCTATGGGTATCGGAAACTTTTTCGGGATGCTGCCGGAAAAATTGGCGGCGGCAAAACTCTATGGCGTGGAGCTGGACGACCTGACCGGGCGCATCGCAAAACAGCTATACCAAAAGGCGGATATTACAGTAGACGGCTTTGAGCGCACC
>CAJTOV010000294.1:0-254 GCA_910577765.1 uncultured Lachnospiraceae bacterium
CCCGCGCCTGACGCTCTCTTTCCAGCTGGAACGACAGTTCTTTATTCTGCCGCTCTGCCTCTTTTTTTCTGCTGCTCTACCTCTTTTTTCTGCTGCTCTGCCTCCCTTCTCAGCTGCTCTATCGTTTTCTCATTCTGTCCGATCATCTGTTTCTGTTTTTCCAGCAGACGTTTCTGCTTCTTCACCACCCGTTTCTGCTGTTCTACCATCAGTTCTACTGTATTGGCATCCAGGATGCTCAATGCTTCTGAATA
>CAJTOV010000294.1:264-824 GCA_910577765.1 uncultured Lachnospiraceae bacterium
CGAACACTTCCCTGTACGCTTCACGGAATTCCGGATAGGCCCTTACCACTTCCATGATGTCCTCCGGTCTGTCGGAGGCGATAAAGGTCAGCCATGCCTCCAGCTTGTTCTTGAGTCTGATGGTTCCGGCCTTCCGGGGATTTCCTGCTTCTTTTCTTCTATTTTGCAGGCATTTCCGGAAGATGTCAAGAGGAATCAGCAGATATTTCTGCATCAGGTCCAGCTTTAACCCGGTATTGCGGGCCTGACAGCTTCCGTGCACTGGGCGGCTTCTGCCCGGAAAAGGTTTCCTTCTGCCGGCGGTTCTCAATGACCTGATAGTTTTTTTGATTCATAGACATTTCCTCCTGAATGAAAATAGAAACGGGCCGGACAAAACTATGTGATTTCCAAATTACCAGACATAGTTCTGTTCCTTCTTGTCTCTGGTTACTGTGGATAAACTTTGCAGTGAAGCACTGCGTCAGGAATTATAGAAATTCCAGATAATCTGCGGATCTAAAGAAAGTTCTGCAGGAAATGTCTATAGTATATCTGAGGCAGGCGGAAATGTCAAGATA
>CAJTOV010000295.1 GCA_910577765.1 uncultured Lachnospiraceae bacterium
CCTGTCACTAAATTGGTAGCTCCCGGTCCGCTTGTAACCAGGCAGACCCCGACTTTTCCCGTGGAGCGTGCGTATCCGTCTGCCGCATGGACTAATCCCTGCTCATGCCGCGGCAAAATAACATCAATATCCTGCTCGCCATAAAGGGCATTAAACAGGTCGATTGCCTGTCCGCCCGGGTAGGCAAACAGGGTATCTACCTGCTCCGCCTTGAGAGCTTTCACAAATAATTCCGCGCCTGTAATCATCATCATTGCCTCCTTGTATGCGTGTACTTGCTTGCTTTCAGGTATGATAAAATGGCACTGAATATACAGTACCATTTATAACAGTTCAGATACCCCTTGAACTGTTACGACATACAGCCATTTAAAATCGCCTGCGGCGATGGGCTGTATGCCCGCGGCCATTGCGTTATCGTACGGTCAGCGCGGTAAACGCGCAGACCTATCTGAACTGTTACTGCCATTTTTACTTCTGTACAATCCCATTTACAAATATCTTCACACTGTTTTTGATAAATTCTTCTCTGCCCACATCCGTAAGGTTCTGGCCAAAAGACGCATTTAAAAAGGTATAACCAAACGTGGAAGAAAAAACAGTCATCGCCAGACTTTCAAAATCATAATGGGGAATTTTCCCCAGCTCCTTCATTTTCCTGAAGTATTCTGTCAGGGAAGAAATAAATGCCTGTGGTACTTTCATGATCATAGAGGCAGTTTCTTCATAAAGCTGCGGCGCTCTTAAGCCAATGGACAGATTTACAAAATCCGGAGTGATTTTATCCATATATGCGTTCATAAACATCTCTA
>CAJTOV010000296.1 GCA_910577765.1 uncultured Lachnospiraceae bacterium
CAAGCCAGCTTGACGTCTGTTTTTGTCCAGTTCTCCCCGCCCTGTGAACTGTAACGATTCAAATTAATCTGAAAGAGGTGATATTATGTTTAATGTACTGGAGCGGATGGAGGAATTAAGGAAGGCCAGAGGTTTATCGGTGTATAAACTGGCGAAGCTTTCCGGCATCCCCCAGTCTACCATTGCAACCTGGTATCAAAAAAATCTTTATCCTCCCATTGATAAACTGGAAATTCTCTGCAATACTTTTGGAATTTCTTTATCCGATTTTTTTAGTATTGGGACAGTTAAATCCTTAACCAGGGAACAAAATTTACTGTTAGATCAATGGAATCTTCTGAATCCCAAAGAAAGGGAAGCTGTTTTTCATATTATAGACGCTTTTTTAAATTAATGCTTCCCACTCCCTTTTCCCAGAGACGGCAACCAGATAATTAAGTAAAAAAGCTTATGTACTCCCGCAGGAAGGACATAAGCTTTGAATATCTGCATATATGGACATGGCGGTGATATGGTTTGCTTTAATCGGAACGGCAATTTCTCAGGTATTGGCGGGCTGTGCTGATGAATTTTTCCACTGACGGGTAAATTGCCTGCTCCTTTTTCCACAGTAACATGGTGGAAAGGTCGCTGCGATACCATGGATAATGCAGAGCAAATTCTTCTTCGGAAATAACCGGTGTCGTAAGGATAATATCCACTTCATCTGCGACCAGAAGCCGAAACAGTGTGCTAGTACTGCATTTCGGAAATAACAGTGAATAAAGTGCCAGATGTCTGCGGCATCTGTGCGTCTGCAAAGCGACGGCGTA
>CAJTOV010000297.1 GCA_910577765.1 uncultured Lachnospiraceae bacterium
AACAGCCGCCCGAAGCAGCCAAAATATGCCCGCAACAAGAACATTCTTGTAATCGGCGGTTCCGGCAGCGGCAAGACCCGGTTCTTTGTGAAACCGTCGCTCATGCAATGTACGTCAAAGGATTTTCCAACGTCGTATATCGTCACTGACCCGAAAGGAACACTGATTTTGGAAACCGGGAAAATGTTACAGCGGTACAAATACCGTATCAAAGTGCTAAATACGATTAACTTCAAAAAATCCATGAAATACAATCCCTTTGCCTATCTGCGGAGCGAAAAGGACATTTTGAAGTTAGTCAATACCATTATCGCCAACACCAAAGGCGACGGGGAAAAATCCGGCGAGGATTTCTGGGTGAAAGCGGAAAAGCTCTACTACACCGCGCTAATCGGCTATATCTGGTATGAAGCCCCGGAGGACGAGAAGAACTTCACGACGCTGCTTGAAATGATAAATGCGTCGGAAGCCCGCGAGGACGACGAGGACTTCCAGAACCCGGTTGACCTCATGTTTGAACGTCTGGAAGAAAAAGACCCGGAGCATTTTGCAGTCAAGCAGTACAAAAAATACAAACTTGCGGCGGGCAAGACCGCAAAAAGCATACTTATCTCATGCGGCGCGAGGTTAGCCCCATTCGACATTAAGGAGCTGCGGGAGCTTATGGAAACCGACGAAATGGAGCTTGACACCATAGGCGACAGAAAGACCGCCCTTTTCGTGATTATCAGCGACACCGACGATACTTTTAACTTTGTCGTGAGTATTCTCTACACACA
>CAJTOV010000298.1 GCA_910577765.1 uncultured Lachnospiraceae bacterium
CCGGATTTTACGATTGAAGATATTCACCAGGCTGCGTGAATATAACTATGAAATGACTAAAAATATGACGGAACAGGAAAGATTGGATTATTACAATGAAGCAGGACACGCATTTCAAAAAGAAATCAAAATGGGAAGGATGGGTAATATATGACGCAGATCAAAGAAAGGGCGGTTGAAATGATACGGCGCATGCCAGAGGATAACATGCTGTACGTGGTTAATATCCTGCAAAGTCTGGAAGCAATGACTGTAGATAAGGAAAAAGACAAGCAAAGAGCCAGAGCGGCGCTCGCGGACATTTTGAATATGGAAAAGAGACTGCCGGATGATTTTGATCCCCGAAAGGAACTCCAGGAAGCGAGGACAGAAAAATATGACAATCTTAGTTGATACAAATATCATCCTGGACATTTTCCTGCAAAGGGAACCTTATGCAGGAGAAGCCCGGGAGATTATGACAAAATGCGCAGAAAGGGAAGTTATTGGATATTTGGCAGCCCATAGTATTCCAAACCTGTTTTACATTCTGAGAAAAAATTATTCCCGGAAAGAGAGACGTGGGCTTATAAGAAATTTGTGTGACATCTTCCGAATTTCAGACCTGAACGCAGAGAAGATTATTTCTGCTGTTGAGAATGAGGGATTTGCAGATTTTGAAGACTGCCTGCAGGAGGAATGTGCGGTAGAGGCGGTGGCGGATTACATTGTGACAAGAAATCCGGCGGATTATAAAAGTTCGAGAGTAAAAGTAATT
>CAJTOV010000299.1 GCA_910577765.1 uncultured Lachnospiraceae bacterium
CACTGCCAGAAGCCGGAATCCGTGGAAGGTTTCACTGTCAACGCACTCCTCATTGAACCCCATGAAAATATCACGGAACACATTGGCCGGGATCTGCGCCCTGCGTTGCGTTAGGGCGGAGGCTGACACGTCATATCCTGCCCTATGGAGTTCCTTGGCAAGGGAGCCTCCTTCTGCTCCGATTAAAATGTGAATGGTCTCCGTAATTGACAGTTTGCTCTTTCGGAGGCCCAGGGTTGGGTATATCATTGACGTTCTTGTTCGCTACGAATATATACTTTTACTTTTGACTTCTTACTTTTTTATATTTTTAACTTCTATAATATTTAAACGATTGACTACCAACTTAACGAATCCTTTAAAAATGTCTGACTTCTCATTTCTATGCGAACCGCTCGTCACAACGGTTAATATAAGTATAGCCCATAAAATATTTTTTTCAAGGCTACTGACCCTTATTTCACAAAAAGTTCACAATTTACTCTATAACTTAACAATCTAAAACTGTTTAAAATCTGTTAAGTAAAAAAACACCCTATTTTATTGTGATTTTTCCTTTTCTTAATGACATTGCTAAAAATGCAGGGCATTTTTTCCCTCTTGTATCTCACATGATGTGAGGTCTTATACTGGTTTTACCAACAAAGCAAGGAGGAAGAAAGCCGTAAGGAAGCGCTGAAAAAGGAGTATGAGAACGGCAGATTCCCGGAGGGTACGCTGACACTGGTGGAAAATGCAGGGCAGGCTGTGGATTCT
>CAJTOV010000300.1 GCA_910577765.1 uncultured Lachnospiraceae bacterium
GGCGGCGGCGGCATTGTAAAGCTTCCCTCCATGTTCCCACGGAAGTCCCACAAAGACCAGCATCTGCCTGCCCTGGGAGAACCGGACGATATTTCGCAGCTCCTCCCTGGCTTTTCTTATAAGCGGAAACTGGGAAAACAAATCATTACAAGTATAGGCAGTCAGGCACAGCTCCGGAAAGACCATGAGGCCAACCCCTCTCTTCGTGCCTTCTTCGATCATACGGCAGATCTCTTCCCGGTTATAAACCGGATCAGCCACCCGGATGCCAGGGGTAGCCGCAGCCACACGAAAGAAACCATCTTTCATTATCTGCTCCTCCTTACAAGGTCTCATAAATATCATAAAATCTCCAATGCAGTCCAACCACGCCGCATTATAAACTTTTTTCGATAAGTATCTCCATTGTACCACGAATATCTTCCCCAGAAAAGGTATTTTCAGTTTACTTTTCCTTTAATCTTTTGTACAATGTTCACGAAAGCCAAAAGCAGTGCGGAAAAAGGCGGAGATCAATTTTCGTCATGCCCGCATGTAAGAAAATTGATCTTCGGCTTTTTCCATAGGGCCGAAGGCCCGTGAGCGAACGGGAGCGCAGCGGACGTGAGCGGCACTGCGGACTCACGGTACTTTGTAATTTACCTTATTTATCGACACTTTTCACGGAGTAATAAACATGAAGATTTCTACCAGAGGGCGCTACGCCCTGCGAATGATGATTGAATTTGGGATGAATCCCCATACCTG
>CAJTOV010000301.1 GCA_910577765.1 uncultured Lachnospiraceae bacterium
TACCATATCCACAAATTCATACAGTGTCTCGAAGTCTTCTTCCGTCTCCCCGGGAAATCCCACAAGCAGCGTGGTACGCAGAGCAATATCCGGAATCCTCTGCCGCAGCTTTTCAATGATGTCCAGAAGCCCCTGGCGGCTGGTTTTACGCCCCATTCTTTTTAAAACAGAATCGCTGGCATGCTGGATGGGCATATCCAGGTAATGACAGATTTTTTCTTCCGCGGCAATCACCTCGATCAGCGCATCGGTAATCTCCTCCGGATAACAGTACAGCAGTCTGATCCAGTAAATGCCGGGGATCTTTACCAGCTCCCGCAGCAGTTCAGGAAGCATTTTCCTTCCATACAGGTCAACGCCGTAAACCGTCGTTTCCTGGGCCACCAGAATCAGCTCCCGCACCCCTTTTTCCGCCAGCGTGCGGGCCTCATCAAGCAGCTGTTCCATCGGAACGCTCCTGTAGTTTCCCCGCACCTTCGGAATCACACAGTAGGTACAGTGCTTGTCGCAGCCCTCGGCGATTTTCAGATAGGCATAATGCCCCCCGGTGGTCACCACCCGCCCGGCCTGTCCCGGCACCAGCCGGTCCACACTCTGAAAATAACGGGGCTTTTTCCCTTCCAGCGCTTCCTCTATCAGGGGAATAATCCGGTCATAAGCAGTGGTGCCCAGAATGCCGTCAAGCTCAGGAAGCTCGGACAGGATTTCGTCCCGGTACCGTTCTGCCAGACATCCGGCAGCC
>CAJTOV010000302.1 GCA_910577765.1 uncultured Lachnospiraceae bacterium
TAATCACCGCTTCGCCCGCCGCCTTGCGCTCCGTGTAGGTCTGCCCCATGACGGTCATGGAAAAGGCATCGTCCTTGACCGGGTGGGCCTGCACCGTTGGCAAATCCGCCGTCAGCGCTTCGATTAACAGCTTGGTTTCCGCGATTTTCTGCGGGTAGTATTTCAGCGCCTTGTCCTGCATTTCGTACTGCTGGGAGGTGTGGTTGGCTTTGAGCATTTTCAGCTTGGAAACCTGCACATCCAAATCCATTTTTTCGCGGATGCGGTCGTCGCCGGTGGCAAGGGCTTTGACTTCGGCGTAGGAAAGGGCGGTGGCGTCCACATCCTCGGCGGAGCGGGCGGGGCTTTTGGAGGTCATGATCTGGCCGATGAATTTCTGCTTGTTTTCCACCAGCCCCCAGTTGTAAGCGTCGAATGTCCCTTTGGTGACATACTTGAACATTTTCACCGACGCATTCATGTTTCCCTGGCGCAGAGAACGGCCGGCGCGCTGCTCCAGATCGGCAGGACGCCAGGGGCAATCGAGATCGTGGGACGCGACAATGCGGTTCTGCACATTCGTGCCTGCGCCCATTTTTGCCGTGGAGCCGATTAAAACACGTACCTGCCCCCGCCGCACCTTGGCGAACAGTTCCGCCTTTTGGGTTTCCGTGTTGGCGTCATGGATAAAAGCGATTTCCGCTTCGGGGATGCCCTTGGCAATCAGCTTTTCCTTGATGTCGTCATAG
>CAJTOV010000303.1 GCA_910577765.1 uncultured Lachnospiraceae bacterium
GGAAGGATTTCCAGAAAAAGTGATTGTATTCAGGACTGTGTCCCAAATCGGCCGCTACATCCAGCCGCCAGCCGTCAGCATTGTAAGGCTCGGATACCCATTTGGCGGCAATTTTCATGATATACTGAAACAATTCCGGGGAATTTTCGTAGTTTAATTTTGGAAGGGTATCATACCCCCACCATCCGTCATAGCTTGGATTGTAAGGCCAGGCATTTTCATCATAGAAATGAAAATAATTGTGGTAGGGACTCTCTTTGGAGATATGGGCGCCTTTCTCATAGCCCTCCACGTTTTCATAGATCCGCTCCCGGTCCATCCATTTGTTGAAAGAACCGCAGTGATTAAAAACACCGTCTAAAATGACTTTTATTCCTCTTTGGTGCGCCTCCTTTACCACTTCAATAAAAAGCTCATTGCTGGCGTTCAGGTTTTGGGGGTTGGCGATTCTGTTTATATATCTGGAAGCATAACGATTTTCATGTTGCTCAGGGGAAAGAAGCTCCCCTTCATCAGATATAATTTTTCCAAAGTGAGGATCAATATTATCGTAATCCTGGATGTCATATTTGTGGTTAGAGGGAGAGACAAAAAGCGGATTGAAATAGATTACATCAATTCCCAGGCCCTCCAGATAGTCCATTTTGTCCAACACGCCCTGAAGGTCTCCGCCGTAAAATTCACGGACGCCCAGAACTGCCGGGACCTTGTTCCAGT
>CAJTOV010000304.1 GCA_910577765.1 uncultured Lachnospiraceae bacterium
GGCGGCCAGCGGAATCCGCCCCATCAACAATCTGGTGGATATTACCAACTACGTGATGGAAGAGTACGGACAGCCCATGCACGCTTACGATCTGGATACCATCGCCGGTCATAAGATCATCGTGCGTCGGGCCAGGGAAGGGGATGTGTTCCGCACGCTTGACGGGCAGGAGAGGAATCTGGACGCCGATGTGTTGATGATCTGTGATGCCGAGAAGGAAGTAGGCATTGCGGGGATCATGGGCGGTGAGAATTCCATGATCACGGACGAGGTGAAGACAGTGCTCTTCGAGGCGGCATCTTTTAACGGTGCCAACATCCGTAAATCGGCCAAACGTGTGGGTCTGCGGACCGATGCTTCCGGCAAGTTCGAGAAAGGACTTGATCCCCATAATGCGGAGGCGGCGATCAATCGTGCCTGCCAGCTGATCGAAGAGCTGGGATGCGGTGAAGTCGTGGACGGCATGGTGGATGTCTGCGGTGAGATGAAAGAAGAAGTGGTGCTTCCTTTTGAACCCGACCAGTACAACAAACTGCTGGGAACAGAGGTTTCAACAGAGGAAATGCTGGATATCTTCAAAAGGATCGAAGTGCGTTACGACCAGACTGCCGGTACGCTGACGATACCGACCTTCCGTCAGGATCTGTTCCGGCTTGCGGATATTGCGGAGGAAGTGGCGAGATTTTACGGATATGATAATATTCCGACCAC
>CAJTOV010000305.1 GCA_910577765.1 uncultured Lachnospiraceae bacterium
TACATCTTGGCGGCGGTAAAACCGTCCCCAAGATGTAGCAGCTTTGCGCTCGCGTTCTTGCCTTTGGTGTAGATAATCAGCCGGACAATGACCGCCCCCGCAATGCCTAAAGCTAAGTCTGCCGGGTGGAAGCTCGGCGCGATACTGGAAAAGGCGGCGGTAAAACCGTCCCCAAGATGTAGCAGCTTTGCGCTTGCGTCCGCGCCGGGGGATAGACGGACAGCCGCGCCCACTTTATCAAAGAGCCAGACAAAGAGCAGATACGGGAGATTTAGGATAAGCAGCTTCTTGATTTCCGGCTTCATAGCGATACCTCCCTGTCCTTGTTCTTGACCTTTGCCCGTTCCGCGTTCTTGCCCTGTGCGGCTTCTTTGAGCGTAGAGAGCAGCTTTCGGATAGAGGGCTTTTTCTCCTGTGTCAGCTTCTTTGCGGAAAACTCCTTAAAGGCTGCGGTCAGCACGTCCGCGTCCCGCCCCTTGAAAAAAACCAGATAGCGGGGCGGGCTTTCCGTTGCGTCCTTTTTCAGCGCAAAGTCGATACCGTACTTTTTCGCCGTACTCTCAAAGGCTTTGATATTGCCCTCGGTAATCTCAATGTTGGAAACGCCCGCGTTCTGCTTCATAAGCTGCTTTAAGCTCTGCTTGCCCTGTGGCGGTTTTGCAAGCTGCTTTTTGCCCTTTGACAGTATGGCTTTCATTGCCTTTTGAAG
>CAJTOV010000306.1:0-246 GCA_910577765.1 uncultured Lachnospiraceae bacterium
ATACCTATTATCTTTATAAGCGGACATCCAGGCGCGTCCCCGGAAAGAAATACCCCCAGCCGGTAGATACCTATATTGGTATCATCACACCGGAAGGGGTCATAAAAAGCGGAAAGAAAAAAATATCCCTGGGCGGGATCGAAGTGAAGGAATACGGATTTTCCCAGGCAGTATGGCAGCTCTGCCCCCAGGGGTGGAAAAAGCCCCTGGGAGACGACTGGGAGGATGTCCTTTCCATCATCCTGT
>CAJTOV010000306.1:257-705 GCA_910577765.1 uncultured Lachnospiraceae bacterium
CTTACGAAAGAAAGGAAGCTGAAGCCGGAACAGGATTTCCACTATCAGTTTAACGCCCAGGCCTCATCCCTGAGCAGGCGTATGTATAAAGAACACGGAGTGGGGCTGCAGGAACTGCAGGTGCTGAAAAGCATTTACCTGCTGTACATTGGAAAAGAAAGGGCGGTATCAAAGATCAGCCCGGAACAGGAACAGTTGTTGGGAAAAACGGGAGTGGACCTTTCCATGTGCTGAAAACGGATTCCGGACAAAGCCGCTTGTGGAATATATGAGGGCGGTGCCGGACCCTAGGTGCGGCAGGGAAACAAAACATGACCATGCGGAAGTGCTGGTATGCCTGGTGGCCGGTTTCCTGGCGGGGAGGACGACCATACGCCGGAGCCTGAAATGGTGTAAAAAGCATTTGGAAGAATTGAGGGAATATCTTCCATTAAAGAATGGCATCGCC
>CAJTOV010000307.1 GCA_910577765.1 uncultured Lachnospiraceae bacterium
TGATCTGTTCATAAATCCCCACAAACGGAAGCAGGAGAAAGGCGCAGGACAGATTAAAGATGGTATTGGTATTGGCAATGCCGCCGGAATGGATGGTCTGATTCCAGATTCCGTCCAGCAGCCCGAATCGGTGAATCACGGCAACCACGATCAGAATCAGGGCGGACTTACTCAGATTGAACAGGATATTCACCACGCCGACCCTTTTGGCTTCCGGTTTTGCTCCGATATTGCAGACAATGGCCGTAGTCACACAGTCACCGAGATAAATTCCCACCAGCATGGCGTAGATATCCGAAAAGGTCAGCTGGCCGGAAGTGGAAAATGCCTGCAGAATGCCAATGGTTGCGGAAGAACTCTGCAGCATAAAAGCAACCCCTGCTCCCGAGAGATAGGCGATCAGAGGGTTGTTGCCCAGGCGGGAAAAGATGTGTTCCACGATTCCGCTGTCAGAGAGCACCTCTACAGCATCCGTCATGTTCAAAAGTCCGGAAAACAGGATGCCAAAACCGATGATGATCTGTCCTGCTTTGCCGGAATGGTCGGACTTCATGCCCATGATGATGATGATACCAACAATCAGAGCCAGCGGCGCCAGAGTCGAGGGCTTTAAAAACTGCAGAAACCAGGAGCCGGAGGAGTTCAGATCCAGAAGCCGGATGATCTGTCCGGTGACCGTGGTTCCCACATTGGCGCCGATAATA
>CAJTOV010000308.1 GCA_910577765.1 uncultured Lachnospiraceae bacterium
GGATAAAGCCCATGAGGGGTAGGGCTTATCCTCTATGTGCCACTGTGATGACATTTCCGCTTTCATTTTTTCAATGCTTTCAGCGGAAAGGTTGGGGCAGCCGGCAAGGGTCTTGTGCTTTCGGTAGTAGGCGTTGACCGCTTTCATGGTGTCCTGTGCCGCTTGCAGTTTTTCCAGTTTGGCTTCCAGTTTTTGTACTGCCTGCGGGTCGTCTGCGCTGATACCGCCCATGCCCGTACTGCGTATCTTGTCAAGCAAGCCCTGTATGTCGTTCCATTCCTCCATGTTCCTGTCACGGGCGGCGTTCTGCTTTTCTTTCTTCCGTACCGGGAAATTAGAGCCGCCTGTAATGAGGATAGAGGGTACACGGGCTTCAATGGAAAAACTGCTGTTCATGTTCTCCGCAAGTTTCCGGGCGTAGGTGTCAACAAGGCTGTCAATCTTTTCATGGTACATGGGGTCTACCCGCTTTTTCTGGCGTTCCCCAATCTCCACGGCTTTGTCTACCATTTGTCTGTATTCTGCGGTTGCGCTGCCGGGCTTGTAGTCGTAGTAGCTGTTTACATCATTGGCACGGCGGGCAGCTCCCTCATTGATTGTGTAATAGGGCATTTTTGTTTTCGGGGCTGCCTGCTCCGGCGTGTCGTCATGCAGGGAAAAAGGCTTGCTGTCAAAATAAAATTCCTTTTCCGGGGTCAAGCCT
>CAJTOV010000309.1 GCA_910577765.1 uncultured Lachnospiraceae bacterium
CATCCCGCGGGCGTACAAGGAGATGACCTTTTCTTCCATGCCGGATATGTTGCGCTGGTATTTGGGAATCAGCTTGGGTTCAAACTCCCCGTTCCGATCCCTGGGGACATCTACCTGGAATTCCCCATACTGGCTTTTGAGGGTCTTAGGAGAATGGCTATTCCGTTTGTTGGAAGTGGCCAGATCTCCCTTCTGATTTTTTTCATAACCGAGGGAAGCGTCCAGTTCCGCTTCCATGAGTTCTTGCAGGATGTCTTTAAAGCTTTCCCTGAGAAGGGAATAGACATCCGCAACACTGGTGATGTTGTTTTCTGAAATAATCTGTCAAATCTGCTCCTTGGCTACTGGCATAAAAATACTCCTTTTTAATAAGAATTGTCATATCTGAATTCTTACCAAAAAGGAGCCATTTTTTTCCAAAGACACAAACTATTTTACACTACCGTCCAAATCTGGCCCTGGGGTCGGGAGTTAAAGCCCCAGCTCTGTAAAGTCAATCCACAGATCATCATAGATGTTGACCTTGATCTTGTCCTGGAGGGTATAAGACTTGACTTTAAATTTATCTTGTTCCAGAAAATACACTAATATCTCCCGCTCCATAGGATTCACAATCCAATACTCCCTCACTCCGGCGTCCATGTAAAGGTTCAGTTTGCGTACATAGTCATGGCTTGAATTACCAGGGGATACAATCTCA
>CAJTOV010000310.1 GCA_910577765.1 uncultured Lachnospiraceae bacterium
CGAGTGTTTCAGGAACCGGACAATAGCGTTTTGCAAAAGCATCCAGAACCTTATGGAGGTCTTCCGGATTGATCCTGTCTGAGAGTTTCTGGGCGGCTTCCACATCCGAGATTTCCAGGAAAGCATTATCATGCATGCGGGAAGTAATGCCCTTCTTCTGCAGTTTATGGGCGAGCAGGTTATGGCCGTTCATATAGAACTGCAGGCGGAAAGGCGCCCAGGTAGGGACACGCAGATAGCAGAGTCCAAGTTCCTTGTCAATGAAATAGAAATAATAATGAAGACATTTGCTCTGGTCAAACTTAAGGAATGTCTTCCCTGTGGTTTTATCATGCCAAGGCTTATAAGTATTGCACTGTTCCATGGCGGAAAAGATGTGGATCAGACCCTTGGTCTTTCCGGTTTTCTGGATGATTTCCTGAATCCGGTCATCCTTGCGGAAAGCACGCAGTTTACGGATGAACTCAATTTCAATGCCATTTTCATCTGCGATGCGCTGGGCGTTTGCGCGGATTTGTTCCGTAAGAGGCTGGGAGAAATTTGAAAAATCAAAAATACGGATGTTGTTGGCATTCAGGTAGCCGGTCATGCCTTCGGCATGGCTCCATCCGGGGATATATCCCTGGATGATCATACGGTCATAGCAAGTGATTGTACCATAAATCTTGTCAGCGTATTTATCTGTAAGGAACATGAACA
>CAJTOV010000311.1 GCA_910577765.1 uncultured Lachnospiraceae bacterium
TAAAATTGTCTTCGATTGTCAGTTCCTGAAGTGTCTTGTTGTTGCTCAATCATTCCTCCTGTTCCGGGAAGGAATTCTATGGAAGTATAATATCACACTTATTTTAAAAAAGCAAGCAGAATCTGTGATAAAAAACATTCTTCGTAACAGCTCAGAGTAACAGTTCAGACAGGTCTGCGCACTCGCTGCGCTGACCGTACAAAAACGTAGTGGCCAGAGGGCATCTGCCCCATCGCGTAGCAATTCTCATGGGCAGATGCCGCAACAGTTCAAGGGGTATCTGAACTGTTACCAGCTCAGATACCCCCTGGACTGTTACGGCATACGGCCATTTAGAATCGCCTATGGCGGTTCCAGGCGCCAGCGACAGTTCATCGTCCATCATTCCTTATTCTTTGTGAAATGACAAGAACCTTGTTGCAGAACAGTCAGTATAAAACAAACCGCAGACCGGGAATCTTAAACAGATCCCCGGCCCGCAGTTACATTCTGAATCACTTTATTAGAGCTGTTCTTGTTCCTCTTTCCGTCTGTTGCCTATTGCAAATGCTGCAAGCATCATACTGGAAATCATCAGCACCAGAGCTGCACTTGTACCCTGGCCGGTCTTGGGAAGGGCCGCTAAGGGCACATCCTCGTCTTCAATGAGAGCCAGGATATCATCTTTCCCCATATCCGGAAGTGCTGCCAGT
>CAJTOV010000312.1 GCA_910577765.1 uncultured Lachnospiraceae bacterium
AGAGCATGGAACTTCCCCTGGACAAGCCTAAATTCTACGCGGCCCTTTGCGCGCCGGCGATCCACCACACCATGGGCGGTGTGAAGATCAACACGGCCACAGAGGTTCTTAAGGAAGACGGAAGTGTTATTCCCGGACTGTTTGCCGCAGGCGAAATCACGGGAGGCGTGCACGGAGCTAACCGTCTGGGCGGCAATGCGGTCCACATTGTCCCCTTCCTGCACTACATAAATCTGCATACTCTTTTATGCTCCGGGTTTCTGGCATTTTCACAATATATGCAGGAACGGCGGAAAAATGCGTTGGAAAAGTCCGACATCCCACTGCCGCTGTCCGGGAATACCGGGCCGCCATTTGAAATCACCTGCGGTGACAGGCGGCCCGGGTTCCGGCCATTACGTGCATCCCCCCCAGCCGATCAGCATGGTGATCAACTGGGGGGAACACGGCCCGCCTTTCTACTGGACTCTCTGTCCTTTCTCATTGACCTGATACCCGTCCGGGGTCACCGTACTGGTCAGGAGAGCGCCCTTGTAGCCGTCGGATTCCTGATTAAAGTAATACCAGAAGCCGTCGATCTGCTGCCAGCCGGTCAGGAGGACACCTTTGTAACCGTTGGAAAGAGGATTCAGATAGTAAACCCTTCCGTCCAGGTCTGTGAACCAGCCGGTATTGATATAGCCTT
>CAJTOV010000313.1:0-452 GCA_910577765.1 uncultured Lachnospiraceae bacterium
GGCTTCGCTTGCGTTTATCATGTCAAGCAGGGTCGTAAAGTTCTTTTCTTCCTCCGGGGCTTCATAGTGGATATAGCCGATAAGGGCGCAGTAAAAAAGCCGTTCCGACTTTACCCAAAAATCCTCCCCGGATTTCTCCCCGTCGCCTTTGGTGTTGGCGATTATGGTATTTACCAGCTTCAAAATGTCCTTTTCACTCCGCAGATACGCAAAGGGATTGTAGCGCATGGACTTCTTGAAGTTGATCGTGTTCAGCACTTTTATCTTATAGCCGCCCCTCTGTAAGAGCTTCCCGCACTCGATTAAGACAGTGCCTTTCGGGTCTGTGACAACATAGCTGCTGTGCATTTGCATAAGCGACGGTTTGACGAAAAACCTTGTCTTGCCGCTGCCGGAACCGCCGATCACAAGGATATTTTTGTTTCTTGCATATTTCGGCTGCTTCGGGCGGC
>CAJTOV010000313.1:462-680 GCA_910577765.1 uncultured Lachnospiraceae bacterium
TGTTCTCAAATACCGGGTCTGTGTACGGCTTTATATCGTCGGCGGTTCCCCAACGCGCGGAACCGTACTCAATGCCTTTGCGGTATTTCTTCGCGTTCTTGCCTTTTAGGTAAACGGCAAGCCGGATAATCACCGCCCCGGCAACGCCGATCAGCAGGTCAGCGGGGTGGAAGCTGGGCGCGGCACTGGCAAAGGCGGCTGTGAAGCCCTCCCCAAGA
>CAJTOV010000314.1 GCA_910577765.1 uncultured Lachnospiraceae bacterium
TGTGCTACAATATCTCGTTGAACCCCTGATTTGACATTTCGTAATGTTAAAAAAATGAGGGTGAAAACGAGGAAAGGAGGTCGCAAAATGCAAGGTCAGACAGTACGCATTGTTTCACAGGCTATCCGCTATATCGAAGAACATCTGCATGAAAAGATGGATTTAGATATGGTGGCATCGGCACTGCACTATTCCAAATATCACCTGCATCGGATTTTTACAAAGACAGTCGGCTTGACTATCCATGACTACGCAAAACGGCGGCAGCTTACGGAAGCGGCAAAACTTCTGGTGTTTTCTGCAAAACCGATTATCGAGATTGCCCTTATGAGCGGGTATGAAAGCCAGCAGGCATTTACGGATATTTTTAAGGCGATGTATAAGACTTCCCCTGCGGAATTTCGGGAAACGGAAAACTTCTACCCGTTACAGCTTGAAATCTATCTGAAGGAGGAGCTTGTAAAAATGGATTTGACAAAAGACAATATTAAATTTGCCACGCCCGAAGATGCGGATGACTGGATGGAACTGGTAAGCCTTACGATTGACGGCTATCCATGTCTGGATAAGGGAGATTACACCGCAAACCTGCATCAGTATATTGCGGATAAAAAGGCTTTGATATTGCGGGATGACGATATGGCTATTGGCGTGATGGGATTTTCGCCCGACACAGGCA
>CAJTOV010000315.1 GCA_910577765.1 uncultured Lachnospiraceae bacterium
GAAAAGAGATTAAAGATACAGACGTGGTAGAGATTGCAGAGCTTATGATCGGGCGCAAGGTGGAGAAGCTTCTGGAGGATGACCTTCCGGATAACCGCACCCTCAGCGATGACGATATCGCCGTAAGCTTAAGAGATTATAGAGTGGATATGCCCGGAGAACAGGTGAAGGGAATCGACCTGGATATCCGGAAAGGCGAGATCTTCGGGATCGGCGGCCTGGCCGGACAGGGCAAGCTTGGCATTCCCAACGGCATCATGGGCCTTTACAAGGCAGAAGGCCAGGTAAAGATCCAGGGAGAACTGCTGAACCTGGACAAGCTGGGAGATGCCCTGAACCACAAAGTGGCCTTCGTGTCCGAGGACCGTCGGGGCGTGGGGCTTCTGCTGGACGAGAGCATTGAGCAGAACATCATCTTCTCAGCCATGCAGACCAACGGAAAGTTCTTAAAGAAATTTGCCTGGATGCAGCTGTACGACGGGGCGTCGGCAAAGAGCCACGCCGAGGAGATGGTAAAGACCCTGGATATCCGCTGTACCGGAATCCGGCAGGCGGCCGGAAGCCTTTCCGGCGGCAACCAGCAGAAGGTGTGCCTGGCCCGTGCCCTGACCCTGGAGCCGGACATTCTGTTTGTGTCGGAGCCTACCCGGGGAATTGATATCGGAGCCAAGAAGCTGG
>CAJTOV010000316.1 GCA_910577765.1 uncultured Lachnospiraceae bacterium
CCAGCTTCTTGGCTCCGATATCAATTCCCCGGGTAGGCTCCGACACAAACAGAATATCTGGCTCTAAGGTCAGGGCCCTGGCCAGACATACCTTCTGCTGGTTGCCGCCGGAGAGACTACCTGCCGCCTGACGGATCCCTGTACAGCGGATATCCAGGGTCTTCACCATCTCTTCCGCGTGGCTTTTGGCCGCTGCCGCGTCGTACAGCTGCATCCAGGCCAGTTTCTTTAAAAACCTGCCATTGGTCTGCATGGCGGAGAAAATGATATTCTGCTCGATGCTCTCGTCCAGCAGAAGCCCCACTCCCCGCCGGTCCTCGGACACAAAGGCCACTTTGTGGTCTAGGGCGTCCCCCAGCTTATCCAGGTTCAGGGACTCCCCGTTGATCTTCACCTGGCCGTCTGCCTTGTAGAGGCCCATGATCCCGTTGGGGATGCCAAGCTTGCCCTGACCGGCCAGACCGCCGATTCCGAAGATCTCGCCCTTACGGATATCCAGGTTGATTCCCTTCACCTGTTCCCCAGGCATATCTACTCTATAATCTCTTAAGCTTACGGCGATGGCGTCATCGCTGAAGGCGCGGGTATCCGGAAGCTCATCATCCAGGAGCTTCTCCACTTTTCGCCCGATCATAAGCTCTGCAATCTCTACCACGTCTGTATCTTTAATCTCTTTTC
>CAJTOV010000317.1 GCA_910577765.1 uncultured Lachnospiraceae bacterium
ACATAATATACGGGAATTGGGAAACTGATTGAAATGCTTTCAAAAAATCAATGAAAAGAGGACAGATAAAATGAATATGATTTACGCAACATACAATATCCACCATAACAGCATTGACGTATACACCTATGCAGGCTACTTTTTACGGATAGACTGTAATAAAGCAGAAGAAGGATTGAAAACTACTCCCTGCTCTGAATGTGCCTTAAATGCTCTGGCAATAGATGAACCGCTTGAATATGCAAGACTGTATCTTGAGGGAAATATGCAAATGTGGGTGGATGCGGAAGACAGCCTTGAACTGTGGTAATTTTAATTCCCCCGAATTCGGGGGAATTAAATCACTTCAAAATCTTTGTAGTCTGTTCTTCCAAAATAGACATCTGATGTATGGCAATCTTGTTAAGCTTTATTAAGCGTTCTTTCTGGTTCAGCCCATCTTCAATCAACACTGCGTTAATGTTTTCCATATTTGACAGGCATATCAATTCATTTATGCTCGCATAATCCCTGATATTGCCCTTTTTATCAGGATTCTTATCCCGCCATTGCTTCGCTGTCATGCCAAATAATGCCATATTCAGCACATCAGCCTCTGATGCGTATATGACTGAAGTCTGCTGTGGTGTGAGTTCCGGCGGAATGAGATTGACTTTGATTGCATCCGT
>CAJTOV010000318.1 GCA_910577765.1 uncultured Lachnospiraceae bacterium
GGGACATCCTCAAAAACCATACATTGCTCTGGCCTCACACCCAGCCTCTGCGCCACATTCAGATAAATATCCGGCGCCGGTTTGCCGGCCGCCACCTCGCAGGCTGTTGCAATCACCTGAAAGAACGACGTTATCCCAAGAGATTTCAGCACCACATCTACCATCTCTCTGCCATTGCTGGTTGCAATCCCCATAAAAATCCCTTTCTCTTTCAAAAATTCCAAAAATTGCCGGACTCCTGCCTTCAGCGGCACTTGGCTGCGATATTTCTCAATGCTCATCTCGGTCCATGCCTGTTTGATCTTTTCAATACTGTCCGGGATTGCAAACGTCTCCTTAAAATATACGGCTGTCTCGGAAAAGCTCATCCCCTCAATCTCTTTTTGCAGCAGCGGCGGACATTCATGGCCATATCTTCCCAGATACTCGATATCGATTGCCTTCCACATCCACATGGAATCAACCAGAGTACCGTCCAGGTCAAAAATCACTGCTTCCTTCTGAAAGAGTTCCTCCCTGATCCCCTGCCCGCTGTCTTCCGATTTTTTATCCACTGTCTCCCTTATCCTTCCTTAATCCGTTTTCTGTTCCTGAAAGGCGCCTTCCTTCAAGTGCGCCAGTTCTTCCTGTGTCAGGCGGCGGTATTCTCCCGGCAGCAGCGTCTCATC
>CAJTOV010000319.1 GCA_910577765.1 uncultured Lachnospiraceae bacterium
TAGAAAAACTGGTCTACGGATATATCGAACATTGTGACAAGCTGAAAGAATAAATTAAAACTGGGGTGCTGCCCCTTATTCTCAATGCTCATAATCGTGCGATCAGTCTTTCCGACTAACTCCGCAAGATAGGCTTGCGTCCAACCCCGTTCTTCTCGGGCCTGCTTGATAGCTAACCCTAATCCGTGAAAATCAAATCGTCTTTCATTTTGGTTCATTTTCATATCACCCTATATCATTGTACATTTCGGGTTGATTTATGAGAATGTAATTAAATTTGATATAATGGAGTGTTTTATTTCGTGTGACAACATTATAAAGACATCCTTGTTAATGATTTTAATGCATGGTACAGTAAAGTAGGATTATGCAGGGATGTTGAATTAAAAATGGCTTTGACTTTGCCCTTACGGAAAGGTTTATACTTAATATCAAGAAAAGAAGGTGAGAGACTAAATGCTATCAATAGGCGAGTTTTCAAGAATTTGCGAGGTAACACCGAAAACACTGCGATACTATGAAGAAATAGGACTGCTTTATCCCGAACAAATATGTTTTGAAAGTGGATATAGGTATTATTCAATTAAGCAATTAGAAAAAATGCTCTTAATCAATAAGCTGAAATCCTATAAACTTTCCTTGGAGGAAATTAAATCAATTAT
>CAJTOV010000320.1 GCA_910577765.1 uncultured Lachnospiraceae bacterium
TTAAATTACTATATTGAAAGAGTACAATCTTTGATATTGCTAATTGCATAAATATTAGAGTACGAAAGACACAGAAAAGTAATTATATGATAAAAGTGTAACGAGTGTTGTATAATTTAGAAATGGGGTGTATAGGTGAATAACTGGGAGACTATGGAGCAGAAGTCGAATATCATTATTTATACAACAGAAGATGGCCTGACAAAAATTGAAACGACTTTTGATGAAGATACCGTATGGTTATCCATTGACCAGATGGCTGAATTATTCCAAAGAGACAAATCAACGATTTCGAGGCATATAAAAAACGTCTTTTCTGAAGGAGAGCTAGTGAGAGAATCAGTTGTTGCAAATTTTGCAACAACTGCGGCAGATGGAAAAACATATCAGGTTGATTATTATAATTTGGACGTCATTATTTCTGTGGGTTATCGTGTGAAATCCAAGCGTGGTACGCAGTTCAGAATTTGGGCGCTCAATGTATTGAAAGAATATATGCGAAAAGGTTTTGCACTGGATGATGAACGGTTGAAAAATCTGGGGGGCGGTGGCTATTTTAAAGAATTACTTGAACGAATCAGAGACATACGTGCTTCTGAAAAAGTATTTTATAGACAAGTTTTGGAAATTTACGCTACCAGTATTGATTATGATCCAAAAG
>CAJTOV010000321.1 GCA_910577765.1 uncultured Lachnospiraceae bacterium
GCACAGGACGTTGAACATCTGCGTGTAGACCATGGCCGAGATGAAGTTAAACGTCATATCCGTATCGGACACAATGCAGAACAGCGCCGTTTTCCGGTCCCCGATCTTGTCCAGTTCCAGATCGTCGCCCTCCATAAGCTGGCGAACCTCCTTAATATCAAAGGGGGCCATACGAGCGCCGCAGGAAATCAGGATGGACTTAGCTGTTTTGCCCGCCGCCATTTTGTATTTGACATACTGCCGGACGGCAAAGTGTTCAGGGTCGCGCTGTTGCAACTGTTCAAACATCAAATCCACGGCATTTTTGAAGTTTTCATCATCTTCCCGCACTTCTGAGGCGTTCAGCATTTCCAGCAGGGTGGTCATGTTCTTTTCTTCCTCCGGGGCCTCGTACCAGATATAGGCGATGAGCGCCTGATAGTACAACGCCTCGGCTTTGGACCAGAAGTCCTCACCGCCCTTGCTGTCCTCGCCTTTGGTATTTTCCATAATGCAATTTACCAGTTTCAAAATATCATTTTCGCAGTAGATATATTTGAAGGGGTTATACCTCATGGATTGCTTAAAATTGATAGTATTGAGTATTTTTATCTCATATCCACCACGTTGGAGCATCTTACCACATTCCTCGACTACGGTGCCTTTTGGTAATGTCAAGTA
>CAJTOV010000322.1:0-279 GCA_910577765.1 uncultured Lachnospiraceae bacterium
AAGCCAGTGCCGTGCAGCCATCCCAGAAACCGGAAAACACGCTCCAGACCGTGTCTGGTGTGCCGGACAACAAAAAGTCCCGCTCCCGGAATGCTGTCACATATTCCGGGACGGGACATAACTAATCATCTTCTATCATGTTCCGCGGTACCACCCGCATTGGGAATGCTTTTCTGTAAAAGACACTCCCCACTCTTGACACGTAACGTGTGCCCTACGGATATCCCTACTGGGGTATAACTCACCGGTTCGAAATACCAGCTCCGGAGTGTTCCCTGT
>CAJTOV010000322.1:289-653 GCA_910577765.1 uncultured Lachnospiraceae bacterium
TGCCGAGTCCAACCTGAGGCCGCTCTCAGTCGGTGACGCCCTCTTCCTGTCGAAGTCCTGCTGGCCAGAGTCTCCTTCATAGCCGTTGCTTTTTTAATGATGGTTAATATTAGCACAAACTTTTTCTGATTACAAGGGTTTCACTTTAAAACTTTACAAAATTAAGTTGCAGGCTTATGTTACTGTCTCTTTCTTACGATAAATCTTAATGACGAATGCTTTTCTGCCGTAAATGATCCGTGTAATGGGGATTTTATCCTCCATCAGTTGTTTGGCTATCCGCATACACCAATGAACTGTTACACGGTAACAGTTCAGATACCCTTTGAACTGTTACGGCATCTGCCCATGAAAATCGCTGCGC
>CAJTOV010000323.1 GCA_910577765.1 uncultured Lachnospiraceae bacterium
TAATGGATGAAGCGGCAGAACAGGTGGATGATACGGTATCTGTGGACATTCAGGGGTATGATGCAGATGGAGATGTGATTCGGTCTGCACGGGCCAATGCAGAGGCAGCGGGGGTAGGTCATTTGATTCATTTTCAGCAGAGACCAGTAGCAGAGTTAAGCCATCCGAAAAAGTATGGTTTTCTGATAACAAATCCTCCTTACGGGGAACGCCTTGAGGACAAAGAAAGTCTTCCTCCATTGTATGCACAGTTGGGAGTGCGGTTTCGGGCGCTGGATACCTGGTCCGCTTATATTATCACTTCCTATGAAGATGTGGAAAAATATATGGGGCGTAAGGCAGACCGGAACCGAAAAATCTATAATGGCATGTTAAAGACCTATTATTATCAGTTTTCTGGACCAAAGCCGCCAAGACGGAGCGGGAGTTATGGGGATGGCCGTTAAAGGGGTAGGACGTCGGAGGATCATCGGCATGGCAGCAGCTTTGTTTGTACTGACTGGTTGCAGCAAAGGAGGAGAAGTGGCCGAAAAGCTGATGAATCCCCAGGGAACACTTGAGGGGAAAAGTCTGGTAAGACAGCTGATGGAAAAATCGGATTTTGTCAGGGAAAATCAGGGGAAGGACAAAGGCAGGGGGAAAAGTGCAG
>CAJTOV010000324.1 GCA_910577765.1 uncultured Lachnospiraceae bacterium
CACATTTCCAACCGCCACGTCAAAAAAATCATTGGGATAACTGGTATTTTCAAAGCCTGTGATTTTTATATCCGCATGGGGATAGAGCTGCTTTGCGATACGCCCGGTAAGCCCGTCAAGCTCCGCCCCGTACAGCCTGCTTCCCTGCATTTCCTCCGGCAGACAGCCATAGAAATTCCCGATCCCGGCGGCGGGATCTAACACATTCCCTCTGGTAAATCCCATTTTCCCCACTGCGTCATAGATTGCCTGAATGATGACCGGGCTTGTATAGTGGGCATTTAAGGTGCTTTCCCTTGCGGAAGCGTATTCTTCTGGGGATAACAGGCTCTTTAATTCCTGATATTCATTCGCCCAATTCGCTTTGGAAGAATCAAAGGCGTCGGCAAGACCGCCCCATCCCACATATTTCGCTAAGACCTCCTGTTCTTCCGGTGTGGCGGTACGGTGTTCGCCCTCAATCTTTTCAAGGGTGCGTATGGCTTCTATATTCTGGCGGAATTTCTCTTTCGGCGCAAACCCTTTCCCAATAGTTTCCGCTTCATTGAAAGAAATATGGTAATTGACCGCCCCCGACTTATCAATCTCCGGCTCTTTTTCCGGTGTCTTTTCCGGTTCTTCCTTCGTTTCCCCTGTCAGCATTTCC
>CAJTOV010000325.1 GCA_910577765.1 uncultured Lachnospiraceae bacterium
CGGTCATGGAAAAAGCGTCGTCCTTTACCGGATGGGCCTGGACAATGGGCAAATCCTTCCCCAGCGCCTCAATAAACAGCTTCGTTTCCGCGATTTTCTGCGGATAGTATTTCAGCGTTTTGTTCTGCATTTCATACTGCATGGCGGTGTGGTTGGATTTCAGCATTTTCAGCTTCGCCACCTGCACATCCAGCTCCATCTTCTCCCGGATACGGTCGTCCCCGGTAGCCAGGGCCTTGACCTCGGCATAGGAGAGGGCGGTGGCGTCCACATCCTCAGCGGACCGGGCGGGGGATTTGCTGGTCATAATCTGACCGATGAATTTCTGCTTGTTCTCCACCAGCCCCCAGTTGTAGGCGTCAAAGGTGCCCTTGGTGACGTACTTGAACATTTTGACCGATTTGTTCATGTTGCCCTGGCGCAGCGACCGACCGGCTCTTTGCTCCAAATCAGCGGGCCTCCATGGGCAATCCAGGTCATGAGACGCCACAATGCGGTCCTGGACGTTGGTGCCAGCTCCCATTTTCTGGGTGCTTCCGATCAGTACCCGCACCTGCCCCCGGCGTACCTTGGCGAACAGCTCCGCCTTTTGCGCCTCGGTGTTGGCGTCGTGAATAAAAGCGATCTCCTCCGGGGGAATCCCCT
>CAJTOV010000326.1:0-227 GCA_910577765.1 uncultured Lachnospiraceae bacterium
TCATATACGTATATCCCCATCTATTGCTGTTCTTTCCTTCAGCATTTTCGCAGATTTTCCAATTCCACGACCTCCCCCCAAATCCCCCTGAAAACACGGATTTCTCCTATCCCACCTGACCATAAATCTGACCATAAAATACTGAAAGATTATCCCAGCACTTCCGTTTGTGCCTATAAACGGATGCACACCAGTCTAAAGTGATCTGCACGTCAGAATGCCCCCTA
>CAJTOV010000326.1:237-637 GCA_910577765.1 uncultured Lachnospiraceae bacterium
GAAGGGTGCACATACCGGTTCAGAGTAATCTGCACGTCGGAGTGTCCGAGAATCTCGCTGAGACTTTTCACATCCGTGCCGCCTTCGATGCAGTTGGTGGCAAATGTATGGCGGAGCATATGGAAGTTTTTATCCGGCATTCCAAGTTCTCTCACCAGCCTTTTAAAATGGTTCTGCATCGTCCTGGGCTCCACAGGTCTGCTTCCTCCAAACACATACTCCCCTCTTCCCTCAAACCGCGCCAGCATTTCCATGGCCGTGGACGACAGGGGAATCTCCCTCCTGGAGAACTCGCTTTTAGGCGCTGTCTCAAGAAGAACTGTTTTTGCGGAACCTTCTGCCGCCGGAAGTCTCTGCACGGTGCTGCTGACCTTGATGAGCCTGTGCTCACAATCGATAT
>CAJTOV010000327.1:0-234 GCA_910577765.1 uncultured Lachnospiraceae bacterium
GACCATCCAGCTTCATGACCTTGGCCCCGACAGTGCAGGCGCCATTATGGAGGAGGCCCTTGATGCCGGAATCGTTACCCTTGGCGGCGGCGGAGACTATCCCCGCAACGTCATGTGCTCCCCGCTCTCCGGTGTGGAGAAAGATGAGTACTTTGATGTGCTGCCCTGGGCTCTGGCTGCCGGGAATTATCTCCTCACCTTCATCAAGGCGGAAAAAATGCCCCGGAAGCTGAA
>CAJTOV010000327.1:244-637 GCA_910577765.1 uncultured Lachnospiraceae bacterium
CCCATGCCACATACCGGGACTTAGGCTTTACCGCCCGGCCCGATGGGCTCTTTGACGTGTACAGCGCCGGGGGCCTGGGCAGCCAGCCCAGATTCGGCGTGAAGGTGGCAGAGGGCATTGAGCCTGAAAAAATCCTTTATTATATCAAAGCCATGTGGCTTACCTTCCGGGCTTACGGCAATTATGAGAATCGGGGAAAAGCCCGCACCCGCTTCATGCAGGAGTCTTTAGGAGGCCCGGAAGCCTACAAAAAAGCTTATCTTGAAAAGCTGGAGGAGGCTATGGCATCTGGTGAAGATCTGACCATTCATCCGGACACAGCCTCCATCTCTAAAAAAGGAAACGGAAAGGCCCCTGACGACCTGCGGGTTCTGCCTCAGAAGCAGCCAGGGC
>CAJTOV010000328.1 GCA_910577765.1 uncultured Lachnospiraceae bacterium
TGGACAAAAACAGTCTTACAAGCCAGCTTGACGTCTGTTTCTGTCCAGTTTTCCCTGCCCCGTGAACTGTAACACGAAATCCCGCTTATGCGAATTTTTCTGCATGGCTGTGGTTGACAAATTTTTGCATCATTGTTATGATTAGATGGACTTGATGAAAAGGATGGGTGCCTATGGATAGAATTGTGTTGTCGTTGCTGGTGGATAATACGGCAGGGGTGCTGAGCCGGGTGGCAGGGCTGTTTAGCCGCCGCGGGTACAATATAGAGAGTCTGACAGTAGGTGTGACGGCAGACGAGCGTTATTCCAGAATGACGGTTGTCTCTACCGGGGACCAGAAGATTCTGGAACAGATTGAGAAGCAGCTTTGCAAGCTGGAGGATGTCCGGGATATCAAGGAACTGAAGCCGGGCCACTCGGTGTACCGGGAACTGATTATGGTGAAGGTGCGGGCCAATGCCAGTGAGCGGCAGGCCATCAGTGCCATCTCCGACATTTTCCGTGCAACCGTGGTGGATGTGGGGAAGGACTCCATGACCGTGATGCTGACCGGGGACCAGTCCAAGCTGGAGGCATTTTTAAACCTGCTGGACGGATATGAGATACTGGAGCTTGCGAGGACCGGGATCACCGGGT
>CAJTOV010000329.1 GCA_910577765.1 uncultured Lachnospiraceae bacterium
GCGTGTTTGGGCGTGAATCCTTATCGCTGTATAAGACAGCATACGGGATTTCATCAATCTTGGGAAAAATAAATTCAGCAAAATATTTTGCCCATGACCTGTCAAGGAATTTCTTTTCCCTTTCAGTCAATGTGTTTAATGGGTCAAATAGGAAAAGCTGCTGTTCTTCTAATCGATTTTGGACAAAGGACATAAGATAGCCTCCAATCATTCTTACTGTTTCCATTATACCTGAAATGAATGGAAAATGCAGCATTTTACAACAATATATTCAGTTTTCAAAGAACATTTATCGTTCAAAAAGGACGTACCTTTTGACACCTAAATCATATTATCGTAGAGGAAGTGATGATAAATTACCTTTTTGCCCCATTATATATTTGGGATTGGCTCGTTTGTACCCCTTTGGAGAATATGTAAATGAAGATGCTATTAAGTTTATAAAGAGAGGTCTTCCGGAAAAATATCAAGAAGAAATCGCACAGATTTATCATCGTCTTGTTGGAATAAATATTTCGTCTATTTGTTCGCAAAAAATGGGAGATATTAAAACGAGGGCCGATTTTGATAGTGACAAAACAGGTATTGACTCCAATACAATATCGGCAGGTGAAGATAATCTCTTTATTATTATA
>CAJTOV010000330.1 GCA_910577765.1 uncultured Lachnospiraceae bacterium
TATATGGATGCAAAGGAAAATGCGTATCATATGCTTTTTCTGGGAATGTGTATGACATTGCGGGGGTCTTATAAGGTAACCAGTAATATCGAAGCAGGGTATGGGCGGAGTGATATTACTCTGGAATCAAAGATGGCGGGGTATCCCAGTATTATTGTAGAATTTAAGCAGGGAAAGAATCTGGAAAAGCTGAAAGCCCAGGCGCTGAAGCAGATTCTTGATAACCGTTATTATGCAGGTTTGTGCGGAAATATTATATGTGTAGGAATGGCTCATGACGGAAAACGGTGCAGTATGGTTTATGAAACAATAAGCACTTGTTAGTAACAGTTCAGACGGCCATCTTCTTGCCCCCGAAAAGCACCGGGGACAAGAAGCCTCGGGCGTCAGCCCGATGTCAAATCAGATAAGAAAGCGCTTATGCAAACAAAAGCATGTTTGCAACACACTTTCTTATCCGATTTGCCTCTTGTCTGGACCGTTGTAACAGTTTAGATACCCCTTGAACTGTTACGAACCGTCACATTAAACTATGCGTAAATTAAAAATCCCCTTGACAGAAAAATCAATCTGAGGTATCCTAAAACCACGAAATAACAAACCGTTGACCGGGACGAGTACTGATCTGGAACA
>CAJTOV010000331.1 GCA_910577765.1 uncultured Lachnospiraceae bacterium
AGCAGGGAATCGTCAAAAAAAATCCAGGGGTTATACACGGTAATCATTTTATAAACCATAGCAATACCTTCCCGGAGACTGTCTGCCCGAAAAATAATCCAGGCTATCATCACCAAAAACCAGGTTCCAAGCCGCCTGCACCAGACTCTCGCTTTTCCCCCTTCTTCCATGTGCAGACAATCATAAATCTTGTTTTGCAGTCCCTTTGTCAGATCTCCCCCAATCTGATAAATGCCGTGGACCCATCCCCAAAACAAATACTTATACCCTGCCCCATGCCAGATTCCGCTGATAGTAAACACCACAAAAATGTGAGCATATTTCCGAAATCTCCCTTTCCGGTTTCCTCCCAGGGGAATGTAAATATAGTCCCGCAGCCAGCTGCTTAAAGAAATGTGCCACCTTCCCCAAAATTCTTTCACAGATTCTGCCAGATAAGGACGCCGGAAATTATCGGCCAGATGAATCCCAAACAGCTCTGCCACTCCTTTTGACAGACACACACAGGACAAAAAATCGGTGTACAGCTGAATGCTGTACAACACCCCTGCCACAAGCACGTAACATCCCTGGTAGGCTTTCCAATGGTCAAACACCTGGTTGACCACAATCGATGCCTTATCCGCAATCA
>CAJTOV010000332.1 GCA_910577765.1 uncultured Lachnospiraceae bacterium
GATAGTCATTGTATGTACCTCCATATCGTTTTTTGTGGTTGGGTTGCCGGGAAACGATATGGAGGGCGGCGGGGAGCGGCACCCGGGGGAGCCGCCCCGCACCTTGGGACTGTTTGTCCCGAAGCAGAAACGACAAGAAACGACAACGCCCGCACAGCGTTGTACTGTGCGGGCGCATGAAATGACGCAGTTCTTTATGTACTTGCAAATTTCGTATTGTTGGCCAGAGCAACCCGGTGGAGGGGCTAAACTTTTTTTAACAAATTAAGTTGAGTGCAGATAAAAAGGACATGATGATACCTCCCGGATACCGCCGTGTCCTTAAAAATGGGCGACTTTAACACACCCTCCGTTTTCCATTTTTTCAAAAGAAAGCGGCGGCCTTGAAATTTACTATTTCAAAACCGCCGTAAGGCTATTTATATTTTGTTTGGGCGTGGTGATACCATCCGCCGTAAAAACGGTTTTTTATTTTCCGTTGCAGGCCGCTTTGTTTTTGGGGGTTAATCAAACATGGAGGATGCTTGAAATATATAATAATTCTTTACAATCGAAAGCTGTACAGCGTTTGTGCTATTGTTATCTGCGATTGCATTTAGTTTGGAAAACACCTCGTCCGACGACATTTCA
>CAJTOV010000333.1 GCA_910577765.1 uncultured Lachnospiraceae bacterium
CCCCTGGACCGGCCGGACCTGTTCTTTACCGAGCAAACCCCGCTGCACACCTCCAGTCCCTACTCCGCGTCTAAGGCATCCGCTGATCTGTTATGCAATGCCTACCAGCGGACCTACGGCCTGCCTATCACCATCAGCCGGTGCTCCAACAACTACGGCCCCTACCAGTTTCCGGAGAAATTGATCCCGCTGATGATCGCAAATGCCTTGGCGGACAAGCCCCTGCCGGTGTACGGCGAGGGGCTGAACGTGCGGGATTGGCTGTATGTGGAGGACCACTGCGCGGCCATTGACCTGATCCTGGAGAAGGGGAAGGTGGGGCAGGTCTACAACATCGGAGGTCACAATGAGATGAAGAATATCGACATTGTGAAACGCATTCTGGGGCTTCTAGGCAAGCCGGAGAGCCTCATCACCTACGTGACGGACCGGAAGGGCCACGACATGCGCTACGCCATTGATCCGGCGTACATCCATCAGAAACTGGGCTGGCTGCCGGAGACAAGGTTTGAGGACGGTATCCAGAAGACGGTCCGGTGGTATCTGGACAACCGGCCCTGGTGGGAGAACATCGTGAACGGGGAGTACCAGAGCTACTATGAGCGGATGTACAGCAACCGGTAAGCCGCT
>CAJTOV010000334.1:0-220 GCA_910577765.1 uncultured Lachnospiraceae bacterium
TGTCAATGACCAGGGGCAGGCCATGGGTATGGGCAATCTCCGCGATGACTTCAATGTTGGGGATATCGCTGTTGGGGTTACCCAGAGTCTCCAGGTAGATAGCCTTGGTATTGGGACGGATAGCGGCGGCGACGGCCTTCAGGTCGTGGGCGTCCACAAAGGTGGTTTCCACCCCGAACTGGGGCAGTGTATGAGCCAGCAGGTTGTAGCTGCCGCCGTA
>CAJTOV010000334.1:230-628 GCA_910577765.1 uncultured Lachnospiraceae bacterium
TTTTGGGCCACAATGTGGCTGCCGGCCTGGGCCAGGGCCTGGATCGTATAGCTGATGGCCGCTGCGCCCGAGGCAGTGGCCAAGGCTGCCACGCCGCCTTCCAGGGCCGCAATGCGCTTTTCCAGCACGTCCTGAGTGGAATTGGTCAGTCGGCCGTAGATATTCCCAGCGTCAGCAAGCCCAAATCGGGCGGCGGCGTGGGCAGAATTGCGGAACACATAGCTGGTGGTCTGGTAGATGGGTACCGCCCGTGCGTCGGTGGTGGGGTCGGGTTGCTCCTGACCCACATGGAGTTGTAAGGTTTCAAATTGATAGCCCACGGGAAATATCCCCTTTCTCTTTCCTAATGTTCCTATATACTTACTCAGCCGATAGATATTTTCCGTTTTGCCGCTGCG
>CAJTOV010000335.1:0-207 GCA_910577765.1 uncultured Lachnospiraceae bacterium
TACTTCCTGCCTGCGGGGGGCAGGAACGGGATGACAGCGGACTGCGCATTGGCGTAACCCTCTACAGTCAGGACGACACCTTCATCTCCACCATGGCCCAGAATTTGGAGCGGCTGGCCCAGGAGGCGGAGAGCACAGGAGATCTGAAAATCACCCTGCTCATCTCTGACAGCCGGCACAACCAGACCACCCAGATGGACCAGGTGG
>CAJTOV010000335.1:217-627 GCA_910577765.1 uncultured Lachnospiraceae bacterium
ACGGAAGAAATGGTCAAGGCGGTGGAAAAGGCAAAGGAAATCGGCGCGAAAGTCTTTGGGTTTGTGGATAAGGCGGAGGCAGAGGGCGTTCCGGTGGTGTTCTTCAACCGCCAGCCGGTGGACGAGGATATCCGCCGCTGGGAAAACTCCTTCTATGTGGGGGCCAGCGCCCTGGAGAGCGGCACCCTTCAAGGCAAGCTGGTGCTGAACGCCTGGTTGCAGGACCGCTCCCGCTGGGACCGCAGCGGCGACGGCGTGCTCCAATACGTCATGTTGGAGGGGGAACCGGGCCATCAGGACTCCCTTCTGCGCACCGAATACTGCCTCAAGGCCCTCACCGATGGAGGCGTGGAGGTAGAGCGGCTGGACCGGGACACCGCCAACTGGAACCGCTCCCAAGCTGCCGCCCG
>CAJTOV010000336.1 GCA_910577765.1 uncultured Lachnospiraceae bacterium
ATCAGGATGACGACGAGGATCCGGCTGAGTATAATTACTACTATATGCAGTCCAATGGTAAGGCTTACAAAGCAGGCGACAACAGCACAACCAGATTCAAAACCATTGATGGCAAGCGGTATGCGTTTGACGACGATGGAAAAATGCTTTACGGATGGGTAGACTCCAACGGAAGCAGAATCACGGATGAGGATGGCTGGGCAACCACAGACAAAACAGATGGACAGTATTACCTGGGTTCCTGGGATGATGGTGCCATGAAGACCGGCTGGCAGAAGATTTATGTCCATGATGCTGAAGAGGATGATGATATGGAACACTGGTTCTATTTCAAATCCAACGGCAAGATGGTTTACAATGACGCACCGGCTAATAATGTCAAAGAGAAAAAGATTAACGGCAAGAGATACGGCTTTGATGACCGTGGAGTCATGGTTTCCCAGTGGACGGTTGCTACGGCTCCAGGAGCAAGTCAGGCAAGCACCAGCAGCTGGAAATATTTCAACAGTCCAGAGGACGGTGCCCGTGTAACCAAGGGCTGGTTCAAGGTTGTGGCAGCCAATGAGGACAACAGCTTCAGCACACTCATTGAAAACATGACCAAGGGTGACAACAAGACCTTTGACT
>CAJTOV010000337.1 GCA_910577765.1 uncultured Lachnospiraceae bacterium
CAGTGAGGACAGGGCCTCCTGGTTCATCCGGGGCGTGAAGGCCACGGACCGGATCTTCTCCGGCTTTGTCCGGGGCAAGCTGCTGGACTCCCTGATTATCGGCATTCTCTGCTTCTTTTTCTCCAGTCTCTTCAAGTTCCCCTACGCGCCGCTGGTCAGCGTGGTGGTGGGCGTGACCAACATCATCCCCTTCTTCGGGCCCTTCCTGGGGGCCATCCCCAGCGCGTTCCTCATCCTGCTGGACAGCCCCATCAAGTGCCTGTATTTCATCGTCTTTATCCTGGCCCTCCAGCAGTTTGACGGCAACATCCTGGGTCCCAAGATCCTGGGGGACAGCACGGGCATCTCCGGGTTCTGGGTCATCGTGGCCATCCTGGTGGGCGGCGGACTGTGGGGCGTGGCCGGCATGTTCCTGGGCGTGCCCATTTTCGCCTGCATCTACGCCGGGGTGAAGTCCTACTCCACCTACCGGCTGAGCAGGAAGGGTCTGCCGGTGTCCACGGCCAGCTACGCCACCCACCAGCCGGTGTGGCCGGAGGACCGGACCGAGCCCCCGGCGGGCGGGCAGTGACCGTCCGGCGGGAGGGAAACAAAGCGGGAGCGTCTGGGGAGGACCTGGACG
>CAJTOV010000338.1 GCA_910577765.1 uncultured Lachnospiraceae bacterium
TTGTTATTACAAAAGACAGAACAAGAGCAGACTTACGAGAATAACACTTTATTGCAACTAAATGAATTTTTTGTAAAGTCTATTCCATCAGGAAAGTTATTGCGGTATAATGGAGTCATTGACAAATCTGTAGTTGCTCATTTTGACGGCGGGGCAAACGATAGGAGGGATATATCATAAGCGAATTGATGAAATTTGCCAGCAGAAAAGAATTCCGTGAATGGCTTTACGAGCATTGTCTGTCAAATGAAGGTATTTGGCTTTTATTTGGTAAGGCTGGTGGGCCAAAAACTATAAAAGCGGGAGAAGCTTTGGAGGAAGCCCTCTGTTTTGGCTGGATTGACGGACAGATGGAAAAGATTGATGATAAAACCTATAAGAAGTATTTTTCTCTGCGCAGAGAAAACAGCAAATGGTCAGAGAAAAATAAGGCATTGGTGAAAAGGCTTGACGAACAAGGGCTTATGACTGACTTTGGCAGGAAGAAAATAGACGAAGCCAAGAAGAATGGCCAATGGGACGCTCAAAATCCTCTGGCAATCATTACAGAGGAACAGATTGCCTGCCTATCCGCACTGTTGGAAGGGTACGAACCTGCTTATACAAATTTTCAAGCCATG
>CAJTOV010000339.1 GCA_910577765.1 uncultured Lachnospiraceae bacterium
GATGGCGGAGAGCGGCGCGGCGTTTATTGCGGAGAACTGGGACACGGTGTCCACGCTGCTCATCGGCGGGGCAATCGTTGTCGGGGCGATCATGACAGCGTCCGCCCTCCAGTCCGCCGCCGCCTGGGCGACGGCCAACTGGCCGCTTCTGCTTATTGCGGGCAGTATTATGCTGGTGATCTACATGGCACGGCAGATGGGAGTTTCCTGGGAGGGCATAGGCGGCGTGGTTGGAGGCGTCCTGTACGGGCTGTATGCTCTGGGCTGTAATCTCACAGCGGATGGCTGGAACCTTATTGCCACGTTTGCGGAGTTCTTTGCCAACGTGTTCAACAACCCGGTGGCGGCCATAGCCAACCTGTTCCTGGGCCTCTTCGATACCATCATGAGTATTGTGGAGACGGCGGCCAGCGCCATTGACGCGCTGCTGGGCAGCAATCTTTCCGGCGCCGTAGCCGGATTTCGCGCAAACGTCAGCAGCTGGGTAAAGGACAGCTTTGGTGAGAATCAGATCACCATCCAGCGCATGGAGAAAATCCGCTATGACGATGCCTGGGACAGAGGCTCCCGCATGGGGCGCGGCACCGGCGCGGCTCTCGACAATTTCAAAGTCTCGG
>CAJTOV010000340.1 GCA_910577765.1 uncultured Lachnospiraceae bacterium
ATGGCGCGGATAGCGAGTGCTATTTACTCGGGAATTAGTGCAACGATGTACTAGGAAAAATGCTTATGACAGAATAGGAGTATAACGGTTCGGGGGATTTCTGAATCAGGGAAGCCTTCGGCGGGCTCATGACCTGCGGGAGGCTTCCGGTTCAGGCCCAGTATTGATTGATATACCCTTCTGCTTTCTCAGGGGTTAAATCAAAGGATTCTATTAATTTTGCCGACAATTCTTCTTTGGTGCAATGAAACTCCTGACACGTTTTAACTAAGGCTGAAATGCCCTTTTCAATGCCTTTATCCCAGGCTTCACCCCAGGCTTCATCAAATATGGAAACAAATACGGAATCCATGGCAATATCCTCCTTTCTGGACTGCTCCAAAATATCCTGCCTGATTTCCTCATATTTTCTGAATCCCATAAAAGTCTGGAAAAAATCAAGCAGTTCCGCAACGTGACACCATT
Organism: uncultured Lachnospiraceae bacterium; assembly: GCA_910577765.1. GTDB lineage: Bacteria > Bacillota > Clostridia > Lachnospirales > Lachnospiraceae > Brotaphodocola. The sequence continues at coordinate 466 of CAJTOV010000340.1, forward strand.
TTTTCTTATTATACTTCAATTTATCGACCTTTCCAAGTCTTTTTGCCTTGAAAAATTCAGCAACAACCTGAAAGTGTTACAGTTCACGGGGAGGGGAAAACTGGACGAAAACAGACGTCAAGCTGGCTTGTAAGACTGTTTTTGTCC
>CAJTOV010000341.1 GCA_910577765.1 uncultured Lachnospiraceae bacterium
CATATATAGCAATCCTAGCCGTCCCATTGATAAATTTTCCTATGGATAATCTCAAAAGCAAACATTACACGAATGCTTTCTTGCCAATATGAATATATTTATACCTCTCCGGTTGTAGGTTTGAAATTACATTTTTATATCAGCGTTGTTCACAGTAATGCCAACAATAACCTGACACTTATTCCCTAGCGCAATAATATTTTTAAAAAATGCATTCGCATCTTCCGCGCCTATACTATGCTGTGTTGGCTCATCAAATATTACCCTCAGTGGACAAGGGGACACACGGTTTTGCACCGCAGATTTGTTTTTCTGATGTTTGCAGCAATGCTAACGTATATGACCAAATTGCACGTATATTATCACTTGCTGAAGAATCAAATTTCATATCGAATCTATCAATCACAGGCATACAATTATCTCTTGAGATCTCCATTGCGCCAATATTGGATATACTTGTATATTTAAAATTTAATTTTTATCTTGACTTGCTTCTAATAATAATTCACGGCAGAAGATTTGTCAAGATAATTTTATTGAATTTATTTTTATCTTGTGATAATATTGTATCTGTAAGAGAGGAATTACATTTAAGAGGAGATATCTTAAG
>CAJTOV010000342.1 GCA_910577765.1 uncultured Lachnospiraceae bacterium
AGGACCTGGACCGGCTCCACGATATCTGGCCCGCCGCAATGCCGGAGCGGGAGGTACGCTTTCGGTTTCTGCGGTGGCAGCAGGGCTGCAAGCAGGGAAAAGACCGCTGGCAGGCCGAACAGTTGCTGGACGCCTGCATCAACGGTTCCCCCAACCTGATTTGGATTAAAGACAAGGATGGAATTCACAAAAAGGTGAATGACAGCTTTTGCAGTATTGTGAACAAAACAAAGCAGCAGGTAGAGGGGCGCACCCACGCCTATATCTGGGATGTGGAACAGGACGACCCGGCCTGCATTGAGTCGGAGCGGGAGGTCATGCGGAGAAGAGAGACCTGTGTCTCCGATGAGATGGTCCAGACGGGCCGCGGACAGCGCCTGCTGACGACCTATAAGTCTCCGCTGTACGACTTGGACGGGAGCGTTATTGGCACGGTGGGAGTGGCCATCGATGTGACCAGAGAGCGGGCCTATCAGCAGGAGATTGTGGAGAAGAACCGGACGCTGGAGATGCTCTTTGCCACCATGGACTGCGGCGTCATGTGCCACTCGCTGGACGGAAAGCGGGTCATCAGTGTCAATCAGGCGGCACTGCGGCTTCTGGGTTACC
>CAJTOV010000343.1 GCA_910577765.1 uncultured Lachnospiraceae bacterium
CCATACAGCATAAAGCAGCATAAGCATTTGAGTAATACGAGTTATCAAGACATACTAAATGATTTGACAGTTCATATTCATGGGTAGTATATCCCCTAAACGAACACTGCGTTTTTTTGACAGAAAATAGTTTGTCTGATTTTGCGGATATAAAAATAACACGACGGTACCTCCTGATACCGCCGCATTATTAGTCATGGTTTCTAAAAGTCCTCCGCTGTCCGTTTTGAAGAAACGGCGGCTTATGAGTGTTGCCAAAAAGAAAGAGCCGATAACCGCATTTTTAATCTGCGTGTTATCGGCTCTGCGTCTGTGCGTCTGGCTCTTTGATAACTGATATATTCATTTGTTGTACGTTAATAATGGTTTCGTGCTTGCATTTCGGGCAATACAGGGGAAAGTTTTTCAGTTCGGTATCACTCCGCATTTTTAACCTTGTTTTGCTTTGGCATATGGGGCATATTATCCATTCGGTATTCATGTTAAATACCCCAATCCCTGCTAATCATTTGCAGTTTTACCATATGCGGGTAAATCCTGCCTGTGTTCATCAGTTTTTCCGGCGTTCCCTGTTCCGCAACAGAACCGTCTGAAAGCACAACCACTT
>CAJTOV010000344.1 GCA_910577765.1 uncultured Lachnospiraceae bacterium
GTTTCATCAATTCGCCTGCTCCACCACCCGCTAAGGTTGTTCTTCAGCGGTTCCGGCTTCCCAACCCCGTCAAATGGGTTTCTACGAATATCCTTTATAAGCAGGTTTACCCGCTTCAGCACCTTCTTGTCTTGCGTCTGCCAGTACAGGTAATCATCCCAGGCTCTATCCTCCCACAGCAGCCGCATCAATCCACCTCGATCAAGTCATGCTCTGCGAAATGGGCCTTTCCATCTTTAACATCCCGCATGACATTTTCCAAGTAGCGAATATTACTTTCAGAGTAAAACGGATCAGCAGAAACCTCAAAAGGAATACGGCACTCTCTGCCGACCTTCTTTGCAAAAATCGTAAACGCAGCACTCATGGAAAGCCCCAATTCAGAGCAAGCCCACTCCATTCTTTTCTTAACGTCTGAATCCAACTTAAAATTGACATTCACTGTCTGCCCCATATACAACACCCCTTTCTGTTTTTATTATATGCCACAATAAAGAAAAAATCAAGAATTTTTCTTTACAACACTGTAAAATAACTCCTATCCATTACAATCACCTAAATGTCCTCTAATCATCCTCGGCCTGTGCTGCTACCAAG
>CAJTOV010000345.1 GCA_910577765.1 uncultured Lachnospiraceae bacterium
ATTCTTCATATGAGGCATCCTTTCTTTGTAATCACAATAAAGATACCATCCTATAAACATGAGAGCAAGATTGCACTTTTTCGGTAGGTACTTCCCAAAAAGTAAGTCCTTTTCCAGATCACTACGCTATGTAACATGGATGTCTGTTCAACCTCCATGTTGTAGCACAGGAGCATAATTAACGGGCAAAGCTGCCACCTGCAGGCTATGCCCGTTTGTAATTCCTTGGATATTTCTTGGATTATCACCAGTATAGGAGCAGGACATATCTTGAATATCACCGGGTACAATACAAAATGAAGCGGCCAGTCGCTTGGCCGCTTCATTTTGTATTATTCAGCTTTTTCATGATACCGAGGATGTATTCCAGCGATTCGGAGTCCAGCTTTTTTGCCTCCGTAATAAATGCCTGGAGTGCTTCCGGGTGGGCGTTCCCCTCATCAAAAAATTCCTGGGGCGTCACATCCAGATACTCGCAGATGTAGAAGAAAGCCTGCATGGAGGGCAGAGCCTTCTTGTTTTCGATGTTGTTGATATAGTTGTTCGCCTGTCCCAGCGACAAGGACATATCACGGGCTGATACGCCCTTTTG
>CAJTOV010000346.1 GCA_910577765.1 uncultured Lachnospiraceae bacterium
CCACAATTAAGATTTTGCTCATGGCGCACCTCCTCGTCTATAGATTATAACAGGGAAATGTGAATCTATTGTGTAGATTTATTTTTTTCCCACTTTTTTATGTTCTTTAAGGTCATCCATATTATTGCCACATCTGCAATACTGGTGATACATTCAGGTTCACAAGATGTAATGCCCGATTCCTTACGAGGTCATATAGGCTATATCGCTCCCTTGCAAAATACATTATATTTCCATTACTCAAAATATGGCAAGGATATAGTGTCCACCTTACATCTTGGACATTTCTTGGATTATCGCCAGTATAGGAGCAGGACATATCCTGAATATCATCGGGTACAATACAACATGAAGCGGCCAGTCGCTTGGCCGCTTCATGTTGTATTATTCAGCTTTTTCATGATGCCGAGGATGTATTCCAACGATTGGGAGTCCAGCTTTTTGGCCTCCGCTATAAATGCCTGGAGCGCCTCCGGGTGGGCGTTCCCGTCATCAAAAAACTCCTGGGGCGTCACATCAAGGTACTCGCAGATATAGAAGAATGCCTGCATGGAGGGCAGGGACTTCTTGTTTTCGATGTTGTTGATATAGT
>CAJTOV010000347.1 GCA_910577765.1 uncultured Lachnospiraceae bacterium
CCTGTCCGGCGCATGGTCTGCCATCATCCGCCTGCATCACACGCGCCAGCTCCTCTTTTGGCAGCCGCGGCGCCAGGTCTTCCAGCGGCAGCGACACCATCCGCCCGTCCGCCAGCTTTTCCGACGCGGCCTTCGGCTCAAAGCTCTGCTCCGTGTCTACAAAAACCTCACAGATACAGTACCCTTCCGTCTGCAGAATGTCCGGGATCTTTCCCAGCTGCGTGTTTCCTGCAATGCTGTAATACGGATACCCGTAAGCCTGTGCCAGCTTTTCCATGGAAGGAAAGCTCAGATCCCCGCTGTCCGTTCCGACGCCCACGGGCTTCCCCGGAAAGTAGCTGCGCTGGGTCTGGCGGATGGAATGGTAGCCGTCATTGTTAATTACAAATATTTTCACCGGGAGCCTGTGGTGGACAATCGTCTGCAGCTCCTGCAGGTTCATCTGGATGCTCCCGTCCCCGGTCAGACAGAGGATTTCCCGCCTGCCCGACGCAAAGCACGCGCCGATTGCCGCCGGGAGGTCATAGCCCATGGAAGCCGCCCCGGAGTTAATCAAAAACCGCTGCCCGGGCTTTATGACAAACGCA
>CAJTOV010000348.1 GCA_910577765.1 uncultured Lachnospiraceae bacterium
TATTAAATGGCTTGTCGATAATAAACTCAATAAGGTCAATTAAGTGATTATAGTTATAGCACCTTGAGACAATCTGTCCCAAGGTGCTATCTGGAAAAGCAACCGTTGGAGATTAGGTATGAGACAAGAAAACTGGTTACTATGCCCTGTCTGTGGAAGTAAAACTCGTGATAGGATAAGAGAAGATACTATTTTGAAAAATTATCCTCTTTACTGTCCAAAATGCAAAAAGGAAACTCTAATTGATGCGAAAAAATTGAACATAACTGTTATCACAGAGCCAGACGCATAGACGCAGGGCCGATAACTTGCAGATTAAAAATGCGGTTATCGGCTCTTTCTGTTTGAAAGATACGGCAACCATTTAGGAGGTTACGCCGTGTCTTTTTATATTGTTCGCCCCCCGGATTTGTCAAAAAAAGCCCAGGCCCCAGACAAGGATATTTCGTCCTGCGATGCGAAATATGTCAAAATATAGATTATAGCTTTGCTTTGTGCGCTTACGTGGTATTTTGCCGCGTAGGCGTTTTTTGTTTCCCCGGCTTTGGGACAATCTGTCCCAAGGTGCGGGGCGGCTCCCCCGGG
>CAJTOV010000349.1 GCA_910577765.1 uncultured Lachnospiraceae bacterium
TCCAATTCCCGGGTGAATTCCGGCGTGTCCGTCTTCCTGCCAAAATGGCTGTACTTGTTGGTCAGGTACGTTTTCGCGTTGTCACGGATCCGCGTCAGGGTACCGTCTGCCTCCGCTTCCCTTTCCACTTCCTCCCGGATCTTCTTGTATCCGGCTTCATCCTGGCTCTTTCTGGATAAGAACGCCACAAATGCCACCGCAAACGTAGGAAGCCCAAGCAGGACAAGCGCAATCCGGTACAAAGGCTTTGCAAATGCACGGATCATCAGTTTGTCAAGTTTGTCTTTCATTTCACAATCCTCCAGACTTTCTCGTAACGGCTGTGGATGGTCACAGGCTCCCTGATCCTCCCGAATTGTTTCTTCTGGCGAAGAATCAGGAAAATGACATACTCCAAACCGTTCCATGTTCTTTCCCGGCGCATATCTGCTCCTCCTGCGCTCTGGATTTAATGAGAATATTTTAACATACGGGGATTTTCTGCGTCCAATACACGATTATTATGAATTCATAGGGAAATCACTATTAATAGTTAACAGGAATTCTATGGAAAGGTGGAGAATTTTGTGCAAAAAGGCCGAAATA
>CAJTOV010000350.1 GCA_910577765.1 uncultured Lachnospiraceae bacterium
TTTATGTTTTTCAAATGCCGCTGTCTGCTCCCTTTTATGGCGGCTTCCGGCAGGCAAAGGAATCAGTGATGATCGCGGCAATGGTTATGGTCTCCGCAGCCATGCTCCCCGCAGGTGTGCTCCTGGCCGTGGTGATGGTCGTGATGACTGCACCGGATGTCAGGGTTGAATTCCAGGCTGCCGGCGGCCAGGGCCTCTGCAGCCTTGTCAGCCTCCCCGGATACGCCGCCGTACAGCTTGATTCCGGCTGCTGCCAGGGCCGCCTGGGCTCCGCCTCCGATGCCGCCGCAGATCAGGGCATCCACCTGCAGGGCACTGAGAACACCGGCCAATGCCCCGTGGCCGCTGCCATTGGTGTCCACCACCTCAGAGGAGGTAATCACCCCATCCGTAATATCGTAAACCTTAAACTGTTCTGTGTGGCCGAAATGCTGGAAAATCTGGCCGTCTTCGTAAGTTACTGCAACTCTCATAGCAAACTCTCCTTTTGATTTTTTGTATTTTTGATGGTATTGGTGCTTAAAACATCCGTCTTGTCCGCAATGGGTGGCCCGGCCGTCACACAGCCAGAAGTCCCCTCC
>CAJTOV010000351.1 GCA_910577765.1 uncultured Lachnospiraceae bacterium
TCATCTTCAGGCCATTCTTGTAGATGTACTTCTCATCATCAATACCAGTCAGACCACGGCCTTTTCCTTCTGCCCCGCCAGCCTTGCTGAACTGGAAGCTATAGGAATCTCCATCCAGGTTGATTGTCACAGCGCCGGTCTTCATTGCGCCATCGGAATCCTCGTCATTTCCGAAGTAGAACAGGGTCTCATCAGAAGTATCGCCAAATCCAACGAAATCTCCTGTACGATCCATGCAGTCATCCAGAGCATCGGCATCCATGTCGTCAGAAACTACTCTTACGATCTGATCGCCATTCACTTCCAGAGCACACAGGCCTGTCAGCATAGCGCCGCCCTTCTCGCCGTCATCCGGCCAGAAGCCATAATATTTGCCTTTGATCTTCTTGATCTCGCCCTTTGCCAGCACGCCGTCGCCGTCTGCATAGTACCATTTCTCAGACTCGTCATCTGCGTGGGTAGCAGCAAAGCTGTCATTTCCATAATCCTTAAAGGTATTGTCCTCATTCGGGGCTACTACCTTGAACCAGCCTTTGGTCTTGCGGGCTCCGTCTTCCGGATCACTGTAGTATTTCCATG
>CAJTOV010000352.1 GCA_910577765.1 uncultured Lachnospiraceae bacterium
TGTCCCCACGGTCCACCACACTATGGGCGGTGTGAAGATCAATACTGAGACACGGGTTCTTGATAAGGATGGCAATGTGATCCCCAACCTGTTTGCGGCAGGGGAGGTTACCGGAGGAATCCACGGCACCAACCGTCTGGGCGGAAATGCCCTGACTGATACAGTGGTATTCGGCAGGATTGCCGGGGCCAATGCGGCGAAGAGCGAGTCTGGCATCCAGTAGCAGCATCAGGCGGGGACGCCCTTGGCTTGTGCTGTATACACATGAACAATATATATGACAGCAGTCTGGCATAGAGACTGTTTTAGAAAAGAGAGACCAGCAGTCGAGAGACTGGCTGGTTTCTTGCTTATAAGTCTTTAGTAATAGCGAAACAAAAGCGTGTTTGCAACACAGTTTCTTATCCGCTTTGCGGTCCGTCTTTGTCCAGATATCCCCGCCCCTTGGACTATAACCTTAAAGTAACAGTTCAAGGGGTATCTGAACTGTTACACCTTAAATGCTGGCAGAGTGAAGTCTTTGTGTAATATGTCTTGCATTTTGATAACAAGTATGTTATCTTAGGATTAGTAAGTG
>CAJTOV010000353.1 GCA_910577765.1 uncultured Lachnospiraceae bacterium
CACGAAGCTAGTCAAGTGCATTGCCGGCGGGTCTGCCCACTACATGACCGATGACGAAGCCCTGGACTGGATTTGTCGGGAGTTCGGCTTTGACCGCAGTCAGGTCACAATCCTGCATGAGATCGACGAGCAGGAAATCAACCGGCACAATCACTGCCGCGCCAGTGGCCGGAAGCTTGACCGCCGCCCCGTCTACTGCGCCACGGACTATCACTACATCCGCTTTAACGCTGGGAACGGTGCGTGGCAGTGGGAAGCCCGGAATGGTCAGATCCGCCCCTTCTACGATTAAACACACAGCCCGCCCCGGAGGTTACGAGGGCAGAAAGGACAACAAGATGAAGTTCATGAAAAAACGCAATTATGAGGGCAGCCTCCGTAAAGTGTGGAGCGACGATAAAGAGGTCTGCTTCGGTGTCGTCGGAACCGTCGGTGATCTTCTCCAGGAGGGCATCCTCGAATATGCCGACTACTCCCCCGAAACCTGGGCGTTCATCCCGGCCCCTGGCGTAATCCAAAAGCCCTGGTTTGGGGCAACCAGGGAGACTGCACTGGAGAACCTCCCCAAAATGTA
>CAJTOV010000354.1 GCA_910577765.1 uncultured Lachnospiraceae bacterium
AGCTATGTGGAAGTGCCCAATATGCAGAATAATATCGATGCCGTGCTGGCCGTTATGCGGCATATTTATGATCATATTATGTACGCAGAATTAAACACCAAAAGCGATTATTGCCAGGTATGCGGCTATAACGGTGAAATCCGGATTGTCGAGGACGATCACAAAAAACTGCTCTGGGAATGCCCTAACTGTGGGAATCGGGATCAGGACAAAATGAATGTTGCCAGACGTACCTGCGGTTACATCGGAACACAGTTCTGGAACCAGGGGCGTACCCAGGAAATCAAAGAGCGTGTAATGCATTTATAAAAACGGGCAAAGTCCGTTTACACGCTCTTTGATTTCCTGGGTACGCCCCTGGTTTCCAACGGGCTGGGCGTACGGACCAGCCTGTTCGTTTCCGGCTGCTCCCACAGATGCCGGGGATGCTTCAACGAAATGGCATGGGATTTTAATTATGGGGAAGAATTTACGGACGCTACTATAGAAACCGTGTTAAAATCTATGGAACCCGATTACATCAGCGGGCTGACCCTTTTAGGAGGAGAGCCTATGGAACCCGTAAACC
>CAJTOV010000355.1 GCA_910577765.1 uncultured Lachnospiraceae bacterium
AGGAAGTTCTTTGTTTTCAGTTCGTCAAGCCCCTTTTCCTCAAGGTCGGCTTTCAGTTCGCCTTTGATAGCGTCCGCCTGCTCCTGAAGCTGTGCAATCTGTTCTTCCAGTGCGGATAATTTCTTGATACGGTTCTCAATCATTCTCTCTGTCATTGTGACTACTCCTTTCAATTTCAAGAGGTTTTAGGACAGCCCCGGCAGGCTTTAAACATCTAGCGGCTTATGCGGCATCTCAATCTCTCTTATCCTGTTTCCCGGTGTTACCTTGCGTTCTTGCTTTCCCTTTCGGTACTCCCGTCCGCCTTGGCTGTTCTGTTCTCTTGTTGATGATATAAGCATATCATTAGCACCCTAATAAATTTATCGACATAACAGCTGAAATTAGACCCCTAATTTTAGTAATTTTATATATAGTCCCCTATTGATATATGTGGTATAATAATCTCATAATGGAGAAGGTATCTCCATTTTGCTGCCCCCATAAATCCAAAGAAAGAAGGTATTACTCATGGCATACAATCAAAAACAAAAAGAATACACCATGAACTACATGAAAGAAAAT
>CAJTOV010000356.1 GCA_910577765.1 uncultured Lachnospiraceae bacterium
GCTCATTGGCATCCATAGCCAGAACCGTTGCCGCGCGGGCTACCGGTCCGCCCCATGGCAGCAGGTCCATAACACCCATACACGCTCCCGTAAGGCACAACAGGATCTTAGAATCAATGTTCATGGCCTTGTACACCGGGTACAGAGCCGGGATGGTGATCAGCACCGTGGTAGCCGTGGTGCCGTCCAGATGGGCGATGGTAGCGATGATGGCAGTAGTCACAATCAGAACGATCATGAGAAAACCAGTCAGAGCAGTCATATGTAAATCCCCCTTTTGATATTTTCTACTCCTGGAATATTGCCGTGCCTGCCGTTGTGGCTGATCTTCTGCCGGCACACCCTGGTTTAATCAACATGCGTTCCACGTACACCCCATAAATCTGTGCACATTTGAAAAATATCACAGGATCAGGCACGGTGAGATTCTGAAAGTACAATATTATTTATCTGTAAGTAACTATATAACAGCAGACTGAATGGATTCTGACTGGTTTCTTACAATCTGTTAAGATTTGAAAATACAATAAAGGTTCATCATCCCACATGAACCGGACAGAGC
>CAJTOV010000357.1 GCA_910577765.1 uncultured Lachnospiraceae bacterium
CAATCTTTCATGTTCTCTTTCCGCTTTGCCATTATGCAACGCCCCCTTTCCTCTTTACCCTGATTACCATTCTAAGCGGCTCCGGCTCATTCCCGGCTATTCTTCAACTGCCGTTACAATAACCGTTCTTGCGCCCCTCTCCGTGCGCACAACCACCTTATCCCCGGCAGATACCCGGTCAATGAGAAGTCCGGGCAGTTCCCATGAATACATCTTGCCGCCGGGCTTGTGGGATGCCCTCACAATCTGCCGCCATGCTTCATTCGCATATTCTGTATAAATGTCAAATAACATATTGCTTTCCTCGCTTTCACACATACTATGATACTCTTTCTCGTACCATCCTTTTACCATGCCAACCGTAAAACAAAAGCCGCTGTTTTTCACTCTCCTGCCTTTTTCATAGACATTATTTATTGCATTGATAAAGGCCGTGATAAATTCCTTGCCGATACCCTTTTCAAATTCCGGGTACTGGAACTGCTCTATTGTCAGTGGGTCTTGCATCATGCCGCACCGCCTTTCTTTTGATTTTCCATTGTCAGGCTATGCAGGCACGCA
>CAJTOV010000358.1:0-226 GCA_910577765.1 uncultured Lachnospiraceae bacterium
CACATCAAGCTGAACCTCAGAAAGGATCAGGTCCCCTACCGGATTGACATGCACCTGAAAAAAAATAAAGCCAAGGGAATTGCTATCAACGGAATTCCGATCAAAAAGGCCAGTGAATTGTTTGGTATTGTAAATGTGGTATTTTTTTCACCTGAGGATCTGAATTTAATCAAAAACGGTCCTTCAGAACGGCGAAAATTTATTGATTTGGAATTATGTCAACTGG
>CAJTOV010000358.1:236-558 GCA_910577765.1 uncultured Lachnospiraceae bacterium
TTATGTACATTCTCTGATTTCCTATAATCGGATTCTTATGCAGCGTAACCGATTACTGAAAGATCTGGTTTTTAAGCCGGAATATGAGGAAACCCTGGATGTATGGGATATTCAACTGATGCAATACGGGAGAGAGATTATCCGTTGCCGGGAGAATTTTATTACCCAGCTGAATGATATAATTGGCAGGATTCATCGAAAACTATCCGGAGATAAAGAAAATCTGATAATTGTTTACGATCCCTGTGCTTCGTACGAAGATCTGGAGGAAGAGATCAAAAGAAGCAGGATTTCGGATATGAAACAAAAGACAACTTTGGTA
>CAJTOV010000359.1 GCA_910577765.1 uncultured Lachnospiraceae bacterium
TGAAGATTACCCTGAACCGGTATGTGCATCCCTCCATGGACACCAAGCGGAAGCACCTGGACATCCTTTCAGGATTTTATGGTCAGATTCATGGTCAGATGGGGTAGGCAGGGCCTGCCATTGCTGAGGTTGTGACGGTTTTTCGCAGATTATGGCAATCTGCGAAAATGGGGGATCAGGGAAAAGGGCTGGGAGAAGGCTCTCAAAGCGTTAATATCTATCTAAGTATAAAAAATTTTATTTAAATAAAATTGCTTTGATGGTTTAGGTGGAGAATCCCTGGGAGGGGCGTTCTGAAAAAGCATCCTCCAGTTTGCGGGTTTCGGAGAATATGTGTTTGCCTGAATATCTGGGGGAAAAAGAAAGGTGGTCTGTGTATGGAATCCAGCCGAATATATCCAAATCGAATTGAAGATTTCATTGCCAATCAGGTGGTCAGCCGGGGCCTGGATGAGCGGACTGCCAGGGCGTACCGGATGGATCTGGAGAAGTTTTATGGGTGGATGGGGGATAGAGAGGCAGATAAAGAGGGTCCAACAGCCGAGGTTGAAACAGCA
>CAJTOV010000360.1 GCA_910577765.1 uncultured Lachnospiraceae bacterium
GATCCCCGCCCCGAACCAGCCGGGACCCCGCCGCCGCCAGCACCAGGCCAAACGCGTACACCGCCCCCTTGTGGGTGTTGACCCCGCCCGTGGCCGCCAGCATGGCGGACTCCGCCGCCAGCCCTGCCGCCACCTCTATAGGCGGATTCAGCGGCAGCAGATGGGGAATCAGGTTGGGGAACCGAACCCGGATCAGCCTCACCACCGAAGAACAGGCGGTGCTGATAATGGGAACCTGATCCGGATGGGCGGATATACTGCCTGGTAGCCTCCGATACGATCTCCGCCGCCCCGCTGACCTCAAACACATCGTCAAACCCCATAAGCTTCAACGCATTTAACACAATATCCACATCTTCCAGGTTATTGAACTGGCTGTACAAAGACGGGGCCGGCAGAGCTACCGCATACTCATATTGCCGCATAACCTCCAGTTTATCATAGGTAGCAATTTTTGCGTGATGGGGACAGATGCGGATGCATTCCCCACAATCAATACAAAACTTGGCATTAATCTGCGCCTTTCCGTCCCTGACCCGTATCGCCTGGGTCGGGC
>CAJTOV010000361.1 GCA_910577765.1 uncultured Lachnospiraceae bacterium
GCGACGCTTACAATGGAGAGAAGTTCGGAACCGGGATCTATTATCGTCTGGTCTATGAAACAGTGGAGAACGGGAAGACCCAGGAGATGCTGCTGGCCTTTGAGGAAAAGCTTCTGCTCCGGACCATCGGTGAGGTGATGGGGAACAAGTCCGGCAAGCTGAGCACGGCACTGCTTCATAATGCCAGATATACCATGCAGCGGTTTGCGGGGCGGGTTATTAAAGTCTTCCTGAAAGGGGATAACCCCACGCTAAAAGAGGAGAACCTTCTTTCCTACGATCAGTTCCAGAAGGTATTTGAGGAGCGCAAGCGTGTGGCAAGTCTGCTGTTTGATACTGGGGAGGGATATTTTGCCTGCTGTATTCTGACACCGGACCAGATCAGCGAGTCCCCGGGGATCCCCATCAGCCAGGAGAATGCCCTGGATGAAGTGGCCCATTATCTCAAGGAGCGACAGGAGCTGGAGGCCCAGCCTCCGAAGAAGAAAATTCTGGTGGTAGATGATTCTGCCACCATGCGGCAGGGGCTTAAGAATCTGCTGGGCTGGGATT
>CAJTOV010000362.1 GCA_910577765.1 uncultured Lachnospiraceae bacterium
GACATCTGCCAGGGCGAAATTTTCGGCATTATCGGCCTGAGCGGCGCCGGAAAGAGTACGTTGGTCCGCTGTATTAATTTTCTTGAGGTTCCCACAGAGGGGGACGTACTGTTTGAGGGAAGAAGCCTGGGGAAGATGACTCCGCCGGAGCTTCGAAAACCCCGCCAGTCCATGGGCATGATTTTCCAGCAGTTTAACCTTCTGGCCCAGAGAACCGTGCTGCGCAACGTGTGCTTTCCCCTGGAGCTTGTAGGCGAGCCAAAGGCCAGGGCGAAAAAAAGGGCCATGGAACTTCTCAAAACCGTAGGGCTGGAGGACAAGGCAGGCGCTTACCCGGCTCAGCTGTCGGGAGGCCAGAAGCAGAGGGTGGCCATTGCCAGGGCTCTTGCCACAAACCCCAAGGTGATCCTGTGCGACGAGGCTACCAGCGCCCTGGATCCCAACACCACCAAATCCATCCTGGGGCTGCTCAAAGAGATAAACAAAAACATGGGAGTAACGGTCATTGTGATCACCCACGAGATGGCGGTGATTGAGGCCATCTGCGACC
>CAJTOV010000363.1 GCA_910577765.1 uncultured Lachnospiraceae bacterium
TATTCTGCCCTGCCTTTTCCTTCATCTGCGACAGCTTATCCTTTACGGACACCCGCCCTCCTTTCTCCGCTTCCTTCCCGGCATCCAGACGGACAGAGAGCCGATCCAGCTTTTCAAATGTTTTATCCGCCCCGTCAATCTTCTTCCGCAGGTTCTCCACCGCTTTTTTTACAGGCGTATTGACTGCCCTCGTCAGACCGACACCCGGCTTTTCGTCCGATACCTCTTTCGTGCCTTTCCCGGCTAACAGCCTGCCCACGTTGGAAACGCTGTTCCCGATCTGCTTTAATTCATCCCCGATGCTGTCAATCTGGTTGGCTGTCTTTTCACAGTCCGTTATCACGTCAACCAGACGTTCCCGGTAGCCGGAAAGCATGGACTTCATGCCGGAGATTCCTTTCTGGAGAACCTTGCACATCTCCGCCCTGCCTTTTTCCTTAAAAGTGCTGACTGCCTGCGCCGCTGTTTCCACCAGACGGTTTCTTACCGCTGTCAGACGTTCCGACAGGCTTGTGACTTTCTCCTGAAGGTGCGCCACTTTATCCATG
>CAJTOV010000364.1 GCA_910577765.1 uncultured Lachnospiraceae bacterium
AAAACCGGGAGCAGACTTCCTTATACGGAATGGATGCTTATTCAATGTGCAAAAGAGTATGTCAGTGATTGCGCCTGATTGAAATTACATGAGTTCTAAACAGTTATAGGCTTTTGTATCAAATAGCTACACCCTCGCATAATATTACTCAATTATTAATGCAACGATGTACTAATACTGCATTTCATGGTAGGATATCATGAGTGGATATGACAACACCCTTTGATACCCTCAGTGGACAAGGGGACACACGCCCTTTGTCCACTGAGGGTACACTTAAGATAGCGACTTTCAGTTCGCACCAAAGTTACTTGTACCTTTATGATGCTTATTATGAATAAGCCATCGGCTCATCGTCCAGAATATGAGAATTAATAATTCGGGAGCCTGCATACATAAGATAATGTATTCCGCTGGCAACCGCCATCTCCTCAGCGGCAGCTTGTTTCGCTTTTACCACAATGTCATCAATTTTGTTGTCTCCCTTAACTTCAATGAGCCGATAAGAACCATCAGTCATCTTTGCAAGAAAATCCGGATAATATT
>CAJTOV010000365.1 GCA_910577765.1 uncultured Lachnospiraceae bacterium
GGGATATCTCATCTTGAGGGGGGCTTCACGCTTAGATGCCTTCAGCGTTTATCCCGTCCCGGCTTGGCTACCCGGCCATGGACTTGATGTCCAACAGATCCACCAGAGGTCAGTCCATCCCGGTCCTCTCGTACTAAGGACAGCTCCTCTCAAATATCCTCCGCCCACGCCGGATAGGGACCGAACTGTCTCACGACGTTCTGAACCCAGCTCGCGTACCGCTTTAATGGGCGAACAGCCCAACCCTTGGGACCTGCTACAGCCCCAGGATGCGATGAGCCGACATCGAGGTGCCAAACCACTCCGTCGATGTGAACTCTTGGGAGTGATCAGCCTGTTATCCCCAGGGTAGCTTTTATCCGTTGAGCGATGGCAGTCCCACTTCATGCCACCGGATCACTAAGCCCTACTTTCGTACCTGCTCCACCCGTCGGTGTCGCAGTCAAGCTCCCTTCTGCCTTTGCACTCTGCGAATGGTTTCCGACCATTCTGAGGGAACCTTTGAGCGCCTCCGATACCCTTTCGGAGGCGACCGCCCCAGTCA
>CAJTOV010000366.1 GCA_910577765.1 uncultured Lachnospiraceae bacterium
GACGCAAGGTCAAGCTGGCCGTCTGCAAAATCGTCCTCACCCAGGGTGATCGTTTCCAGCTTCATATACTGGGCATCATCCGTGGTCAAGGTGTGGACAAGGGATAATACATACTCTCCCTCTGCCGGAACGCTGGCATTGGCCAGAATATCCGATGCGGAGACTCTCATGGCTCTTGCATTTGCACTTCCCCAGATGGTTACCGTATCAAATGCCTTGCCCTCCAGGGTACCCAGTTCTTCGATGCCGAACTCCAGCTCCTGGCCTTCTTCCTCCACCACCGGAGTGTTCTGGCCTGCGTCGGCATTTTCCTCAGAAGCTTCGGTCCCGGCTGTGGTGGTTTCCTCCACCTTTACCGGAGTCTCATTGCCCTGGGTCTCATTCGGGGCTGTGGTCTCTTCTTCGATTATAATATCCGCACCGCTGGTTTCCCCGTCTGTAGCTTCGGCTGCATCCGTTCCGTCGTCAGCAGCCTCGCTGGTCTCAGCGGCTGCACTGTCTTCGGTTTCGACTGCGCTGCTTTCCTCAGTTCCAGCCTGG
>CAJTOV010000367.1 GCA_910577765.1 uncultured Lachnospiraceae bacterium
GTCATACGTTCGAATATTTTGTATCCGTCTATTTTTATGCGTGCATATAATCCATTATCTTCATATATAGTAATTGAATAATTCCTATTTCGGTCAGGGGGTGCAGATTCTTCAAACGAATAGCTGCCGATCCATGATTTGGACTGATTATTTAGCCCCAGAAAATGTCTGACTGCCATTAAAAAAAGGATCATTTCTGAAATCATAATCACCGCATACAGTATGTATCTCGGAAGGAACGACTCCCAGGCCAGCAGCCATGAATTTTTATCCTTTGTAAAGTATTCTCCCGGTTCTTCATTTCCAAATAATAGAGGTTCAATTCCATACCATTCTGTAATAATTGCGTCACCTGCCTTTTTCATCCTTATCAATTGATATCCCTCTTTATACGTTTCTGGTACAGAACTATTTCCCTCTTCATCTACATAATACTCATAAAAGGTAAGCCGGATTTCATCATGATGCGTCCATACTTTTGCTGTCATACGTTCGAATATTTTGTATCCGTCTATTTTTATGCGTGCATATAATCCAT
>CAJTOV010000368.1 GCA_910577765.1 uncultured Lachnospiraceae bacterium
TAAAGGGAGATGAGGACGGAATCTACTGCAAGGTACTTACCTATCGGGGAGATGAATTTGTCCCGGTTATGGCCTGTCCCTCCCAGGTGGACAAGATTCGGGATGTGAAAAGCCTTGAGGGAATAAGCATCGACCAGGTGTTTATCGGCTCCTGCACCAACGGCCGTCTGGAGGATCTGGCTGCAGCCGCCAAGATTCTGGAAGGCAAAAAGGCGGCCCCCTTTGTAAAACTGATTGTAACACCGGCCAGCAGGAAGGTCTATGAGGAGGCGGCGGCCTGCGGTATCTTAAAAACACTGATTCAGGCGGGAGCCGTGGTCACCCATCCGGGGTGCGGGCTGTGCTGCGGCCGGACCGGCGGGATTCTCTGTGATGGAGAGCGGGTAGTGGCCACCAACAACCGGAATTTCCTGGGACGCATGGGAACCTCCAAGGTGGAGATCTACCTTGCTTCCCCGGCAGTGGCTGCTGCCTGTGCTGTGGCTGGAAAAATTGTTTCTCCATAACAGGGAGCTTAAGGCGCTTTGAATGT
>CAJTOV010000369.1:0-231 GCA_910577765.1 uncultured Lachnospiraceae bacterium
CGACATGACCCTGGAAGCCGCCGTTACCAAGCTCATGTGGATCCTGGGGCAGACCTCTGATCCAGATAAGATCCGAAAGATTTTTTACGAAACTATCAACCGGGATATCCTTTTTACCGGTTCAGTCACAGAGACATAACATAACAGGGAGTATCTGAACTGTTACGAAATAACAGAAAACAGGTTACAGTTCACAGGACGGGAAAAACTGGACAAAAACAGACGTCAAGC
>CAJTOV010000369.1:241-528 GCA_910577765.1 uncultured Lachnospiraceae bacterium
TGCTTGTATGACTGTTTTTGTCCAGTTTTCCACATCGGGCGGACGCCTGCCCTACTTCTCCTCCATCGGCAGCCTTCCCCGCAAAAATCTTTTTTTCAATTCACTGAATTTAAAGGGAATCAGCGGATATATATAACTTTTCCCCGCAATAGTCTTATTAAATACGATGGCACAAACCGACAGCACGATTCCTGCCAGATATCCCCAGCCGCTCCACAGGGCTGTCAGGATCAGGATCAGCACACGCATGAATTTCAGGGCATACCCCAGCTCAAAGCTGGACTGGC
>CAJTOV010000370.1 GCA_910577765.1 uncultured Lachnospiraceae bacterium
CCCATCCATCTTTTCATGGCATTCTTTCAACAGTTCCCTGTTTATCAGATGCCCGATAGACGTAAATACCATGTCTGGATTTTCTCTTGATAACTGTAATATTCTCTCAAGTGCCGTTCCCATTATGTTGCCTATCCCTGTGTATAGATAATGTTTCCCTCAAGATATGGCTTTGCATGGCAGGACTTGTGAGGTCAATCCTCTTTCGGCTTCCCTCCGGCGGCATTGCCCGCCTTCTCCGGTACTATCCGGCCATCCGACTGCCTGTGCCTCCTTTGCCTTCCTTCGTTAGTTATCCGTCATACCGTCATGGCGCACACCATACGGAAGACCCAGGCTCTCCCCAGTTGATGTAATGCTCTTGTGTAACATGGCTGACCTTAGACTCCGTGATGCTGCGTATATTCTCACCAAAACGATTTATACACATATTGCCTTCCGCTATGAGCACAGCGTCGGCACACCAGTTTTACTATATTTCGGGGCTGAAATGCCTTATGATCCTATTACCTCGCTGTCTACAC
>CAJTOV010000371.1 GCA_910577765.1 uncultured Lachnospiraceae bacterium
AGAATAACAAAAAGATGTTTCGTATATGCAAATATATCCTGCATTACAAATATCAAATGATTACTATCTGCATAGTCCGGATATTTCCGTTTTAAATCCAGGATGATTCTTGATTGCAGCATCGACAGCATTTCCCCCACACTGCCTGCCGCACTCAAAAATTCCTGCATATTGATCTTAATCACATCATACTGATTCAAGTGCTTTTTGCAGGATTCCTCCCTGCTGATTGCCAGCTTATCAAACAATTCCGAGGAATCCACATCCCGGTCATAATAGGCTGCCAGCATATCCGCTGCCATGGATTTCCCGAAACGACGCGGACGGCTGACACACATGAACTTCTGGCGGGTATTCAGGACCTGGTTTGTCCTTTTAATCAGCATTGACTTATCCACATATATGGCGGAATTCAGGCTTTCGCAAAAGCCCTTATTTCCCGGATTCAAATAACTTCCCATGTTCCTGCTCCTATGCCTTTTTCATCTTAATAGAAATGCCCACAAAACAAGTATATGGCTT
>CAJTOV010000372.1 GCA_910577765.1 uncultured Lachnospiraceae bacterium
CCGCAGACGGCGAGAGGGAAACCGACGAGGATGGATGGGCCGAGTCCGACACCCTGTATTATCTGGGTTCCTGGGATGACGGTGCTATGAAGACCGGCTGGCAGAAGATCACCGTTCATGATGACATCGAAGAAGACGATATGGATTATTGGTTCAACTTCAAATCCAATGGTAAGAAGAGATTCAATGAAGATAGTGCTGAAAAAGCAATTGATGAGGTTAGAATCAATGGCCGGCGTTATGGTTTCGATGAGCGCGGCGTTATGACTTACGAATGGACCGCCGCAACTAACAATACTGCTAGCCTGGCATCAACCTCAAACTGGAGATACTTCAACAATGTAGATGATGGCGCCCGCGTAACCAAAGGCTGGTTCCGTGTAATCGCTCCCGATGAGGATAATGACAATACCTTCCGTAGCAATTATAATGCTACCTTCGCAGCGGATGATGCGGATGATGAAAACGAGAGATGGTACTATGCGGATGGCGACGGCCAGGTTATCTCTGGCCAGATCAAG
>CAJTOV010000373.1 GCA_910577765.1 uncultured Lachnospiraceae bacterium
CTTACATCCCGCCAAGATAAACGGCATTATGCTAATCATTCTAAAAAAAAGATACTTTCTATTTTTTACTTTATTTTTGTCAGATGGCATCAAGATATTTTTTAGGTTTTCAAGCAAACCTGTTTTCCAAAACTTATTTTTCTTTTCCCATAACATGAACACTTTCTCCTCTTCCCTGTTTACCCTCAGTGGATAAGGGAACACACGCCCCTTGTCCACTGACGGTAACATCGTTGCACGAATCTCGAAGTAAATAGTGCTTGATATTCCTGTCAGCTGTATGTCTGCGAAGCGACGGTGCAGCGGAGCCTACGGTTCGTTTCGCAGGCGTGCAGGACGGAACATTCTTTCAAAATATCGCCTATAATACTTTTCTAAAAAACAGTTCCATAGGCTGATCAAAGGGCGTATGATAAAGTATCAATCCACCGCAATCGATATATCCCAGTTTTCGATATAAATGTTGTGCTTCCTCGTCAACCCGAGTCGAAACCAAAGTCATCTTATAACCTTGATTTTTC
>CAJTOV010000374.1 GCA_910577765.1 uncultured Lachnospiraceae bacterium
TGTATACGGCCCCAGTTCTGTGACACAGGCCATGCGAAATGAAGAATTCGGAAACTACTGGACAGAGACAGAAACCTATGAATCGCTGAAGCTTTATATGGATCTGGATGGGCTGAAAGAAACCCTTTTCCAAATGCTGGGTGGAGCACGCTGCCCCATAGACACGGGAACTTTCCAGAATGATATGACCAGCATCCACAGCAGAGACGATGTCCTGCCCCTCCTTGTCCATCTGGGGTATCTGGCACATGACAGTACTGAAAAATCTGTCTTCATTCCCAATGAAGAAGTACGTCAGGAATTCATCCGTGCTGTGAAATCGTAACAGTTCAGACGGGGCATCTTCTTGCCCCTGAAAAACACCGGGGACAAGAAGCCTGGACATTAGTTATTATTTACCTGCCATCCCCCAGTTGAACTGGGGGATGGGGTTTTATCAATTCTCATAAACTATACTTTATCGTGCTTAAATCAATCGTTAAATCTGAATAAATACCTACAGGTATCTTTTCAGAAAATG
>CAJTOV010000375.1 GCA_910577765.1 uncultured Lachnospiraceae bacterium
GCTCCGCCACCGCGTCCGACCGCTTATCATCGGGAACGAGGATGGTGACCAGCTTCTCCAGAAAACTGGACAGGGGCAGCATCAGCAGCGTACACAGGACATTGAATACCGAGTGGGCCACGGCGATGCCCAGGCGAGAGGCGGGCTCGTCCAGAATGACAGGCCGCAGCAGCGCCTTTAGAACGCAGAACACCGCCAACCAGACCGCCGTTCCGATGATATTGAATGAAAGATGGACAAGAGCGGCCCGCTTTGCGTTCTTGTTCGCACCTACGGAGGAGATCATAGCCGTCACGCAGGTGCCGATATTCTGCCCCATGATAATGGGAATCGCAGCGCCGTAGGAAACCTGACCAGTTGCCGCTAATACCTGCAAAACGCCCACGGAAGCAGAACTGGATTGGATGATGGCCGTGAGGATCGTGCCCGCCAGTACGCCCAGCAGCGGATTTTTGAACATGATGAACATCTGCTGGAACGCCGGGACATCCCGCAGGCCGGAAACGGCCCCGGACATGG
>CAJTOV010000376.1 GCA_910577765.1 uncultured Lachnospiraceae bacterium
CAGTGGAGCTGGGAGGTGGTCTTCGGAGCGTGGAAGCAGTTCAATATATGCTGGATCTTGGTGTGAGCCGGTGTATTATCGGGACAAAGGCGGCACAGCAGCCGGAATTTATCCGGGAACTGGTAGACCAGTTTGGGCCGGAGCGGATTGTGGCCGGTGTGGACGCCAAGGACGGCATGGTGGCCGTGGAGGGATGGGAGCGGACCAGCGCCTTGACAGCCCTGGAACTTTGCCTGAAAATGAAAGAGTATGGAGTACAGCATATTGTGTATACGGATATTTCCCGGGACGGTATGCTGACAGGCCCTAATGTGCCCTATACAAAAATGCTTACGGAAAAGACGGGTCTGGATGTGATCGCTTCCGGCGGCGTATCTTCCATGGAGGATTTGGAAACCCTCTATAAAAATGGCATCCAGGGGGCGATTATCGGAAAGGCGTTGTATGAGAACCGGATTCATCTGCCGGAGGCGATTGCCCGGTATGAAGCCAGGAAGTGAAGAGAGGGAGGATAAAGT
>CAJTOV010000377.1 GCA_910577765.1 uncultured Lachnospiraceae bacterium
GGCTGAGACCGAAGAAGAGACCGAGGAAACCCGGGAAGCTGAGACCGAAGAGACGGAATCGTCTGAAACTGAGGAGACCAGCGCAGCCGATTCCCAGGAGACCACCGGGGCAGATGCCGAAGATGGCGGGACCAGTGCTGCTGATGGGAGCAGCGCGGCGGACGACGAGACCGATGCAACGGAAGAAAGCGGAGACGCTGACATTTTTATAGAAGAAACCACCCCAGCCGACGGGACGGATGTAACCGATACCCCGGTAGAGGTGGAAACACCTGCCGAGACAACTCCGGCAGACGGGAATAACGCGGGTGAGAGCCAGGCACCCGAAGGCAATGACGGTGCATCCCAGGTTCCGGACTTTAACGAAGGCCAGGAGCTGGAGGACGATATCAACGGTACCCTGGAGAACCTGGGTGACTTAAACGGAAAAGCCTACAACACCGTAACCATCTGGGGCGCTGCCAATGCCAGGGCTTACAAGGTGGCCGCCAAAGACCTGGCCGGTATCGAGGCCGT
>CAJTOV010000378.1 GCA_910577765.1 uncultured Lachnospiraceae bacterium
TGTTTGGAAGTCAGAAGCTGAATATAAAGCATTCGTACTAGATATGGCTTCAGGAGGAAGTTTGTTAGAAAAATTTGAACAGGCCATGA
The DNA here is from genome assembly GCA_910577765.1 of uncultured Lachnospiraceae bacterium. Classification (GTDB taxonomy): domain Bacteria; phylum Bacillota; class Clostridia; order Lachnospirales; family Lachnospiraceae; genus Brotaphodocola. The sequence goes on from CAJTOV010000378.1 coordinate 90, forward strand.
GTGTTACAGCAAAATACCTAATTAAAAGTACTGATTCCTGGGTAATAGACGATGCTTTGATTGCCAAACTGGAAAAAGAAAAAGAAACTTTAGTTTCTACTGATATGGACTCAGAAACAAAAAGGGTTCAATTAGAGAATAAAGAGATGATTTTAAAAGTAGTGCATTCTCTGGAAGGTTATGCAAGCGAAAAGGGTATTAGTTGTAATTTTGTTATATTGATGGCATCGCAATTTAACAGTGGCTTTGGAAAACCTGATTTTTCGGCAACAAATATTGCTTTTCAAACGAAAGATGGAGAAAAAATTGCTGCTGTAGGAAAAATTGTATCCGCTATAGAAGCTAAGGAGAGAGATAGAGACAACTTCTTTTATCTTTTTTATAAGCGTAAAGACAATCTTGATGTAGATAAAGATGATATAGATA
>CAJTOV010000379.1 GCA_910577765.1 uncultured Lachnospiraceae bacterium
TGTATTTGGGCTGTTCCCCCAGTTTTCCCATGAAGCGGAGGTCATATCGTTTATCTCTGATCTGCCGGATAGCCTCGTCCGGCGTGTCGTCAATTTTTAATTCAAGAATGATTGCGTCATCGCCCGTCCTCTCAGGATAAAAGATAAAATCCACATAACCTTTCCCGGCTTTATCCTCCCGTTCCACGCGGTATCTGTCCCTGGCGGCAAGATAGACCAGATTGACCACAGCGGACAATTCAATTTCGCTGTTGTAAGAGAAAATGGGAGATTCCGTATTGTGAGCGTATTCCAAAATTTCAGCCATGGTCTGAGTATTTCCGTCAAGGGTAGCCTTGAGCATCCTGGAAGACTGGGCGGCAAGTCTGTGGACATATCCGAAACTCTCATTGCACATCAGCAGATCGTTAAATTTCATCATCAGTTCTCTGTTGGGAATGGAGACTTCCCCGGTTTCCTGATTATAAGTCAAAAGACCATAGACCACCATGGCAGAATAAATCTGATTCTTTGTA
>CAJTOV010000380.1 GCA_910577765.1 uncultured Lachnospiraceae bacterium
GGCAAGACACGATTTCACATTAAGCCCAACCTCATGCAGATGAACGCTTCGTATATTGTCACGGACCCAAAAGGTACAGTTTTGGAAGAATGTGGAAAAATGTTGGAGCGAGGCGGGTATGAAATCAGGGTGTTAAACACCATCAATTTTAAGCAATCCATGAGATATAACCCGTTCAAGTACATCTACTGCGAGAACGACATTCTGAAGCTGGTCAACTGCATCATGGAAAATACCAAGGGCGAGGACAGCAAAGGCGGTGAGGATTTTTGGGCCAAAGCCGAAGCCTTGTACTATCAAGCGTTGATCGCCTACATCTGGTATGAGGCCCCGGAGGAAGAAAAGAACATGACCACGCTGCTGGAAATGTTAAATGCCTCAGAGGTTCGGGAAGATGACGAAAATTTCAAAAATGCCGTTGATTTGATGTTTGAACAGTTGCAACAGCGTGACCCAGATCACTTCGCTGTGCGTCAATATGTCAAATATAAAATGGCTGCTGGTGATATATGC
>CAJTOV010000381.1 GCA_910577765.1 uncultured Lachnospiraceae bacterium
CCACGGCTGTCTCCGCCACCATCTCCATGGCTATGATGGGGAAGGCGATCTGAACTCCCATAAGAATCCCATTGTAAATCATATCAATCACAGCCAGGGCAAGCTCTGGCCGGAAACTGACTGTCCCAAAAGGCACCAGAGCCGCGGAACCGTAATAAATACTGATCAGCCGCACATGGCCATTGGTGGCGATGAAAACCAGGAACAGAAACGCATTGTACAAACCGGCTGTAATGGTCATCTGACTGCCGTTAATCGGATCATAGACCTGGGCCATATTGAGCCCCATAACTGCGTCCATCAGTGACGCTCCATACCGTACTGCGAAAAAAGACAGCTCCATGGCAAAGCCCAGAGTCGCTCCGAAGAACAGCTCCATCACCAGCATAACCGCAAACTCCAGAATACTGGCGGGTTCATGAACCAGACTCCCGCCATAGCTTACATAAAGCATGACCGAAAGAGTCATGATAAAGGCCGCCCTTATATTTCTCGGCAGACTGGTCTGTCTG
>CAJTOV010000382.1 GCA_910577765.1 uncultured Lachnospiraceae bacterium
ATGTTTCAGCGTTCTGGACCACTTCGCATCAGGCAATATGGATAATCTTTACCGGTCAGTAAAAGAAGTTTTCGAAAGACCAGGACCAGTCATGTCAGTATCTAAAGATCCCGGATCTGCTGATACGATTCCATCTGAATGTAAAGCAGGATGAGGGACTCTCGGGAGTCCCTTGTAATCATGCCCTATTTCCCCAGGCCGTGAAAAGTAACTCACACGCACCATTTGCCGGGAATCTACCGGGATAACATCTTGAATCATTTGAAAAAGTGTTATATAATTACAAAGATTCCTGCATATTCCAGAAACAGAGTGATACAATCGTTGGGAAAATGTTCAAAAAACAAGAAAGGAGAGCCTGCCGGACATAGCATCACAAAAAGGGGAATGGGACGATGGCACTTCAGGAGTGCTTATCCGTATTCCTGGCGGCAGAAGACCACATGAGTACTCAATTTACGTGGAAAGAAGAGTTTAATATCGGAGTAGACAACATTGACAAAGAGCATCA
>CAJTOV010000383.1 GCA_910577765.1 uncultured Lachnospiraceae bacterium
TCTTTTTATGTGCCACAGCTCCCATACCAGCCGCCATACCGGGATCAACCACAGATAGAAGGACATAGCCATGGAGGCCATAGGTGCTCCCAGGGTGACTAAAGGGACGGCGCCGGCTATCCCCCAGGGGATCAGGGCGGCCAGAACAATAGCCGTATCCTCAAGAGCCAGGGCAAGATCCTCTCTCCGGGAATAGAGATCCTGGCAGAGCTGGCAGGTGAGAATGGTTCCCAGACTCTGATTGCAGCTGACAGCGCAGGATAGAAGCGCTGCCAGGGTCGTGGTTCCAAAAGCCCCAAGGCGCAGAGACTGGCTCTCCAGGATCCTCTTTACCGGCGCCAGGAGAGGCGTATGGGAGAAAATGCCGGAATAGGAGGAAGAGATAAGCACAATGATCCCGGCATGTACCATGGAGGAGATACCACCGCCATTGAGGACTGCGGCAAGCTCACTTCCCTCCGGGGCATGGTAGCCCTGATACAGGGAGACAAGGAGTTCTGCCGGAGCAGCT
>CAJTOV010000384.1 GCA_910577765.1 uncultured Lachnospiraceae bacterium
TTTACCCAGCCGTACAGCATCTTGCCGTCCTCGTCGAAGGCGTAGCGCTTGCCGTCGATGGTTTTGAACCTGGTGGTGCTGTTGTCACCTGCCTTATAGGCCTTACCATTGGACTGCATGTAGTAATAAACATACTCAGCCGGATCCTCGTCATCATCCTGGTCCTCGTTGATAACCTTTACCCAGGTATTGCGGACCATGACACCGTTGGAGTCCACATAGTAGTAGTTGTCATCGTCGTCTACCAGCTTGTCAATGGCCATTGCGCCGCCATCTTCGCTGTCCAGCCAGTACCAGTTGTCTCCGGATTTCTTCCAGGTATCCTCTACTCTGTTTCCGTCGCGGTCATAGAAGAACCACTGTCCATCTTCCTCTACCCAGCCAGCAGCTGCAAAGGAAGTCATGGAAGCGCCGACAGCCAACAGAGCCGCTGCAGATGCAACTGCAACTAATTTTGTCTGCTTTCTCATAATGAATGCACTCTCCTTTTTGTTTTTTGAATTTCCTCC
>CAJTOV010000385.1 GCA_910577765.1 uncultured Lachnospiraceae bacterium
TGGGAGTTCAGCTCATCGGTCAGGCGGTCTCGGTGTTTCGCAAAAGCGGCCTGGACCGGATTGTGCTGCCCTGTCCGGCAGAGGAAGCGCGAGGCTATTTCCGGCAGTTCGGCTTTACCGAGACCGGAGAGGGCCTGGGCCGGATGGAGAAATACATTGGATTGGACCAGTAAAACTCCCTCTTGCGGGAGAGGATAACCAGAGTGAAACAGAAAGGAGGGAGCGGCATGTCCTTTGACCGTACCCTGTTTCTCCCTGTGAACCGGGAGGATATGGCCCGCCGGGGGTGGGATGGTTACGATTTTCTGCTCATCACCGGGGATGCCTATGTGGACCATCCCTCCTTTGGGAGCGCAATCATCGGACGGCTCTTAGAGGCGGAGGGCTATCGGACCGCAGTCCTGGCCCAGCCGGACTGGCGGTCTGCCGAGGGGTTTCAGGCCCTAGGACGTCCCCGGCTGGGGGTGCTCATCGGAGCGGGAAATATCGACTCCATGGTGGCCCACTA
>CAJTOV010000386.1 GCA_910577765.1 uncultured Lachnospiraceae bacterium
CAGGCCGAGACGCTTTGGAAAGACCATGGCAGCAGATATGCTGTCAGCCTATTACAGCCGCGGATGCAGTTCCGGAAAACTGTTTTCGGGGCGGAAGGCAGAAACAGACCCTGCTTTTCCGGCTCATTTAAACCAGCACAATGTAATCCGGCTGGATATACAGCGTTTTCTGTTCCAGGAATCCCACCTGGACATATTCATTGATAAAATTCAAAAAGTCGTCATGAAAGAGCTTCGGGCAGAATACGGCAACTGTTTTGAGGAAGATTCATATGGGTTGCCGGATGCCCTGGAACAGATCTATGCACAGACCGGAAAGGGATTTATTTTTATTATAGACGAATGGGACTGTGTGTTCCGCCTTGCAAAGGACCGCCAGGACATCCAGAAAAAATACCTGGATTTTCTCCGGGGACTTTTCAAGGGGCAGGATTATGTGGACCTGGCCTATATGACAGGGATTCTTCCCATCAAGAAGTATGGGGAGCACTCGGCAATCAACATTTT
>CAJTOV010000387.1 GCA_910577765.1 uncultured Lachnospiraceae bacterium
CCTGATGGATGACCTTTCCTCTGCCTGGCGGAGGACGGATGCACCGCCGGAACCGAGATCAGATGACGGCTACTGGGTACACACGCTCAAGGGTGTGTTTGAAGAACTGGAAGCACTTGGCCTTTCTATCCCGGAACCGAAACCAGAACCTAAGAAGCGGGGGCGCAAGCCTAAGCCCAAGGATCCGGAGACCGTCAAGCCTAAGAGGCCGCGCGGTCGCCCAAGGAAGGATGTGAATCAATCTGTCGGGCTTCTATAGTCCGACAGATTGGGAAACTTTTAATTAAACTGCGGTTGCCATTCGTGTGAATGTAAAAATGGTGTCAACACGAGGCGGCATTTTCCATGCATCAAGATGTTGCAGCATCATGATTGCATAGAGGCGGCAGTACCACATCTTAGAAGAGCGGTGCCTGCCGTCTTCTAATTTATAATCTATCTTTTCCCGTTTATTTGACCTCTCCACAGATGTCCGTCTGTTGTACTCCAGTTTCCATTCCTTAC
>CAJTOV010000388.1 GCA_910577765.1 uncultured Lachnospiraceae bacterium
CTGCGCCATTGTCGGCACCTCGGGTTCCGGGAAATCGACGCTCTTAAATATGCTGGCAGGGCTTGAGAAGCCCACCAGGGGCGAGATCGTGATCGCGGGCCAGCATATTGAGAAGCTGACTGAGAACCAGCTCGTGTCGTTCCGGCGCAAAAGGGTCGGATTTATTTTCCAGTCTTATAATCTGTTAGGGACCATGAACGCGGTGGAGAATGTCGCGCTCCCGCTGTCCTTCCAGGGCATTCCGAAGAAAAAGAGGCTTGCAAAGGCCAGGAAATACCTGGCTTTGGTGGGGCTTGAAAAGATTGCACGGCATATGCCGAACCAGATGTCCGGAGGCCAGCAGCAGCGGGTGGGCATTGCCAGGGCCCTGGCTGTGCATCCGCAGATTATTTTCGCGGACGAGCCGACGGGGAACCTGGATTCGCATACGACCATGGATGTGCTGCGGCTGATGCAGAAGATTGTGCGGGAGCACAGCCAGACGCTGGTGATGGTTACGCATGA
>CAJTOV010000389.1 GCA_910577765.1 uncultured Lachnospiraceae bacterium
GATGTCGCTGTAGTTCTCATGGGCCTCGTACTTGGCCTCCTCCCAGGGAAGGGTGGTGTAGGACATGACATTGGCGTATACATCCTTGCCGTCAATCTCGTACTTGCCGTTCTCCAGGGCAGCCAGGTCATTGTCCTTCAGCCACTGGATGGCTTTGGCGTAACGGTCGCCTACTCCCAGGGTCTTGTAGAAATCCAGATTCTTTGCCTGATCCAGAATCATCGTGTGTTCCTCCTTATTATTATGATGTTGGGGGCAAAAGGTATTTTGCCCCCTTTGTTACCGCAGTTCGGTCATGGGAATAGTGTCCATATCGTCAAAGGCCTGGTTCTCGCCGCCCATGGCCCAGATAAAGGTGTAGTTGCTGGTTCCGGCTCCGGCGTGGATGCTCCAGGAGGGGCTGATCACGGCCTGCTCGTTCTGCATGACAATATGGCGGGTCTCACTGCCTTCGCCCATCATATGGAAGACCACCTGGTCCTGGGGAATCTCAAAATACATGTA